>CAVFNL010000016.1:0-51472 GCA_963623875.1 Parabacteroides distasonis | reverse complement strand
AATAGTGGTTCAAAAAAAGTTGACCAAACTGGTTTATTTTATCTTGACACTTTCATTAGGAAGATTTTTTTCTTTTTGTGATAATTATTCCTTTAAAAAATGGTTAAATAATATATAATTTTTTTGAGGTGTTAAGATGAATGTTAAATTGCCAAATTTTAGAAATAAAGAATATAATATTTTAGACTTCGGTGCTTTAGAAGGTGGATTTATTAATGCAAAAGATGCGATTAACAATGCGATTGATAAAGCAAATAAAGAAGGAGGAGGATATGTAGTTGTTCCTAGTGGATTGTATCTTACAGGACCTGTGTATCTTAAAAGTAATGTTTGTTTAAAACTAGAAAGCGGAGCTATTTTAAAGTTTTCTAAGAATAAAGAAGATTATCCACTATATAATGCAAACTGGGAAGGATTAGAAAGACTTAGATGTGCATCACCTATTATGATCCATAATGCAACAAACGTCGCAATTATTGGACATGGTGTAATTGATGGTTCAGGGGATCTATGGAGACCTATTAAAAAATGGAAACTTACAGAAAAGCAATGGAAGGAACATCTATTGCAAAGTAATGTTACAGAAGTTATGAAAGAAACTGAAATATGGTATCCTAATGAAAATATATTAAAAGGTATTAAAGCAGGAGATAAGAAAATAATTTCTGAGGCTGAAGAGTACTGGGATGCATATAGACCAGATCTTGTATCTATTAAGAATTCAGACACTGTTTTACTAGAGGATGCAGTATTTTCTAATTCACCAGCATGGAATATTCATCCGGTTTTTGTTAAGAATTTAACTGTAAGAAATGTTTTAGTTAAAAATCCATACTATGCTCAAAATGGTGATGGTATTGATATTGAATCTTGTGAAAATGTTGAAATCGCCAATTCAGTATTTGAAGTTGGAGATGACGGAATATGTGTAAAAGCTGGTAAAAATAGAGAAGCAAGAAAAATAAAAGTTCCATGTGAGAATGTATGGATTCACGATTGTAAAGTTTTTGAAGCACATGGTGGATTTGTAGTAGGTTCTGAAATGTCAAGAGGAGTAAGAAATGTATTAGTTGAGAACAACACATTTATAGGAACTGATGTAGGTATTCGTTTCAAATCTGCTTTAGGACGTGGTGGTGTTGTAGAAAATATTACAATAAAGAACACACGCATGCTAAAGATTAAAGAAGAAGCTATTATTTTCACTATGGGATATGCCTTAACTTCAATTGGTATTGAAGGAAAGGAAAATAAGGTTAATGATGATAAAGAAGATATACCATATTTCAAAAATATTGTAGTGGATAATGCAATATGCGATATGTCTAAAGTAGGACTTTCTGTTGAGGGTATTACAAAAGACACTATATCAAATATTACAATTAAGGATTCTATAATTAAGTCTGAAAAAGGAATCTCGCTTAAAGAATGCGAAAATATTAAATTAATTAATACTAAATTTATAAATAATGGTGAAGAAGTATATTATAAAGATGAGGTTTTAGAAGGATAATGATACGACATATTGTACTATGGGATTTAAAAGGTGATGTTGATTTTAATTTAGTACTAAAATTAAAAGAAGAAAGTGAAAAACTAAAATCAATTTCTTATGTTAAATCATTAGAATTTAGTGTATCACCACTAAAGGATGATAATTATAAAATGATGCTAAACGCAACTTTTGATAGTCTAGAAGATTTAGATAAATATCAAACTAATCCTATTCATGTTGAATTTGGAAAAAAATTAAAAGAATTAGTAAAAAGTCGTGTTGCTTTTGATTATAATATCTAAAATAATGATTGCTTGAAAACTAAGGGTTATTCTCTTAGTTTTTTATTTACTATAGACAAATGTAATTTATTAATTTTCGGGCATACTGTGTGAAAACGTTTACACAAAATAATTTGAAATAATTCCTAATTTATGTATAATGGAGTTAGAATGGGGTGATTAATTATGAAAAAAATGTTTTCATTTTTTAGTTTTGTAATTGTGTTTATTAGCGTGTTTCTACTTTTTAACATTAAAGTGCATGCCGAATCATTTACATACAATAAGGACATATACGAAAATAGTAATGAGTTGTATGTTAATGGAGATGAAGAACAAAAGTTTTGTGATGAAAATGGTAATAATTATATAATAGATGATTATCATAAATCATTATTCGGTTTTAATGTAAGTGGGTCAAAAATAGAAATGAAATATAATGTTTTAGACGATGATCCAATTGTTAATGTCATACCTAGGTATTATTTTAATCACGAATGCGAATATTATAGCGATGGTGATGAGTATTTCTTCTACATTATAACTTCTAAAAGAAATGGATATTTAAATAATCTTGTGGGTTCAAAAGAAGGAAATTATTTTGTAAATGAAGTTATATACGTGAATTATAAAACATCACTAAAGGATAAACAAAAAATTGAATTATTAAAAAGTGAACGCAAAAATACATTCTCATATACTATTGATGTACATCAATTTAGATTTTTTACGGTAGATGTTACTAGAAATGGTGCTTATTTACCATCAATGCTTTCAACATTAAGTGTATCATTTTCACAAAGATTAATTAACAAAGATGTTGTTATACCAATTCCTACAAATTATCCTGATGGATATTCATTTGAGGAAAGTGCATTTCATTATGAAATAAATAATATAGTTTGTAATTCATCATTTACAAATACACACACAACAAATAATAATAGAGGGTTATTTTTTATTGAATCTATTATTGAAGATACTGCTATAAAATATACTGATTCCGAAAATATTGAAATAAAAGAAGATTATATGCTAGATATTGTTACAGATTTATTGGGAATGTTTGGTGGAAAGATAAGTGATATAGTTACTGTAATAGGTCTTTTTTTGAAAACAGAAAGCACTATAGGATATTTATCATATAGTAATTCTCAAACTGGTGAAATTATTACAAATGAATCGATTATAAAAGAAAGTTTAAAAATTGATTACACTAACAAGACTGAACAAGTTGGAAGCGGTGGATTAATAAAAAAATTTATTGTTACACAAAAAGATTTATGTATAAAAAAGGATGCGTATGCAAAATTTAATTATACGTATTCATATGATTCAACTGATGAAAAAGTTTTAGGAGCCATAATAGATACTTATTTAGCATTTGATGTATGTTTTGATGGTGCTAAGAAAATTAGTGTAATGCATAAGTTTACATCAGAAGTATATAATGGAGAACTTTACGACACTATTAGTGAAAATAATACAGTAAATGGATATAATTATAAGTTTACGACTAATAAATATTTATTTGTACCATCAAGTACATCTATATATGACTTCAGTGTGGATAATTCACAAATAATAAATATATCTAAAAATGGTACTAAAATTAGAACTAATTCCAAATTAAATAAGGGTGAGGAATATATTATCGAAGTAATTAATGATACTAATATATCTACATCATATGAATTTTTCTACATTGAAAATTATGGATATATTAAAAATATAAAATTTAAAAATGTTAAAATGGAAGCTATATTTGAATACGGTTCAACGTATGGAATATATCAAAATGTAGAAGTTAACTAAAGGAGGAGTTGTTATGAAAAAGTTTGTAAAATTAATAATATCTACTATTTTAATAGTAATAAGTGCTTTTTGTATAGCAGGGTGTAGTGATAAAACAAGCACAGTATATTTGGATTTAGAAAATTTATTGTATACAGATGTTATTTATATAGAACCTAAAAACAAAAAACAAGAAGTGTATGTTGGAAATTTTCAGGCTAATCAATATGTCAATTCGTTTGATGTAAGAACTTATTATTATAAAATAAAAGATGGTAAAGTTAAATATACTGAAATAATTGATTGGGATAAAAGTGATGCGCCTAGTGATTTTTTTAAATATCTAGAGTATATATATATATCATAACTATTCCTAGAAATACATATTGTATGATTAGATCTTTTAACGCATATGATTTATCTAGGGAAGTCACAACAACCACTTCCCCTGATTATTGTTATTTTGTAGGTGCATCTGGAAAAGATGAGGCTGGAAGTAGTATAACTTTTGAAGGAAGCAAGAATTTTGTACTAGTATTACCTGACACATTTGGTGCATTAGATGAGTATAGTAATTATAGAATTATAAATTTTTATATACAAGAATTGAATGATGATTTTGATATATATTATGTTGAAAGATATATTACAAATTATGAATCAAAACATAATGCTTATAAATTTTATATTCATTATAAAGGTGAGGGAGGAACTATTCCTGTGAGTGATATTCAGTTTAAATTAGAGCCTATGGAGTGATTTTAATTATTTTTAAAGGAATGTATGCAGGTACAGAATTAAATGAAGTTATATTTTTTGATAGTGAAACTAAAACAATTACTAATTTTAATAATATTATGAATAAATCAAATGCGATGGCCGCAAAAGATGTTTCAGGTTTTAGTAAATTAAAAAAAGCAGTTAAATATTTTGATGAAAAAAGAATATCAAATAATATCACCATATAATACTGATATATCAATAGTGATGCATGATTTTTGTTCAAAAGAAAAAGTATAAAAATATGCATTTGCCCTATCCATAATACTTACAATTTCAATAAGTATGTTAATAGTGTTTAATTCATTAAAAAGCGAAAAAAGAAACATGGGTATTTTAATACATGAAGCCTATCCTAGAAAATATAGTTAAGATAATAGTTTCTAAAATCTGTATTACATACTTACTATCATTAATATTTTCTAATGCATTCTATTTGTTTTATGTATATAGAAACAATCAAGCATATATGTATAATAGCGTAGTTGATTTTAATTTATTAAATGTAAGTGGAGTAACAATTTTAATATCGTTTGTTATATGTTTAGTTGTCTTAATGTTTTCGTTGTTATTTAATTATTTAAAATTATTCAAAAAAGATAATAAAGATTTACTATCTTCATATTAATAAAAAAAGTCCGAATGGTATATTCCATTCGAATTTTTTTATACATTTTTAATTGTACCTTTAACACCTATTACTGTTGATCCATCAGGGACATCTTGTAGTACTGTTGCGTTAGCGCCAATTTTTACATTATCTCCTAGAGTTATATTTCCTAATACTGTAGCTCCAGCTCCAATCATTACATTGTTTCCAACTGTAGGGTGTCTTTTTCCATGAGCAGTTCCGTGTCCACCTAAAGTGACTCCATGATACATTGTACAGTTGTCACCAATTATTGTTGTTTCACCAATGACAACTCCAGTTCCGTGGTCTATAAAGAAATTTTTTCCAATTGTAGCTCCAGGATGTATTTCAATATTGATATGACATCTTACAAGGTATGTAATAATTTCTGCAAGTAATTTTAAATGAATTTTAAAGAAGAAGTGGGCTATACGATGCCAAAATAGTGCGTGTACTCCAGGATATGTAAGAATTATTTGTAAATAATGTCTTGCGGCAGGATCTCTTTGTTTTATTGATTCCCAATATGATCTACCTATAATCCATATTAATAATAGAAGTATTATAAAAAATCCTATGATAGATGCTAGTACTATAAGGGTAATTTGCCATGCATTCATATAGTACCTCTATCTTTTTCTTCCAAGTCCGATTTTGTTATAGACTTTAGAAATTTTCTTAAACGCAATCTTAGAAGCGTAATCTCTACCTTCATCTAAAATCTTGTCAATTTCATCACTCTTGATTAATTCATTGTATTTTTCTCTTATAGGTGAAAGGTTTTTAACTATAATATCTGCTAAATCAGATTTAAATTCTGCATATCCTTTTCCTTCATATTTTTTACAAATTGTATCAATTCCTTCATTTGTAAATACATCGTATATTGTAAGTAAGTTAGAAATTCCAGGACGCTCTTTTGGGTCATAAGAAATTGTTCCTATAGAATCAGTTACAGCAGACATTATCTTTTTTCTTATTACACTATCTTCATCAAGTAGTGCTATATATCCTTTTGGATTTGGATCAGATTTACTCATTTTTTTAGTTGGGTCTTGAAGTGACATAATTCTTGCGCCTGATTTTGAAATGAATGCTTCAGGAACAACAAAAGTATCACCATACTTTTGGTTGAATCTTTGTGCAAGGTTTCTTGTAAGCTCAAGGTGTTGTTTTTGATCTTCACCGACGGGTACTAAATCAGTATCATATAGTAAAATATCCGCAGCCATTAAAGCAGGATATGTAAGAAGAGAACAATGTACTCCTTCAACTTGTTTTACTTTTTTATCTTTATATTGTGTCATACGTTCCATTTCACCTATGTATGAAGTACATTCCATTACATATCCAAGCATAGCATGTGCTGGAACTTCAGATTGAATAAATAAATGTACCTTTGCAGGATCTAAGCCACATGCAACATAAATAGCCGCAAGGCTTCTTATGTTTTCTCTTAATTTTAATTTGTCTTGTGGAACTGTTATTGCATGTAAGTCTGCAATGAATACAAAGAAGTCAATATCTTCAAGTTCGTTTTGTAATTTTACAAAGTTTTTAATAGCTCCGATATAATTTCCTAGTGTTATAGTACCACTTGGTTGAATTCCTGATAATAATCTTTTCATAAATATCACTCCTTAAAAAATAAAAAAAGTCCAAATTTCAAAAAATAAGGACGATTAAACGCGGTGCCACCTTAATTCCTATATTATATATAACATAGGCTCTTTTATGCTTTTAACGCAAGCTTACGGCTAATTCACTCAACAAGGTCCATTCGTTATTTAAATATATAAGGTTCGCACCAACCACCTTATCTCTTAATTAATTTAAATAAGTACTATTCCTGTATCTTCGTTTGAAACAATTATATATTACAACTACTTGTTTGTCAAATTAGTATTTTATTCGCTTTGATACCTAATATATTAACAATAATTCATATTGCCACATTAAATAATAGACATTTAAATATTTTGTGTCATAATAGTGTGGTAAATAGGAATATTATTTTTGTTTATGACTTAAAAATGTGCGCTCTTTGTTGACAATTGTATAATAATTGTAATAAAATATGCGTGTTATTATTTTTAATGTATAACATTATTTTAATTTTTTAATTGGAGGAATTAATATGAATACAAAAACAGCAATGTATATAGTTAAAAGATTATTAATGGCCATAGTAACTATAGCAGCTGTTATCACAATTACATTCTTTGTAATGCAAGCTATTCCGGGTTCGCCGTTCTTAACAGAAAAAGGTATGACAGAAGAAAGACTTGCGGCATTGAATAAAAGATATGGTCTAGATAAGCCACTAGTAGTTCAATGGCTTAAATACTTAGTTAATGCATTTAGATTTGAATTTGGAATCTCACTTAAAGATTCTGGAAAAGCAGTTAACTCTATAATTTTGGAAGGTTTTAAAGTATCAGCAGTGAATGGTTTACTAGCTGCCTTTTTTGCTATCGTAATCGGTATTTTCTTTGGAGTTTTAGCAGCCGTATATAGGGGAAGATGGCAAGATAGATTAATTATGATTATCTCAACTGCCATGGTTGCAGTACCATCATTTGTTATTGCAGCTCTATTATTTTATTGGTTCTGTGCTAAAGCAGGATGGTTCCCTATTAACTTTGGACTTGCTCATGGTCCTAAGAAATATGTTTTACCTGTTTTAACATTATCATTGTACCCAATGGCATACATAGTACGTCTTACAAGAACTTCAACTCTAGATGCCCTAGAGTCAGATTACATTCGTACTGCTCGTGCTAAAGGAGTAAGACCTGCTAAAGTTTTATTTAAGCATGCACTTCGTAATTCATTAACACCAGTTATTACATATGCTGGACCAATGATTGCATATATTCTTACAGGATCACTTGTTGTTGAAAAGATTTTCGCTGTTCCAGGACTTGGAAATAAACTTATTAATGCGATTACGGCAATGAATTACCCAATGATAATGGGAACAACAGTATTCTGTTCCATGTTAGTTGTTATTTTTATCTTGATTAGTGATATTTTATATAAAGTCGTTAATCCAAGAGTAGATTTAGAGTAGGAGGCAAAGTATGAAGAAAAACCCATTTTCACTACAACCTAATGTTGATGACTTTATACTAGCATTAGAAGAAGAAAAAGTACAAGCAGTAAAAATGAGACCTCAAGCTTCCTTTTGGAAAGATGGATTTAAGAGATTATTACATAATCCTATTGCTATTATTTGCTTAGTTGTACTTGCAATTTTAATTTTATGTGCAATATTTATTCCAATGTTTTGGCCATATGATTATTCTGAACAATTAGCTATTAATAAATATTCATCAGATATGAAGTATATGTCATGGTGTTCACTTGGAAATTCAGATGACTTTGCGAACATCAAGCCATTCCATTATAGTCCTTATGAACAATATTTAAGGAGTACAGGTGAAAGTGTATTCCCTCATATTTTCGGAACTGATGATATGGGAAGAGATTATTTTATCCGTGTAGTTTATGGTATGCGTGTATCACTTGCTGTAGGTTTATTCGCATCAATAATCGTATTTATCATTGGTACAATTTATGGCGCTATCGCAGGTTTCTGTGGTGGTAAGGTAGATATGGTAATGATGCGTATTGTAGACGTTATTTATTCATTACCTGATATGTTAATCATCATTTTGTTATCAGTCGTTTTAAAACAAGTGCTTACAGATAAAATAGAAGGAACGTTCCTTGAAAATGTCGGAGTTGGTATGATTTCGATATTCATAGTTTATGGTCTTCTTTATTGGGTAAGTATGGCTCGTATGGTACGTGGTCAAATTATGGCTATTAAAAAACAAGAATTCGTTTTAGCAGCTCGCACTATAGGAACATCCCCAATTCAAATTATTTTTAAACATTTATTACCTAACTGTGTGTCAATTATTATTGTTATGACTGCATTACAAATTCCATCTGCAATCTTTACTGAATCATTCTTAAGCTACGTAGGATTAGGAGTGGCTCTTCCAATGCCATCTTTAGGATCTCTTGCCTCAGATGCATCTAAACTTTCAGTAATGTTAGATCATGCATATAGATTATATGTACCAGCAGCAGCAATTTGTTTAATAGTATTAGCATTAAATTTACTTGGAGACGCTCTAAGAGATGCGTTTGATCCAAGACTTAGAAAGTAGGTGTGTAAGATGGAAAATAAAGAAGAAATTATTGAAAACAAACCATCTTATGAACACTTTCTTGAGGTAAAAGATTTAAAAACTTCATTCTTTATTCCGGCTGGAGAAGTAAAGAGTGTTGATGGTTCAACATTTAACCTAGATAAAGGTAAAATTTTAGGAATCGTTGGAGAATCTGGATCTGGTAAATCAGTAACAGCATATTCTTTAATGCAAATATTATCATCCCCTGGTAAAATTGTTGGTGGTTCTGTAAAACTTGAAGGAAGAGAATTGGTTGGTCTTTCAGAAAAAGAATTATCAAAGATCCGCGGTGGAAAAATGTCAATCATTTTCCAAGACCCAATGACAAGCTTAAACCCTGTATATACTATAGGTAACCAAATTAGAGAAGCAATTATGCTTCATAGAAGAAAAAAAGTTGCTTGTAAAATAAAACAAGTAACTCGTGATGCATCTGGAAATAAAGTTGTATCCTATGTTGATGGATTTAAAGAAGTAAAACCTACAAAGGCTGAAGCTAATGCACGTGCTATTGAAATGCTTCAACTTGTAGGAATTAACTCACCTGAGAAACGTTTAAAACAATATCCATTTGAATTCTCAGGAGGTATGCTTCAACGTATTATGATTGCGATGGCTTTGTGTTGTGAGCCTGATTTATTAATTGCGGATGAACCAACTACAGCCCTTGACGTTACAATTCAAGCTCAAATTCTTGAACTTATCCAAAGTATTCAAAAGAAAATGGGAATGGCAGTTATTCTAATTACACATGACTTAGGAGTTGTAGCAGAACTTTGCGATGAAGTACTTGTAATGTATGGTGGAAAAATTGTAGAGCGTGGTACTGCGGACGAAATCTTCTATAATCCTAAACATGAGTATACTAAGGGATTATTACGTAGTATTCCTACCGCAGATAATTCAAATGAAAGATTAGTGCCTATTTCAGGTAATGCAATAGACTTGTTAAATTTACCTGCTGGATGTGCATTTAGTCCACGTTGTCCACATGCAATGAAAATATGCTTAAAAGAATATCCTGAAGAAATGCAAGTAAATGATATGCATAAATGTTCATGCTTCATGTATGCGAAAGAATTATTTGATGAAGGTTTATTAAAACCTGCATCTTTAAATGAAGAGGAGGTAGAATCTGATGCAAGATAATAAAGAATTATTAAAGCAAGATGAGGATATCCTTCTAGAAGTTAAAAATCTTAAGATGTATTTTGATATCACGACAGGATTTTTTAAAACCACTCCACTTAAAGCAGTAGATAATGTTTCATTTAAAATCAAAAGAGGTGAAACATTAGGAGTTGTAGGAGAGTCTGGATGTGGAAAGACTACATTAGGACGTTCTATAATGAACTTATATAATCCTACTAGTGGTGATATTATATTTAATGGATTAAACATTAGTTCTTATTCCGATTTAAAGAAAATAAAAGTTGAAAAGAAAAACGAGCGTAAAGACCTTATATTCGAAATGAATAAAAGAGTTAAAACATATTTAAAAGAAGAATTAAATGGTGATCTTTCAACTGAAGAAAACAAAAATAAATATAACTATTTTAAAACTTCAGAATTAGCTAAGCTTCAATCAGACATGAGAAATTTAGATTTATGGTATGATAAGAAATATGAAGACAAAAAAGCTGAGATTGCAAATGAGATTAAAATAGTAAAAGAAAGTAAAGAAGCATCTTTAACATTCCTTAAAAAAGTTGAAAAATCCTCTGATTCTAAGATTGCAGATGTTGATGCTAAGGTTAAAGAACTTAAAGAAAAAGTTTTAGCTGAAATTGATGAAGAAAAGAAACTAAGAGAACCTAAAATTGAGGCTGCGAAAGCTCAAAAGTATGCATCAATGCAACTTCTTAAGGATAAGAAGATTCAAGATAAGGTTAGATTAAAGAATTCAGGAAACAGGAAAAAATGCAAAAAGGATAATTACGTTGAAGAAACCGTAATGTATGAAAAACTTGTTGCAGATTATAATGTTGAAAAATCTAAAGCATATGGTACATATCAAAAGAAAGTAAATGAAATCAAAGTTAAACTTAAAACTGATATAAAAGCCGCAAGAGCAGAATCAGAATATTATTTATATGTTGATTCAGTTAAAGATATAAAAGCAAAAGAAAAAGCACAATTAAAGAGAATTAAGTCTTCTTCTAAATATAGAATGAAACAATTTAGAAAACAATGTACAATGGTTTTCCAAGATCCATATTCATCTCTAAACCCTCGTATGACAGTTCAAGATATAATTGCTGAACCACTAGATGTAAACCATCTATATGAAACTAAAGAGGAAAGAAGATCTAAAGTACTTGATTTAATGAAGAAAGTTGGACTTTCTCCTGAACAATCAACACGTTATGCTCATGAGTTCTCTGGAGGACAGAGACAACGTATTGGTATTGCAAGAGCACTTGCGGTTAACCCTAAGTTTATTGTATGTGATGAGCCGGTATCTGCTTTAGACGTATCAATTCAAGCTCAAGTTATTAATACTTTTGAAGATCTTCAAAAAGAATTAGGATTAACATATTTATTTATAGCACATGACTTACTAGTAGTACGTCATATATCTAATAGAATTATGGTTATGTATTTAGGTAAAGTTGTAGAACTTGCTGAAACTAATGAACTGTTTGAGAATGCATTACATCCTTATACAATATCATTATTATCAGCTGTGCCTCAACCAGATCCTAAATCTGCTAGAGCAAATAAGCGTGTAATACTTGAAGGTGATGTTCCTTCTCCAATGGCTGTTCCTACAGGATGTCCATTTAGAACACGTTGCCCTAGAGCATGTGAAAAGTGTAAGGAAGAAGTTCCACAATTAAAGGAAGTTAAACCTGGACACTTTGTATCTTGTGTTTTGGTTCAAGAAGAAATTGAATCAAAATCTAATTAATTTTGGTTAATGCACCTGCATGTTTTTATGCCCAAAATGCATGCAGGAGTGTTAATAAGTATATAAAAAAATTTCATTATATGAAATATAAGGAGGAATATAAAATGAAAAAAAGTAAAATATTAACTTTAGGTTTACTTGGAGTTGCATCAACAGTTGCACTTGCATCATGTGGTTCGTCAAAGAAAGGTTATACTGACATGCCATCTATTGATTTTATTTTCAACACAAATGATGGAAATAAAGCTGTTGCTGAAGCAGTTCAAGCACAATTAAAAAATTATGGAATTAAGATGAATGTATCCCAAGATCAATGGTCATCATTCATTCAAACTCGTAAACAAGGAAACTATACTTGTGCAAGAAATGGATGGTTAGCTGACTATAATGACCCTATTTCATTCCTTGATATGTGGGTTACATCTTCTGGTAATAACGATTGCCAATTAGGAAAAGGTGATACAAAAGATTCTTACTTATATGAAATTGATCTTTCAGGAATTAAAGGAAGTAGCAAAACTTATACAAAGTTAAGTGGAACATGGGCAAACACTTATGATGTATTAATTGGATATATTAAGTCAGAACAAGATACAAACGCAAGATATAAATTAATGCATAAGGCTGAAACATTATTAATGTCTACAGGATGTATTATGCCAATTTATAACTATATCGATAACTGGTTACAAAATACTAGTTTAACTAATGTTTATGCAGCACCACTAGGATATAAGTTCTTTACATGGGCTGATAATAAAACAGGAAAAGATTTAAATGTGGTTTTAGCATCTACTCCAGCAGATATTGATCCAGCTAGAAATACTACTGTTGATGGTGGATCATATGATGTTCACTTATTCTCAGGATTAGTGCGCTATACTCCAAAAACTGATAAATCTGGTATCGAACTTACTGAAGATTTAATCGAAGAATATGGAACACCAGAAAAGGATGCAGATGGTAAATGTACTTATACATTTACATTAAGAGATACTGCTAAATTCTCAAATGGTGATCCAATTACAGCACAAGATGTTGTTGATTCATGGAACCGTGCTGCTTCATATACTAAAGGTGGAATTACAAATGCATTAGATGCAGACTATGGATATATGTTCGAAGTAATTGATGGATATAATTCATTATCTGATACATCAGTTGCTGGTGATGAGAAGAAATTCTTAAATGTTAAGGCTCAATCTGATAATACTTTAACTGTAACAACAGTTCAAGAATATCCATATTTTAAAGAATTATTAGCATTCCCTGCATATTCTATTCTTCATGATGCATGGAATCTTGATAAGAATGGAAAATGGGCTAAGAGTAAAGATGCTATTACATCGGGAGCATATAAGATTTCGTCATATACTGCTGATACTGCTTTAGTTCTTGAAAAGAATACAAATTATTGGGATCAAGCTAATACTACAACAGAAAAAATTACATTCGCGTTCTCTGATGATGATTCTCAAATGCTTGGAGGATATACAGAGGGAACTTACCAATTAATTGACTCTATGTCAAAAGAAACAGTTGGTAAATACAAGGATAAACCAGAATATCATGTAATTGGACAACTTGGAACATATTATTATTGCTGGAATGTTAACGCTGGTATATTTAAGAATATGACTCAAGAACAAGCACAAGATGTTCGTAATGCTATTTCATTATTAATTAACCGTCAATATATCGTAACTTCAGTTACAGGTACTGGAGAAACAGTTTCTACTGGATTTGTTGGTGCAGGTTTAACTGACCCAGCTGGTGGAGAATTCGTTGATCATAATGGTGTTAATGAAGATGGTAAGGGATGGACTGGAGACGCTAGCAACTATGATGCTAACGTTACAGCAGCTAAAGCCATTCTTGATAAATATTATACATATAAGAAGTAATATTAAATTAGATGTCACATTTGTGGCATCTTTTTTTTAAAAATACTTGCTACAATAATTTTAGTATGTTATATTTTTAAAGAGGTGATATTCTTGGTTACAATATATACTACTAATAGTTGTGCATCTTGCAAAAAAGCAATAAAATGGCTTCAAGATAATGGAATTGAATACAAAGAAATTAATATGTTTAAACAACCTTTAACTAGAGATGATATAGTAAATATATTAAAGAAATCAGCAAATGGATTTGATGATATTATTTCAACTAGAAGTAAAGTATTTGTTGAATCAGGAATTGATGTCGATTCAATGAATTATAATGAACTTGTAGATTTTATTATCAAAAATCCTAGTATTTTAAGAAGACCTATTATAATTGATGATAGAAGATTTCAAGTAGGTTATGATGATGATGAAATTACAACATTTACAAAAGATGAAATAAGAAGACAAATTGTAGATGCAGTATGTTGTGATAGTAATGTTAAGTGTGAATATTTAAATACACTTAAGGCGCAATTAAAATAAAAAACGTGTTTTAATGTTGGGTAACCAACATTATGCACGTTTTTATTTTCCTAAAGCACGTTTAAATTTGGAATAAGAAGGATTATAAGATATATTTAATTCATTAAGAATTTCATCAAATTCTTTTTTTCCTATAGAATGATCAGTTGCTTCATATTCAAGTTCATAATCAGTTTTGTTGTTATAAATAGATTTATCTAAGAATAAGAAGCCTGTTTTATATTTTAGTTTTGTTCTATATGTAGTAAGTTTGCAAATATTAGTAACGAACATATTTTCATCTATAATATTAGCGTCAAACCCATCTTTAATCATATTTAAAGCTTGATCTTTTGTGATATATATGTGATTTTCAATATTACCAACATCACCCTTAGATTTTTTAGTAAGTTTATACTGTTCCCCTTTTTGCCTTATTCTTAAAACTTTTTTGTTAGATTCAAGTGTATGGTTCAAATCATCAAAATAATAATTTGTTTGAACTAAAATACTATCCTCCTCGGATAATCTTTTTAATAATTCTTCATATTTTTCTTTAGTTATAAAAGTTTTAAATTCAATTTCTGTAGATGTTATCATTTTAGTCCTCCTTTTAGAATTATGTAAAAAATCTTTAAAAAATTCAAGTGATATGGTAAACTATTTTAAGAAAAATGGGAAAAAGGTGATATTATGACTTATACTATTGTAACAAAACAAGATGAATATTCGATTGAACTTGCAGAAATGATTAAGAAAAAAATTAATATAAAATATGATGAAAAAACACCTGATATTGTTGTTTCAATTGGTGGGGATGGAACTATTTTAAAATCAGTTAATATGTATAAAGATAGATGCGATGAAATAACTATCTTTAGTATTAATACAGGACATTTAGGATTTATTACAAATTTTACAGTAGAAGAAATTGATAAGGTTTGTGATATGATAAATTCTAATAATTATGATATGGAAACTGTAGGTCTTATTGATTATGAAGTGATTACATCACTTGAAACATTTAGAGGGGTTGCTTTAAATGAAGTTACATGTATTAATCCTACAAGGACCTTAATTGTTGAGGTTTCTGTAGATGGTAAATCATTAGAATTATTTAGAGGAACAGGGCTTTGCATTTCATCACCTTTTGGTTCTACAGGTTATAATAAATCACTACATGGTAGTGTGATTGACCCAGCACTTAAATGTTTTCAACTAACAGAAATTGCATCGATAAATTCTAGAGCCTATAGAACACTTTCATCACCTCTAATATTAAGTTCAGAGAAAACAATTACTATTGAAAATAATGAATCACAGGATACATGGATTACAGTAGATAATACATCTTATAGATTTACAAATTTCAAAAGCTTAAGTGTAGGATATTCAAAACATGTAGTTAAAATGGCCAAAAACAAAATAGAATTTATAGGAAGACTAAAAAAAGCATTTATAAATAATTAAAACGTTTACATAATATATAATAAACGTTATAAAAATAAAAATAATTGATTTATAATTTTAATCGTGTTAGAATAATAAACGAAGTAAGAACACTTACAATATAGGAGGAATTTTAAATATGTCAGTAAGAGTAGCCATTAATGGTTTTGGACGTATTGGACGTCTAGCATTTAGACAAATGTTCGGAGCAGAAGGATATGAAGTAGTAGCAATTAACGACTTAACTAATCCTAAGATGTTAGCTCACTTATTAAAGTATGATTCATCACAAGGTAGATATGAAGGAACAGTTGAAGCAACTGAAGATTCTATCATTGTAAATGGAAAGGAAATCAAAATTTACGCTAAGGCTAATGCAGCTGAACTTCCATGGGGAGAATTAGATGTAGATGTAGTTCTTGAATGTACAGGATTCTATACATCTAAAGAAAAATCTATGGCACACATCAATGCAGGAGCTAAGAAGGTTGTTATTTCAGCACCAGCTGGAAAAGATTTAAAGACAATCGTATATTCAGTTAACGAAAAGACATTAACTGCTGAAGATCAAATTATTTCTGCAGCATCATGTACTACAAACTGCTTAGCACCTATGGCTAATGCATTAAATAAATTAGCTCCAATTCAAAGCGGAATTATGACAACTATTCACGCTTATACTGGAGATCAAATGGTTCTTGATGGACCACACAGAAAAGGTGATTTAAGACGTGCTCGTGCAGCAGCTATTAACATCGTTCCAAACTCAACAGGAGCAGCTAAGGCAATTGGACTTGTTATTCCTGAATTAAATGGAAAATTAATTGGATCTGCACAAAGAGTTCCAGTACCTACAGGATCTACAACTATTTTAGTTGCAGTAGTTAAGGGTACAGTTACTGTTGATGAAATCAACGCAGCTATGAAGGCAGCTTCATCTGAATCATTTGGATATAATGATGAATTAATCGTTTCATCTGATATTATCGGAATGCGTTATGGATCATTATTCGATTCAACACAAACTATGGCAACAGTTATGGAAGACGGAAATACTCAAGTTCAAGTTGTTGCATGGTATGATAACGAAAATTCTTATACTTCACAAATGGTAAGAACTATTAAGTATTTTGCTGAATTAAAGTAATATATGCTTATTTAAGGTAGTAAGAAATTACTACCTTTTTTATTTCTATTAAAATATTATAAAGTTGCATATTTAATATTTTTATACTATAATAAAATAGAATTTATTTTAAAAGAAAAAGGATGTTTGGAAAATGTTCAAAAAATTATTTGATGATGGAAGAAAAGAATTAAAGAGAGTTCAAAAGAGATTAAAACTTATTCTTGCACTTGATGAAGATATGCAAAAATTAAGTGATGATGAACTTAAAGCTAAGACTCCATATTTTAAAGAACAATTAAAAAATGGTAAAACACTAGATGATATTTTACCTGAGGCTTTTGCGGTTGTACGTGAAGCGGCATATAGATTTACAGGAATGAAGCCATATCCTGTACAATTAATCGGAGGGCTTGTTCTTCATGGTGGAAACGTTGCGGAAATGAAAACAGGAGAAGGTAAAACTTTAACTGCGGTTGCGCCAGCATATTTAAATGCGTTGTCTGGTGAAGGTGTACATATCGTTACAGTTAACGAATATCTAGCATCTCGTGAAGCCAATGGACAAATCGGAGATTTATTTAGATGGTTAGGATTAACAGTTGGATTAAATGTTCGTGACCTTGATCAAAAAGGTAAACAAGAAGCTTATGCTTGTGATATCTTATATTCTACAAACTCAGAACTTGGTTTCGATTATCTTCGTGATAATATGGCACGTGATGCACAATCTTTAGTTCAACAACGTGGACTTAGAACAGCCATTATCGATGAGGTCGATGATGTTTTAATTGATGAAGCTCGTACACCACTTATTATTTCAGGTGGATCTAAAGAATCACCTAAGATTTATCAATTAGTTGATAAATTTACAAAAGGTCTTTCAGAAGATGATTATACTATTGATCATGAAACTAGAACTATACAATTAACTCCAAAAGGAATGGGAGTTGCTGAAAAGTATTTTAATGTAAAAAATCTATATGATGTAGAAAATGTTAATTTAGTACATAGAATTAACAATGCCCTAAGAGCTAATTATATATTCGCAAATGGTGTTGAATATGTAGTTCAAGAAGGGGAAGTTCTAATTGTAGATTCATTTACAGGACGTATTCTAAAAGGAAGACAATATAATGATGGTCTACACCAAGCAATAGAAGCAAAAGAAGGTGTAGAAATTAAGCAAGAGATGCAAACTGTCGCAACTATTACTTACCAAAATTTCTTCCGTATGTATCATAAACTATCTGGTATGACAGGTACTGCAAAAACTGAAGAGGAAGAATTCAGAGAGATTTATAACATGTATGTTGTAGAAATTCCTACTAATAAACCAGTTATAAGACAGGACGCCCCTGATTACCTATTCTTAAAACTTGAATATAAATGGAACGCACTTATTGAAGAAGTAAAAGAACGTCATGCAAAAGGACAACCAATTTTAATTGGTACTATATCTGTTGAAACTTCAGAAATGCTTTCAGAAAGATTAAATAGACTAGGATTAAAACATGAAGTATTAAATGCTAAAAACCATGCTCGTGAAGCTGAAATCGTAGCTCTTGCTGGAAATAAGGGTGCGATTACTATCGCAACAAATATGGCTGGACGTGGAACTGATATCAAACTTAGTGATGAAGTAAAAGAATTAGGTGGACTTTGTGTGTTTGGTACAGAGCGTCATGAGTCACGCCGTATTGATAACCAACTTCGTGGACGTTCAGGACGTCAAGGAGATCCAGGATTTTCTAGATTCTATACATCTTGTGAAGATGAATTATTAAAGAGATTTGCTGGAGATTCATTTAAAAATAAACTTCAACTTGCTGTAAGATTAAATTCTGACAACGATGAAACTAAACCACTAGAGTCAAGAATGTTTACAAAAGTTATGACTCAAGCCCAAACACGTATTGAAGGACAAAACTACGATGCACGTAAAAATGTTTTAAAATATGATGATGTTATCCGTGTTCAACGTGAATTATTCTACAAACAACGTATGCAAGTTATTAAGGGTGAAAACGTTGATGAAATGGCTAATCAAATGATGAAGAGTGCTATTATGCAAATCACTGATCGCTATATGGAAGAAGTAGGAAAGAATAGATATAACATTGATGATCAAGGAATCGCTGATATTTTTAATACAAAATATTATGGTGATGGAAGTGTTAATGTTGAAAAACTTAGACAATTAGATGAAGTAGGAATTAGAGATTATTTATTTGAGATAGCTTCTAAAGAATTAGAAGAAAAGAAGGCTATGTTCCCTGATGATGCATTCGCAGGATTCGAGCGTATGATGCTACTTCGTGTTATTGACATGCATTGGACTAAGCACATTGATAAGATGTCAGGATTAAGGCAAGGAATTGGTCTTCAATCATATGGACAACAAAATCCTCTTACAATTTATAAACAACAAGGACTTGAAATGTTCAATCAAATGACAGCTGACATAAATGAAGATGCTCTACGTTTCTTAGTACGTACTAAGATTAGAGTAGCAATCGAACCAAAAGAAGAGAAACTTGTAACTAATCAAGGTGTTGATGATTCAGTTAAGAAGGCTCCGATCGTTAATGCACGTAAAGAGCTTGGAAGAAATGATTTGTGCTACTGTGGAAGTGGAAGAAAATACAAGTATTGCCACGGACGTTAATAAATAGAAAGCTCATTGTTGAGCTTTTTATTCTTTAAGGAGAAATTTATGGAAAGATATGAAATAAATAAATATATTGAATCATTTAAAAATAAAATAAATGATTTAAAATTAGCTTTAAAAATAGATGATATTAAACCAGAACTTGAAGAATTATCTAAGAAAATGAATGAACAAGATTTTTGGCTTGATCAAGCAAGTGCTCAAAATGTAATTAATAAAGCAAACTCGCTAAAAGAGAATGTTTATTGTTATGATGATGTTAAATCTGATTTAGATAGTATATTAATGCTTGATGAAATGTCAGGAGAAGATAGTGAAGCATTAGCATTATTAGAAGAAGAAATTATAAATTTACAAAAAAAGTTGGAAGAAGCTGAAGTAAAAGTAACCTTATCTGGTAAATATGATAATAGTAGCGCAATACTTACCCTACATCCAGGTGCTGGAGGTACTGAATCGATGGATTGGGCTTTAATGCTTTATAGAATGTATACAAGATATTGCCAAAAGAAAGGTTTTAAAATTACAGTGCTTGATTTACAACCAGGTGATGAAGCTGGGATTAAATCAGTGACAATCCAAATTGATGGGGCTTTTGCGTATGGTCTTTTAAAAGGAGAAAGAGGTGTGCATAGATTAGTTCGTATTTCACCTTTTAATGCTGCTGGTAAAAGACAAACATCGTTTGTTTCATGCGATGTTGCGCCTGAAGTGGAGGATACTGATGAGATTAAGATTTCTGATGATGATATAAGAGTAGATACCTACCTTTCATCAGGACACGGTGGGCAAGGTGTAAATACTACATATTCTGCAGTACGTGTAACTCATTTACCTACCAATATTGTAATTACATGTCAAAATGAGAGAAGTCAAATTAAAAATAAAGAGACATGTATGAAACTTTTAAAATCTAAATTATTGCAATTAGAATTAGAGAAAAAAGAAGCGGAAATGAAAAAACTAAAAGGTGAAATGATGGATATTGGATTTGGCTCACAAATTAGATCTTATGTTTTCCATCCATATTCAATGGTGAAAGATCATAGAACTAATTATGAAACATCTAATATATCTGGTGTTATGGATGGCGGAATAGATGAATTTATTAGTGCCTATCTTAAATTTTTAGCAGGTGGAAGAATATGAAAAGAAAAATCAAACAATATTTATGGATAGCTTTAGGCGTTGTTTTAATGGATATAGCATACTACTTTTTCTATTATCCAACAAATTTAGTAACAGGTGGAACAATGGGTCTTGCGATTATCGTAAAAGATTATATCCCTTTTAAAACATCAATATTTTTATATATTATAGATGGAATATTATTAATCTTAGGACTTGTTTTGCTAGGAAAAGATTTTTTCAAAAAAACATTGTTTGCGACACTATTATCGCCAACAATAGTATTAATATTTGAAACATTTTGTAATAGTAACATATTTAAATTAAATGAATCTCAAACTCCATATCTTATAGCAGGTATTGTAGGAGGGCTTTTATCTTCAATAGGACTTGGACTATGTTTTAGAAACCAAGGAAGTACTGGAGGAATTGATGTTATCCAAAAGTTACTTTCAAAATACCTACATATTCCATATTCATACACAATGTATATGACAGATGTTGTAATAATTATCATCGGAGGATTCTTTGTAACAGAAGGTTTACGATATGATATTTCAATGGTTGTATATGGAACAATTACTGTAATAGGAATTGGATATGTGGTAGATAAGATTGCACTTAATGCTAGAAATAGACGTACCGCATATATCATCACGCAACGTTATGAAGAAATAAAAGAAATGATTTATAATACAATTGATAGAGGTCTTACACTGACTAATGTTTATGGTGGATATACAGGACATGAATTTAAGATGATAATATGTACAATGGATAAAAGAGAAGCGTATATCTTACAAGAAAAAGTTATGAAAATAGATAAGAATGCATTCACCTTTATAACTGAAACCAAGGAGGTAGTTGGTAATTATGAAGGACTTAGCGATTTTAGAAGAAAAAGAAGTAGCGTATAAAGTGACATCATTAACCCCTTATAAAAATGATTTGTTTAGGGTGGTTTTAAATGATATGGAAGAATTGATTCTAAACGAATCACAAATTGTAAAATATCGCCTTCTAAAAGGAAAAGAATTGACAGAAGAAGAATACAAAGAAGTTGTTGAAACTAAAAGCTTTTATGAAGCATATGAAAAAGCTTTGAAATACGCAAATACGTATTTTAAATGTTCATATGAAATATATCTTTATTTAACTAAAAAAGGATATAATGAAAGAATATCAAAGGATGTATGTGAATTACTAATAAAAAATCTTGTATTAGATGATTTTAAATACAAAGAATTGTATGTATCTAAACTTATTCGTGACGGATTTGGAAGAAATATGATATCATATAAATTAAGGGAGAAAAAATTATCTTGCGATTACGAATTAGACATTGAATTATATTATGATTCAATGAATAAAATCGTAAACTCGAAATTAAAAACATTAAAAGATAATAAAAGGGAAAGACTTTATAAATATTTAATACAAAGGGGCTATAGTCAATCTGATGTAAGCGAAGCCTTGAAAGGAGTTTCTTTTGAATAATAAGTTGAATGAATTAAAAGAAAATTTAGAAAAAGAAGTAAAAGATAAAGAAAAAATACTAAATATATTTTCATATTCACGCCTTCTATTCTTTATTTTAGCACTAGTATTTTACATACTTGCGGCATATAAGCACGATATGCTTAAAATGTTTTGTTATGTTTTAGGAGCTGTATTTACTATATTGTTTATAGTTGTTGTAATAATACATAGTAAGAAAGCTTCAAAATGCGATTATATAAAATTTATGATTGCCTCAATAAATGATTACGATTTAAGAAGAAATAATAAATATAGTCGTTTTAAAGATGGCGGAGAAGAATTTATTGATGAAAAGAATTACTATGAATATGACCTAGATTTATTTGGTAAATCATCAGTATATAAGTATTTAAACGTAGCTCGTACAGGATATGGACGTAGAGCTTTTGCGTACGCCATAAAAGATAAAGATATCAAAAAAGAAGAAATTAAAAAAAGACAAGATGCTGTAAAAGAACTTGCAGAAGACTATAAGACTCATATTGAACTAGAGGCTATATCTAGAATGTATGAAAAAAGAGTTGATGATAGAAGAGCAATCTCAATGGATAATGCCTTAAATTTAATTGAAAATGAACAAATAGTTCCTCCTTATGAAATATTTATTGCGATATTATCTAACCTACTTGTAGTATTATCTATTATACTTTCTATTTTAAAAGTGGTATCCCCTACATTTATTGTAGGTGCCATTGTAATATCGTTTATATTAAATACATTTATTGCGACTTCAATACGTTCAATAAGAAAAAATCTAATACCAATTAATAACCTATTCTCAGGCTATGACCTATACATTGATTATATTTCTAAAAAAGAATTTAAATCAGATGCATTGAATGAAATAAAAGAAGGATTAATTAAAGGTAATGCAAAAGAAATAAAGAAATTTAATATATTAAATGGATTTATTTTATCAGGTAATAATATTTTGTTTGAAGTGATTTTTAACGGACTGTTTGCGCTTGATTCGTATCTTGCAATAATTTATGCTAACTGGCAAAAGAAGTACGCGAAAACAATTAGGTCTTGTGTATGTAATGTAGGAGATTTAGAATCTTATTTATCTCTTAGTTCCTTAAATCTTATAAGAGATGATGTTAGTCAACCTATTGTATCAGTTGAATTTAAATTTAAAGATTTAAAACATCCACTAATTAGTTTAGATAAAGTTGTTGGAAATGATTTCATCTTTAATGACACTAATATAATAACAGGATCCAATATGTCAGGTAAAACTACATTTATGAGATCAATTGGTATTAATTATTTATTATTTAAAGCTGGTGGATATGTCTGCGCAGAACATTTTGAAGCATCTACTTATAAACTTTTTACATCGATGAAAGTATCAGATGATGTATCTGATGGTATATCAACATTCTATGCAGAAATTTTAAGAGTAAAAGCTATCATTGAATATGCTAAGACTGGAATGCCAATGCTAGTTTTAATTGATGAAATATTTAAAGGAACAAATACAAAAGATAGACTAGAAGGCGCAGAAGCTGTAGTTAACCACTTAAGAAAAGAAGGAATTAAGTCAATAATTACCACTCATGATATGGAATTATGTAGTGTAAGTGGTGTTTGTAATTATCATTTCTTAGAACATTATAATGATGATAAAATTTGTTTCGATTATAAAATTCATGACGGAGTTTCTACTACAAGAAATGCAATATATTTATTAAAACTTGCAGGAATTATTGAAGAAGATAAGTAATATTGAGGTGAGGCCAAATGCTTATGAAGATAGGAATTATAAAAATAGACTATGAACTATTAATTGTTCTTTTTATAGGAATATTAGTTGGTGTTTTAGTATTTGGTCTTGCACTTTTAATTATTTATTTTATGACCCATAAGAAAAAAATAAAAATAATAAAATCAGATGAAGAAGTAACATATAATGATATTCTTCCTATAATTTTAGAATACACAAAAAAATATCAAGATGAAATATTATCTGTTAGTGAGTTGGTTAAGATATTTGATATAGTATATAATATGGCTGAAGATATAGCGTCTCTTTTCTTCCCTAAGAGTAAAAATCCACTCTTAGAACTTTCGATAGATGAAGTGATAGAATTTGCTATAAGTTTTGCGGATTCTTTTGACAAATCCATTTATGAAGATAAACTTTTAAAAAAAATATATACAATGGATTCTAAAGTGTTGAAGAAATTTTTTGGTGATGGTATTAAAATATCAACACTTTATGGGTTGAAGGATAAAAGAATAGAAATATCATCTGAATTAAAAGAAGCTAAGGATAATGTTTTCTCAAAACTTAAAATGCATATGATAAATAAAATCAAAGGAATAGGAATAAAAGCTTCTGTTAAATATTTAGAAGGTTCTAATATAACTGAAAGAATATGTAAATTACTTATTAATGTTTGTGCGGCTGAAACTTATAAAGCATTTAGTCACAAAGTATATGATAAAGAAATTGATGTTGACACATCACTTGAAGATGAAGATATCAAAATAGTAGAAGAAGAAAAGGAGATTGCTTAACAATCTCCTTTTAAATATTCTATTAAGAAATTGTAAACACCTTCATGTTCACAATCAAATTTTGTTATGTATTTTGCGATATTTCTAATTTCTACTTCAGCATTAGACATCGCAACACTAACTTCTGCATTAGATAGTGTTTCTAAATCATTTATACCATCTCCAAAGGCCATAAGGTCTTTAAATGTATAACCATAATGTTTTAATACGCGCGCAATAGCTATTGATTTATCTACTTTAGAAAGCGATATTTCATATACTGCGTTTTTTGAATCATATCCTAATAATCTATATGCAATTTTTTTTGTATTATTTATATAATCTTCAAATCTTTTTCTTTCATTAGACTCAATAATAAACATTGCGCCATTAGGGGCCTCTAAGTTTTTAACTTTATCATAAGCTCCATTTATAACAACTGTTTCAGGTCCTATATGATAAAATGGTTCAAGTTTTAGAATTCTATTATATATGTATGCATTATTTCCAACTGAATAAAAAGCATTTTTTATTATATCTTTATTATCTTTAAATAAATCTAAGAAAAGAGATTTACTAAAACGTTTAAGTTCGCGTATATATGACTGGTCCCTGTTTCCTATAAACGCACCATTTTCGCTTATTAATATTAAATTTGCAGGAAATTGGTTTGCGAACTGAAGCATAGACCTATACGGACGTCCTGAACAAAGAATCAAAAAATATCCTTCCTCGATTAAAGAATTTAAATATTTTACACTTCTTTCTGGGATAATATGTTCTTTATTTAAAAGAGTTCCATCTAGATCAATTGAAATAACTTTTATCATTATAAAATCACCTTTATTAGATTATTACATAATCTATTTTTATTTTCAATTTGTTTAGGCTTTATCTTTAAATAAATTGCAAAATAATATATAATATTTTGTATGGAGGTTGGTAAAATGCTTGTCCAAACAGTTGGTATTTTTAAAATATCTATATTATCAATATATACCTTTATTTTTGGTATTGCGATTGGGCTTGCGATTGCGACCATCATTTATCTTTTATATGTATTAAGACAAATGAATTCATCTAAATTTAAAGAAATGACAAAAATCAAAACAAAGGATTATGAATTTAATCCAGCTGTTTTAAATAAAAAAGAAAAAGCTAAATTTGATGAATTCAAAGATTCTTTAGATAAACAAAAACAAGTTTGTGCGCTTATTTTAGAATATGAAGAAATATTTAATGATAAAGAACTTAGAAAAGGCTATACAAACTTTGAGTTTACTAAATATCTTTCTTGGTCTTTAATTCAAAATATAGCACTTATATATAATCCTAATTCTAAAAGGCCATATCTTGATATTACTATTTCAGATGCGACTAATTTGTTAAGGTATGCAGCAAAAAGAATGGATGAAATTCTAGATTTTAATGGATTAAGAATATTAAGGCGAATTAATATTAATACATTTAGAGGTACATTTACATTTTATAAAAAAATATATGATTTTAAAATTGTTAAGCTAATTTATAAATATAAGCTTAATAAAATATTATTTGGTTTTAAAGTGTTAATTAACATCATAAACCCGCTATACTGGGTTAGAAAGTTTGTAATTAATTCATCTTTTGAAATTATAACTAGAAGAATATGTGTTAATGTTGTTCAAATCATTGGGGAAGAAGCATACAACATATATTCAAAAAATGCATTTGATAAAGGGGTTGTTTTAATTGAAAATTAATAATGAAAGAGATAGATCACGTGCAAAATCTTTTAAAATTCCACAAAAAGATTTTAATGTTAAGGGATTAAGAGATAGAAGATATGATTTTAGGCCATCGACTGCCGCAACACCTTTTTTCGGAACTGATGTAAGAGATGAAGTTGTAGTTGAAGATATATCTAAAAAAGTTGATTTAGATGTAAGAAAAAATTATGATTTTGCTCGTGAACATAAAGCTATCAGTAGGCAAGAAATGATTGATAAATATGGTACAGAATATCCTGAGTTTCGTACTATTACAAGTGAAGATAGAAAGAAAGTATACGGGCATGATATTACTATCGGTAAAAAAGAGGTAGAAGTAAAAGAAAAAGTAGAAGAGAAAAAAGAAACATCTATTGGTTTTGATTTTATAAAGTCAGCAGATGATGTATTAGATGAGAAGAAAAACAGCAGTGAACTTGAAGAATTTAATTTTTCTCAATTTAAAACTGAAAATGAAGGACCATCTGATGGTGAAGATGATTTAGATTTGTCTTTTGGTTCATTTAAGCCAAGATTTGATGTACCAAAAGAGAATAATAGTCATTCAACAATAGTAAGAAGAGAAATGAGTTCATATAAAGAAAAAACTGAAGAAGAAAAAGTTACGACATATGAAGAACTTACAAAAGACCATGAAGGGCTTCCTACTCCAAAAGAAAACGAAGTAAAACAAATATATGATTTAAATGGACCAGCTAAATCTTTTGAACATACACCAAACTATAAAGAAGGACAAGCCCCTTCTATGACAGCGCATAAGGATTTTTCTAAATTTGAAATGCCTGAAGTTATAGATAAATATAAAAATTATAAATTACCACCACGTGATATATTTAAAAAAGGACCAGCCTCATCTACTGAATTACCACCTTGGATATTTGAGAAGAAAGACACAATAGATGAAACACTAAAAGCTTTTGGAATTGAAGGACATGTAACTAATATGACAAAAGGTCCAGCATTCTCAAGATTTGAGATTACTGTTGAACCAGGAGTTCCTGTAAAAAAGATTACTACAATAATGCAAGATCTTCAAATGAATTTAGGAGTTAAAAAACTTCGTATTTTAGCGCCAATTCCAGGTAAGCATAGTGCTGGTATTGAGGTTCCAAACGATAAAACAGATACAGTTTATTTTGGAGATATACTAAGCGATGAATTCTATGATGATAAACCATTAAAAGTGGCTTTAGGAAAAGATATTGATAATAACGCAATATATACGCGTATTGATAAATGGCCTCATGGCCTTATAGCCGGAAGTACTGGTTCAGGAAAATCAGTATGTATGAATACAATGCTTATATCACTATTACTTAAGAATAAACCTGATGATTTAAAATTAATTCTTGTAGACCCTAAAACAGTAGAACTTGCGTCTTACAATGATATTCCGCATCTTATAACACCAGTTATAAATGATCCTGAACTTGCATCCGAAGCCTTAAAATGGGCATGTGAAGAAATGGATAAGCGTTATAAAATATTTGCAGAAAATAGAGCACGTAATATTTCTGATTACAATGAAAAGTGTAAAACAGATAAAAAGATACAAAAAATGTGTTATATAGTAGTTGTTGTAGATGAACTTGCGGATTTAATGCAAGTCGCATCAGGTGATATTGAAGGATCAATTCAACGTATTACTCAAAAAGCACGTGCAGCAGGTATTCATTTATTACTTGCGACACAAAGACCTACAGTCGATGTTGTAAAAGGTACAATTAAAGCAAATATTCCTGCCCGTGTAGCGTTCCGTACAAATTCTGGTGTAGATTCAAATACTATTCTAGATGAATACGGAGCTGAAACATTACTTGGAATGGGAGATATGTTACTTAAAGATGGTGGAGAAGAATCTAAACGTCTTCAAGGAGCTTGGATTCAAGATAGCGAAATTGATGCGGTCTTAGACTTTATAAGAAGTGAAGCTGAGCCAGATTATTTATTCTTACATGAAGATTTAAAGAAGAGAGTTGCGTCAACTGATGCTCAATCTCCATCATCAAATCAAGAATCCCCAGAAGTTTTATATGAAGTAGCGCTATTCTGTATTGAACAAGATGGATGTTCAATAAATGGAATAATAAATCAATTTAATTATGGATTTAATCGTGCATCTCGTATTGTATCAGCCCTAGAAAGTCTTGGAATCGTATCAGGTAAGAATGGTACTAAGGGAAGAGAAGTATTATGCGATGCCGCAAAACTAGATGAAATTTTTAGTCGTGGAGATAACGAATAGTGAAGAAAAAAAATTATAATAAAGAATTTTTTATAAAAAAGATGAAGATATCATCAATTATAAGTCTATCTTTATCTTTAATTATGCTTATAATTTTTATATTGTTTTTAGATACTGTATCAAAATTATCAATAATTAGTCCATGGGCTTTCTTTGCGCTTCTTATATTATTTATCATTTATAACATTATAACCGTTTTTATTTCTTTTAAATTTAATGAAAGAATTGACTTTGAAAACACTAAATTATATTTTAAGTTTTATGACAACATAAACTTTATAATAAAAACGATTTTAATTCTATCAACAATCATTATGTTTGTTGTAACTCCTACAACGGTTATAGGAAATTCCATGAATGACACCTTAGAATCAAATGATAAAATTCTTATATGGCACATGGGATATAAACCAAAAAAAGATGATATTGTTATAATAAATGTTACAAAAGAAAAATATGGTTCAAATGTAAGCGTTGATGATTCACTATATGTTAAAAGAGTAGTCGCAACATCAAAAGATAATGTAAGTTATAATATTTTAACAAATGAATTTATGGTAAATGGCATTGTTGTAGAAGATAGTGAAGACGCAATCAGTTACCTAAGTTATTTAAAATGTATTAATTTTAATGGGAAAAGTGATAATGTTAGTTTAACATTTGTAGTTCCTAATGGATATAGTATTGTAATGGGTGACCATAGAACAAATTCACAAGATTCAAGAGAATTAGGACTAATTGATAACAATGATATTTTAGGTAAGGCTTTTATAAGATTATTCCCATTTAAAAGCTTTGGAAAATTAAATAAGAAAACATCATATAATTAAGGAGGTATCTTATGCCAATACAATGGTATCCTGGTCATATGGCTAAGGCTAAAAGAGAAATATCAGAAGCCTTAAAAAACGTAGATATTGTAATAGAATTAAGAGACGCAAGAATCCCTTATTCATCCGCAAACCCAATGGTTGATGAAATAATAGGAAACAAGCCAAGACTTATATTATTAAATAAGGCTTTAATGGCTGATAAAAAAGAAACTTTAAAATGGATTAAATATTATAAAGAAAAGGGAGTAGTTGCCTTAGATATAGATTCTATTGAAAAATATAATATAGATAAAGTTTATCCTACAGTAAAAGAAATACTTAAATCTTATATAGAAAGACAAGAAGAAAGAGGCGTTTCAAATGTTAGTTTAAGAGGACTAATAATAGGTATTCCTAATGTCGGTAAATCAACATTTATAAATCTTCTTGCAGGAAGAAAAATAGCGGTAACTGGCGATAAGCCAGGTGTTACTAAAATGAATCTTTGGATAAATATTAATCCTCATTTTAAAATAATGGACACACCAGGTATTTTATGGCCTAAGTTTGAGGATCAAGAGGTTGGTTATAAACTTGCACTTTGTGGTTCAATAAAAGATGAAATACTAGAACTTGAAGGTATTGCGTTTAAAGGGTGTGAATACATGAAAGAATTATACCCTGAAATGCTTTCCGCAAGATATTCACTAGATCCTGAAGAAGTAAAGAGGATGGAGTTAATAGAACTTGTTGATGCGATAGGTATCAAAAGAGGTTGTCTAATAAAAAAAGGACAAATTGATTATAATAGAATTTGTAAATTAATTATAAATGATGTAAGATCACAAAAAATTGGAGCGATGACGTTTGAAAGAGCAGAATGAAATAATAGACAAATATAAATATGAAGATGAACTCATAGATACAGGGATTGAATATATTGCTGGATGTGATGAGGTAGGACGTGGTCCAATTGCTGGTCCTTTGGTTGTAAGTGCTGTAATTTTACCTAATGGTTATAGAATTAAAGGAATAGATGATTCTAAGAAATTAACTGAAAGAAAAAGAAAAGAACTTTATAAAGAAATTACAGAAAGAGCAGTCGCAATTAATACTGTATTTATATTTGAAGATGAAATAGATGAAAGTGATATATATAGATGTACACAAAAAGCTATGAGAGAAGCTATATTAGGACTTAAAGTAACACCAGAGCATGTCTTAATTGATGCGATGCCGCTTCCTGGCCTTGAAATACCTCATACATCAATTATAAAAGGTGATCTTTTGAGCGCATCTATTGGCGCAGCTTCGATTATTGCAAAAGTCACAAGAGATGAATATATGGATAAAATGGATATTAAATATCCAAATTATGGCTTTGCACGTCATAAAGGATATTGTACTAAAAGGCATGTAGAAGCTTTAGAACAATATGGTCCATGTAAGATTCATAGAAAAAGCTTTGCGCCAGTTAATAAATTCTTTAATAAACAAATAAAATTTGATTTATAATAAATATTAAACGTAAGGGTTAATGGGAGGAAAAAAATGAAAGATAAAAACAATTACATTTTAGGATTAGATCTTGGTATTACAAGCGTTGGATTTGGAATCATCGAAAAAGATAGTTACAAAGTTATTGATTTTGGAGTTAGACTTTTTGATGAGAGTACTGCAGATAATAATTTGACAAGACGTACACTTAGAGGAACTAGAAGATTAAAATCAAGAAAAACAAATAGAATAAATGCAATTAAGCATTTATTAATTAATAATAATATTGTAGGTGATAATTATTTAACAAATGATTATTCTAAATTTAATAATATTTATGAATTAAGAGTTAAAGGTTTACACAATAAGTTAACAAATGATGAACTTGCAAATGTGCTAATTAATATTGCTAAAAAGAGAGGATCATCATTAGAGATTGCTATTGATGAAGATAATAAAGAAGAAACTGCTTCAGGCTCATCTTTAAGTAAAAATTCTATAGAACTTTTAAAAAACAATCAATACATATGTGAACATCAATTAAATAAATTAAATTCTTTAAATAAACTAAGAAATAGCGATAATATTTATAAAACAGAAGATTATATAAAAGAAGTTAAACAAATTTTAAGTAATCAAGGATTACCTACTGAATTAAATGATAAAATAGTAGAAATTATTGAACGTAGAAGAAATTTTTCGGAAGGGCCTGGATCAGAGAAATTTCCTACACCATATGGATCATATAGATATGAGTTTGTTAATGGACAAAAAGAGGTAATTCATGTTAATTTGATAGAATTAATGAAAGGTAAATGTTCGATATTTAAGGATGAACCTAGAATTGCAAAAAACACATATGAAGCATGCTTATTTAATTTATTAAATGACTTAAATAATTTGAAAATTAATGGTAAAAGTTTTATAACTTCTGAGCAAAAGAAAGAAATAATTAAAAAATATATAAAAGAAAAAGGTGGCATTACAGTTGTTCAACTTTGTAAATTTTTAAATACTGACATTGAAAATATTACAGGTTTTAGAGTTGATAAAAAAAATAAGCCATTAATTTCTACTTTTGATATATACAAAAAAATAAAAGGAATTTTACCGGAAACTATAATGTCAAATATAACATTAGTTGATGAAATTATTGAAATATTGACTAAAACATTAGTGGTTGAACAAAGAAAGCAAGAAATATCAGAGATTTTATCTCGAAATTTATTAAGTATTAAAGAGGATGAATTAGATAATGTATGTAATTTAGCCAAAATTAATGGATATCATTCTTTAAGTAAAAAGGCTATGGATATAATTATTCCTGAACTAATTGATACTAATAAAAATCAAATGCAAATTATTAACGACAATAAATTGGGTCAAGATAAAGAATCACTTAAAAGTAATAAAATTCAATTTGATGATGGGTTAATTTTATCACCTGTAACTAAAAGAGTTCATAGAGAAACTTTAAAGGTATTAAATGAACTAAGAAAAGAGTATGGTGAGTTTGATAGTATAGTTATAGAAACAACGCGTGCTAAAAATTCAAAAGAAGAAAAAGAAGAAGAAAAAAATAAGCAACAATATTTTGAAGAGCAAAAAAAGCGTGTCGAAGAATTATTACTTGAATATGAAAAGGATCCTACAAAATATTCAAGTCAAACCAAAGTTAAACTTAGACTATATAAAGAACAGGAAGGAAAAACTATTTATGCAGGACTTCCTATTGATATTGATACGCTATTAAATGATGAATCGGCCTATCAAATTGAACACATTATTCCATATGCGATATCATTCGATAATAGTTACAATAACAAGGCATTAGCTAGTGCTAAAGAAAATCAGGATAAAGGTAAGAAAAGCCCTTGGGGATATTTTTCTAGTGGTCAAGTTTCTGAATGTAAAGGTGCAATTACGTGTTGGAGCGAATTTAAATCGATTGTAGAAAGTAATCCTAATTTTAGTAAAAAGAAAAAACTTAATTTATTAAATCAAGATGACATCTCAAAATATGCTAATATGCAAGATTTTGTAGCAAGAAATTTAAATGATACAAGTTATGCAATTAGATCAATTATGACTACGATAAAAAATTATTATAAAGCTAATGATATAGATACTAAAGTATTTACAGTAAAAGGTAAATTTACATCTGATTTTAGAAATAAAGTGGGTCTTAAGAAAAATAGAGATTTTTATATTCACCATGCAATTGATGCTTTAATAATAGCAGGTTCTAAAAATCAAAAGATGTTCAATAAAGCTTACCTACTTGAAACAATTGATGATGTGACTTTCAATAAAGAAACTGGTGAAATTATTGATTTAAATGAATCTCCACTTGAAGATACAAAATTTTTACAATTTGTAAAAAGCCTTAAAGATATAAAATGTTTACCACAATATTTTTCATACAAAGTTGACAGAAAAACTAATAGACAATTTGCTGACCAAACAATTTATTCTACAAGAAAATATGAAGATGGTGAATATGTAGTAAAAACATATAACGATATTTATGGTAAAGAAGGAGAATCATTAAAAAAATTATTTGATGAAAATAAATCAGATAAGCTTTTAATGTATAGAAATGATATCGAAACTTATAAAAAATTCAAAAAAATATATGAAGTTTATAAGGATGATAAAAGCATTAAAAATCCTTTTGCTAAATATAAAGAAGAGCACGGCGAACTAATAAGAAAATATTCTAAAAAAGGAAATGGCCCTGAAATAACAAAAGTCAAATATTTAGATTCTAAATTAGGTAATCATTTATCAATTAGTAAAAACTATAATGTTTCAAATAAAAATGTTGTTTTACTACAAACTTCACCATATAGAACAGATGTATATAAAACTAAAGATAACTTATATAAATTTTTAACAATTAGGAGATACCATGTTAAACAAATAGGTGGATATAATGTTATTGATGAAAAATTATACGCGGATTTAAAGGCTTTAAAGAAAATATGTAGTGAGGATAAATATCTATTTTCTTTAAATAGGAATGATATTATAAATATAGCAAGTTCAACAGATGCAGATGATATAGAGAATAAGGTTTTGAAACTATATAGATTTGTTGCAACTAATAATGATAAGACTAATGTTATAGAAGTAAAACGAATAGAAAGCAAAACAGAAAAGCAAATGATGATTACGATTGGAAAAAAAATCGTTAGTTTTGAAAAATATAATGTAAGTCCTACAGGAAAATGGTCGAAAGTCGAAAAAGAAGACTTGAAACTTAAGTGGAAGTAGTGTATAATTCTCTTGTACCTTAGAGGGGTACAAGCATAGCAAAGGTTTAGAGGACCTACTAAAACAAGGGATTTATTCCCGAATTCGAGAGTCATATGACTCTCTTTTTTTATACAAAAATGGGTTGGAGAATAGTATATATTGAACAAGCAACAACTTTGAAATTGTATTTGGATAATATAAAGGTTACAAATGATTTAGGAGAAGTCACTATACCTCTATCAGATATACATACAATAGTTGTTGATAATCAGGTGGTTACGATCACAGTTCCACTATTGAATAAATGCAGTGAATATAATATAAACTTAGTTTTTTGTTCATTAGAACATATGCCCAAATGTATGATTAATCCATTGTATGGAAATTATCAAACACCTGCAATTTTAAAAAAGCAATTGGGATGGAATGATGAATTAAAAAGCATAATTTGGAAAAAAATAGTAATAAACAAAATTAATAATCAATGTGATTTATTGGTATCACTAGAAAAAAATCAAGATATTATAAATAGAATAAGAGACTTTACTAAAGAAGTTGAAGATGCAGATGTGACTAATCGAGAAGGATTAGCTGCAAAAATGTATTTCAGGGAATTGTTTGGAGCAAATTTTAGAAGATTTGAAGAAGATGTTTTAAACGCGGGTCTTAATTATGGTTATGCTGTATTAAGAAGCCAAATATCAAAGACAATTATAGCAAAAGGTTTAAATGCAAATTTAGGAATACACCATATAGGATATGATAATCTTTTCAATTTGAGTGATGATATAATTGAAGTATTTAGACCAATTATAGATGAATATGTTTATAAAAAAATGACTGAATCAATAATATTTTCAAAAGATAATAGATTAGGCTTGATTAAGCAAACAACGAATGATGTATTTATAAATGGTACTAAACAAACATTATTTAATGCTATAGAAATTTTTATTGAAAAAATAATGTATTGTTTTGAAACGTCTGATTTGGAAGCTTTTGCGTCGATTAAACTTATATATGAGTTATAGTTTTATGAGAATGATATTAATGTTTGATTTGCCTGTTAATACTAAGAAAGATAGACAAATTTATACAAAATTTAGAAAGTTATTGATAAAGAGGGGTTTTTTTGCATTACAATATTCTGTTTATAGTAAGATTTTTGCAAATAGAGATGCAGCACAAAATGAAAGAGAAACAATAAAAAAAGTTGCTCCAGAAAAGGGCAATATTAGGATAATGATAGTGACAGAAAAACAATATGCAAATATGGAAATTATTGTTGGAGGGAAAAGTAATCAAGAAAAAAATATAACAGAGGAGGTTTTACTAATTTTATGAAAAGAAAAATTACTATTAAAAATTTAAATGATAAAATAGATATAATAGTCGATAAAGTAAAATTAATTTGCGGAGATGATTTTGAATCGAGGGATAAAATTAAAAAAGTATTAATAAATAAATTTAATAAGATTGGCATTAGTGATTTTGCTGAAGATAAGTATAAATCTGAGGTGCTATTTGATGATGAACCAATTAACATTAATGATTTCATATTCTTTTGCGTTGATGCAAATTACGATTTGATTCAAGATACAAAACTAGGGTCTAAATCATTAGCATTAGAATACGTTAATGCATTGTTTGATGATATAGAATATTTAGATGAGTATCAAACAATTAATAATTTATTGGTGAACTTGTTGGAAGAAAGGATAGAAAATTCTGAATATTACATTAAATCGAACATTGAATGTATGCTTACAAAAAAACTTTTAGTAAAACTTATAGAATTATCCTTTTTAAATGATGATGCTACCATTAATAATTATGATTTGACATTAGAAGAAAGAATTATGGTTCAATTAAATATGATTAAACAAATTTCCTTAAAAACAAAAAAGAACGTATTGATTTTAATAGAATGTCCTATTGTTTCCAAAACTATAATTGATAAATTAAAAGAATTTGATGTGCTCTCTCTTGTTATCTTCGATAAAATAGTTGAAGATGCTTATGATGATATATTGATTTTAGATAAAGTTAGAATAGATGTATCTGATGAAAATGCATTATATGAATTATGTTTTAATGATAAAACTGCATATTACACGATAGAAGAAATGAAGAATAAAATGATTGATAACTACGTAAAACCTAGATTTATTTAATAATATATTTACTTTCTATTCAAATTTTTATATAATCTATTTGAGGTTTTAGTACCCTCTAAATTTTTGCTATGCTAAAACAAACAATGAGGCAAATAGAAGAAGAGCTAAGTTTTAGTACCCTCTAAATTTTTGCTATGCTAAAACTCAAAATGTCAGTGGGACACATACGTGGAGTTTTAGTACCCTCTAAATTTTTGCTATGCTAAAACTGAAAGATTTTGGCGTCGAAGAATTAAACAGTTTTAGTACCCTCTAAATTTTTGCTATGCTAAAACCACAAAATAAGTATAAGTCAATAAGAATAAGTTTTAGTACCCTCTAAATTTTTGCTATGCTAAAACGGAGAAAGCAGAAGCAAAATGTATGTAATGGTTTTAGTACCCTCTAAATTTTTGCTATGCTAAAACAATATGATGATAGATATTTCAAACCATTGTGTTTTAGTACCCTCTAAATTTTTGCTATGCTAAAACAGAAGAGAGTGCTCCTATCAGGTTATAGCAGTTTTAGTACCCTCTAAATTTTTGCTATGCTAAAACGTATTACAAAACACAACATTTTATAATTTTGTTTTAGTACCCTCTAAATTTTTGCTATGCTAAAACGAAAAAAGCAAAGTCAAGAAAGTAATATTGGTTTTAGTACCCTCTAAATTTTTGCTATGCTAAAACTGGGAACACCAATGTATCATTGGGATGCGGGTTTTAGTACCCTCTAAATTTTTGCTATGCTAAAACTGAATTGATCATTAATATTAATCAGTTTATGTTTTAGTACCCTCTAAATTTTTGCTATGCTAAAACTGTGGTATAGTTGTAAGATGCATGCATCTAGTTTTAGTACCCTCTAAATTTTTGCTATGCTAAAACATAATTGATTATGGATTGTACATAGAAGACGTTTTAGTACCCTCTAAATTTTTGCTATGCTAAAACAAGCCGAAGGAACCGAAACCATATCGGTTTGTTTTAGTACCCTCTAAATTTTTGCTATGCTAAAACAAAGAATGTGAGTTCAGGACTTTAGAAGTTGTTTTAGTACCCTCTAAATTTTTGCTATGCTAAAACGACTAAACTTCGATGAATACATAGACACGAGTTTTAGTACCCTCTAAATTTTTGCTATGCTAAAACATAAATTTATATTACCGCTCATTGAAAGCCGTTTTAGTACCCTCTAAATTTTTGCTATGCTAAAACTACAATCTAGCAATGTAGATGTTGTTTGCGGTTTTAGTACCCTCTAAATTTTTGCTATGCTAAAACAGGTGGGACTACGACCGCAACGTAGCAAATGTTTTAGTACCCTCTAAATTTTTGCTATGCTAAAACATACCAGTTGCAGCCTTTATTCTTTGAGCGGTTTTAGTACCCTCTAAATTTTTGCTATGCTAAAACATAAACAAAAGATTGATGTTTATTTTATAGAAGTCACTCAAAATGAAATGTATATTTAAATTTGAGTGGCTTCTTACACGTAGGTATTTATAATTATTGTTGAATTTTATATGCTTTAAAAATAATATAAAGTTTCTATTTATATATAAATAGGGACTTTTTCTTTCTTTTTTATTGCTTGACATTGAAAAAAATTAATTATATTATACAAAATGAATTTTTAAGAATAGGAGTAGATTTTATGCAAAAAGTAATTATAGTAGAGTCACCATCGAAATCTAAAACAATTGAAACTTATGTTGGAAGTGATTATAAAGTTATTGCATCAATAGGGCATATAAGAGATCTTGCGACATCAGGTAAAGATGGACTTGGAATAAATGTTGAGAATAATTTCACTCCATCATATAGAATAATAAAAGGAAAAGAAAAATTAGTTGAAAGTATCAAAAAAACTTGTAAGGATAAAGAAGTATTGCTCGCGACCGACCCTGACCGTGAAGGAGAAGCTATATCATATCATTTAGCTGAAGTATTAGGGCTAAATTTAAATGAATGCAATAGAATTGAATTTCATGAAGTTACAAAACCTGCAGTTCTTGATGCACTAAATAACCCTAGAAAGATTGATATGGATCTTGTAAGTTCACAAGAGACACGCCGTATGCTTGATAGAATAATAGGTTTTAAAGTATCTAAATTACTACAGTCAAGAATTAAATCGCAATCTGCAGGTCGTGTTCAATCTGTTGCGTTAAAACTTATTGTTGACCTAGAAGATGAGATAAACAAATTTGTTAGTGAAGCATATTATGAATTAAAAGCCCATTTTGAAGATTTTTCATTAGATTTAGTAAAAGAAGATGTAATCAAGAAGAAGGATGAAGCTATTTCTATTAAAGATTCTTTAAATGATTTATTTGAGGTTTGTGATATATCAAATAAAAAAGTTAAAAGAGAATCAAAACCACCTTATACAACATCTACATTACAACAAGATGCCTATAATAAATTAGGATTCCAATCATCACGTACTATGCGTATTGCTCAAGGTCTTTATGAAGGTAAAGAATTAAATGGTGAACATGTGGGACTTATTACATATATGCGTACAGATTCAACTCATTTATCAAAACTATTTGTTAATGATGCGTCTAAATATATCATAAATACATATGGTGAAGAATATTTAGGGCATGCTAAAGAGAAAAAGCAATTACTTTCTCAAGATGCGCATGAAGCTATTCGTGTTACATCAGTATATAGAATGCCATCTTCAGTAAAGGCTTATTTGACTGATGATGAATATAAACTTTATTCATTAATTTATAAAAGATCGCTTGCGTCATTGATGAGGGCATCTGTTTTTAACCAAACTAAAGTATTATTTAAAAATAATGATACATTGTGGTCAATATCTGGAAGAATGTTAGAATTTGATGGTTATACAAAAGCTTATGGTCTAGAAGAAGATGATTTAAATATTTTAATGCCTAAATTTAATTTAGGTGATAAATTTAAGGCTAGTGATATAGAAATATTAGAAAAATTTACAAAACCTAAGCCTAGATATACAGAAGCATCCCTAGTAAAAGATATGGAACGTCTTGGAATAGGAAGACCTTCAACATATGCTCAAACAATAACTACCTTAAAAGATAGAGAATATATTAGTGTTTCTAAGAAATCATTAGTTCCAACAGAACAAGGAATACTTACAACAAATATTTTAGATAAATATTTTAGTTCGATATTTAATGTAGAATATACTGCAAATATGGAATTGGACCTTGATAAGATTGCAAAAGGTGAAGAAAAAGAATTGGATGAATTAGAAAAATTCTATCAAGACTTTGAACCTATTTTTGAAGAAGCTAAGAAGAATATGGATAAAATATATCCAAAACCTACAGATTTATTGTGTCCAGAGTGTGGTAATCCGCTTGTCATAAGAAAAGGTAGGTATGGTGAATTTATTGCATGTTCAAATTATCCGGCTTGTAAATATGTAAAGGCAAACGATGATAAAAAAGAAGATGCAGATGAAGTAATAACTATTACTAATAGTAAGTTTGGTGAAGTGAAGTTTGTTAAAAAACTATGTCAAAGAGGAAGAAATAAAGGGAATTATTTCTATGCTTCAAACACACCAAAACTTATCTATAACGATCTTCCTACATCAAATGAATGCCCAAAATGTCATAGTATAATGCTTAAGGATAGTAATGAAAATCTTTATTGTGCAGATAAATGTGATACAAATAAAGAAGATAATAAAACAATAATATGTCCTACATGCAAAAAAGGATATTTAATTAAACGTCAAGCATCACGAGGAAAATATAAGGGTTCTTATTTCTTTGGATGTTCAAATCTTCCTAGATGTAAGGCTATTTATCAAATACTAGATGAAAAATGCCCTACATGTGGAGATAATATGATTTCTAATGGGGATATTAAAATATGCCCTAATAAAGAATGTGAAACGAATAGACAAGCCTAAATAAAGGCTTGTTTTTTACATTGTAAAAGATAATGTTGTATGGTATAATTTTTTTGATTGGAGCGATAAATATATGGGATTATTTGGATTATTTAAAAGTAAAAATAAAACGAAAAAAGAAAAATACAAAATGGGTCTCCATAAAACAAGAGAAGGAGCACTTTCATCATTAAAAGAAATTTTAAATTCGGATGCTAAAATTGATGATGAATTATTTGATTCACTAGAAGAGATTTTTATATCAGCTGATATTGGAGTTGATACTGTAATTGATTTTATTGATAAATTAAAAGATGAAGTAAATGTAAAAAAGATTACTGACGCAACCCTTCTTCAAGAAATGATTATCGATAAAATGTTTGAAATATATCTTAAGGGTGAAGTTGTTAATGCGAACATTGATGTTAAGCCTGATAGATTAAATGTGCTATTATTCGTTGGAGTTAATGGTGTTGGTAAAACTACATCTATTGCAAAAATTGCATATTCCTTAAAAAAACAAGGTAAAAAAGTATTACTTGCGGCAGGAGATACATTTAGAGCAGGAGCTATTGAGCAACTTTCTGAGTGGGCTAAAAGAATTGGCGTTGAAATTGTTACAAAAGAAGCAGGGGCTGATCCTTCATCTGTAATTTTTGATGCATGCGTTAAAGCCAAAAATGAAGGATATGATGTGCTATTATGTGATACAGCCGGACGTCTTCAAAATAAAGTTAATCTTATGAACGAACTTAATAAGATTAAAAGAGTTATTGAAACAAATGTTCCAGGCGCACCTCATGAAACACTTCTTGTAATAGACGCTACTACAGGACAAAATGGTATGATACAGGCTAAAGCATTTAGCGAGGCTACAAATGTTACAGGTATTATTCTTACTAAGCTTGATGGTACAGCTAAGGGTGGAATTGTGCTTGCGATACGTAATGAGCTTGGAATTCCTATTAAATATATTGGATTAGGAGAGCATTTAGACGATTTAGAACCTTTTGATATTGAACAATATCTATATGGTCTATTTGCAGATTTCTTTGAATAATGGATATTTTAAGAAGAGAAGAGTTAATAAACTTATTTGATATTTATAAAGGATTATTAACTGAAAAACAAAGAAATTATTTTATGGATTATTATTATAGCGATTTATCTTTATCTGAAATTGCTTTAAACTATAATGTTTCTCGCAATGCTGTGTATGATAATCTAAAGAAAGTTGAACAAAATATTTTAGATTATGAAAAAATATTAAAGATAAATGAAAAAAATATTAAAATTTTAAATGCTATTGATGCGAATAAAAGTGATGTATTAGATAAAATAAAAGAAATTATAGAGGAGTGAAATTATGGCTTTTGATTCATTATCTAGTCGTCTTCAAATGGCAATGCGCCGTATGACAGGACGTGGAAAACTTAATGAAAAAGACATCGAAGAAATGTTAAGAGAGGTAAGGTTATCTTTACTAGAAGCCGATGTAAACTATAAAGTTGTTAAAACTTTCCTTCAAAACGTTAAGGAAGAAGCTTTAGGAGAAAAAATCTTAAAAGGATTAAATCCAGGAGAACAAGTAGTAAAAGTTGTTCGTGAACAATTAAGAAAAACATTAGGATCTGAAGTTTCTGAATTAAATTTTAAAAAAGATGGAATGACTATTTTCATGATGGCTGGTCTTCAAGGAGCAGGTAAAACTACGACTGTAGGTAAGCTTGCGTCTTTTTGTCGTAAGAAATTCGCAAAAAAGCCATTTTTAATTGCGGCCGATATTTATCGTCCAGCCGCAGTTGATCAATTAGTTCAAATCGCAAAACAAATCAATGTTCCATATTTTGAAATGGGTACTAAAGAAAAAGCAGTAAAGATTGTAAAAGAAGGTCTTAAAAAAGCTAGTGAGGCAGGATGTGATCTTGTAATAATAGATACTGCTGGACGTCTTCATATTGATATGGAATTAATGGATGAGTTAGTTGATATTAAAGAATTATGTCATCCAGATGAAATTTTGCTTACAGTAGATGCTATGACAGGACAAGATGCAGTTAATGTTGCCCAAGCATTTAATGAAAAATTAAGTGTTACAGGAGTTGTTCTTACAAAACTTGATGGTGATACTCGTGGAGGAGCTGCATTATCTGTAAAAGCTATTACAGGAGTACCTATTAAGATATCATGTACAGGTGAAAAACTTGATGCAATTGAAATCTTCTACCCAGATAGACTTGCGGATAGAATTCTTGGAATGGGTGATGTACTATCATTAATTGACACAGTAACTGAAAATATTGATGAAGATGAAATGATGGGTATGGCAGAGAAGATGATGAGTGATAAGTTTAATTATAACGATCTATTGAAGCAAATGAAGATGATTAAACGTATGGGTTCATTATCAAAAATCTTAGGATTCTTACCAGGTATGAAACAAGTAAGAGAAGCTGCTAAAAATGTTGATGATAAACAATTAGATTTTATAACAGTTATTATTAATTCTATGACAGAAGAAGAAAGAAAAAATCCACAATTAATTGATTCTTCCGCAAAACGTCGTGAAAGAATTGCTAAAGGTTCAGGAAGAACTGTTATGGAAGTAAATAAGCTTAGACAAATGCTTGAGGCTCAAAAGAAAGCCGCAAAGCAAATGGCTGGTATGACTGAAGCTGATATGAAGAAGATGCAAGCAGATGTTAAGAGTGGTAAAATGCCACAAAATTTTGCAGGCTCACAATCTTATTCAAAAGGTAAAGGAAAAGGCCGTGGGCAGGCTAAATTTTTAAAATAAAAGAAAAGGAGATGATTTAATTGATTATTGCGTCTATTAAATCATTTTCTCATTTTATGGAAATAAGAAATTTATGCGATGGAGTGTTGATTTCTACAAACTACTCAACAGCGTATAATCCTATTTTAAAAGATGAGGAAATAGAAAATATTTTAAAATACCAAAATGAATGTAATAAAAAAGTAATATTAGATATCTCATTTATTGTAGAAGATAAGGATTTAGATGGACTTAAAGAATTTATTTTAAAATATAAAAATAAAAATGTATTATTTTTATATACAGATATTGGAGTACATCAAATCTTAAAAGAAGATGGCATTGAAAAAATGGGAATATATGACCCTAAAACACTTGTTACAAATTCTTTTGACGCAAACCTTTATTTAGACTTAGGACTTGATGCTGTAGGCTTATCTAATGAAATACCTTTAGATGATATTAAAACAATCACAGATAAGAAACAAGGTAAAGTATGGCTTAAAATATTTGGATATCATCAAATGTTTTATTCGAAAAGAAAGTTGATATCATTATTTTTAGAACATAAAAATATAGAATGTGATTTTAAAAGAGATAATACATTCATAAAAGAAGAAACAAGAGATGATATATATCATATTGATGAAAATAAATATGGTACTATTATCTATAGATCTTATGTTTTATCTTATTTAAGAGAAATAGATAAGATTAAAGATGTTGATTATATGTTTGTGGATTCCCTATATATGGATGAAGCTGATTTCAACGATGCCTTAAAACTATTCCATGATGTGCTACATAGTCTTATAGATCAAGATATGGCACTAGATTATCTAAATGAAATGTTTATGATTGAAGATGGATTTATGTATCAAGATACCGTGTATAAAAAGGAGGAGTTTAAATGAATAAAGTAGAATTATTAGCTCCTGCTGGTGATTTAGAAAAATTAAAAATTGCGGTAATGTATGGTGCAGACGCAGTATTTATTGGCGCAAAAAAATTTAGCCTACGATCTAGAGCTTCAAATTTCTCTTATGAAGATATAAAAGAAGGATGCGAATTTGCACACAAACATAACGCAAAAATACATGTAACATGTAACATATTACCTCATGAGGGTGATATGGAAGGATTGATAGAGCATTTATTAAAACTTGAAGAATGCGGTGTAGATGCGATAATTTGTGCATCTATCTATATTTTAAAAATGGTTAAAGCAAATACTAAAATGGAAGCGCATGTTTCAACGCAAGAAACTACAACTAATATAGAAGCTGTAAGATTCTGGGAATCTATGGGCGCAGATAGAGTGGTTTTAGGACGTGAATTATCAGTTGCGCAAATAAAAGAAATCAAAAATAATGCTAAAGCTGATATTGAAGTATTCATCCATGGAGGTATGTGTGTATCATATAGTGGAAGATGTATGTTATCTAACAATATGACTAATAGAGACGCAAATAGAGGTGGATGTGCTCATTCTTGTAGATGGAACTATGATCTTATAGTTGATAATAACAAAATAAATGATGATGAATATTTTCAAATATCTTCAAAGGATTTATGCGCAATAAACGAGGTAAAAGATTTAATTTTAAGTGGCGCAAATTCTTTTAAAATTGAAGGAAGAATGAAATCACTTCATTATATCGCGACAGTTGTAAAAGCATATCGTATGATAATAGATGATATTTATAGTGGAAACGAAAATATCAATTATAATTTTTATGAAAAAGAAATCAAAAAAGCTGAAAATAGAGAAACTTCCCATGGTTTCTTAATAGGCGATGTTACAATAAATGAACAATTATATAATAAAAGATCAGAAGATGTATCACAGTCATTTTGTGGTATTGTAAAATCATATGATACAAAAACGAATATGGCATATATTGAATCAAGAAACTTCTTTAAGCCACATTCATATATCGAACTATTCGGGCCAAAATTACAAAAAGTAATAAAAATCGAAGAGATTTATGATAAAGATGAAAATATTTTAGACGCATCAAGACATCCAGGAGATATCATTCATTTCAAGTGTGACACAAAACTTAATGAATATGATATGATAAGAATATATGAAGATTAAAGTACTAGATTTATTAATATATGTAGAAGTTTTACATAAACCATATAATAGGGGATTATATATTAAATATCTAGGAAATAATACATTTAGACTTACAACGCCCATAATACTTAGTGATAGTGATATAGAGGATTTGTTTTTAAAAAATTATAAAAAAATCAAAAAAGCTATAGATAGTTATAAAGAGCCTTCAAATACAATGCATTATTTAGGAAGAACATTAAATATTATTGAAAATAGTGGAGTAAGTAATAAACTTTTTATAACAGAAGATTCTATGCATATAGAATATATATCAAAGACATTAAAACCAAAAATTATAAAGAAATTTTATGTTGAAATGATTAAAGAATATGTTGTGCAGGTATTTGATCAAATTTTTGCAAAGTTTGAAAAATATAATCTAAAAAAGCCTAGATTAGAATTTAAATATACTACATCATTTTACGGTAAATGCTATCCTAAATTAAATCTTATAGTAATATCAGGTATGTGTATGAAGATGCCAAAAAAATATATTGATGTAGTGATATGTCATGAATTATGCCATTTAAAAGTTTTAGGGCATCAGAAGAATTTTTATAAAATTTTTGAAGAAGTTCTTCCAAATGCTAAAAAATTACAACATGAATTAAGAATGCTTAAATATAAGGATGTTATATAATGAAAATAATTACTTATGATAAAAAATATAAAAAAGATTTTATAGAAATGAATCTTGCATGGATAAATGAAATGTTTAAAGTTGAGGAAAATGATATTAAAACACTTAATTCTATTGAAGAACAAATAAAAAATGGTTCAGAAATATTATTTGCGCTTGATGATAGTCTAAATGCTGTATCTACTATGCTTATAACTAAAAAAAGTGAAAGTCTTTATGAAATAGAAAAATTTGCGACCAGCAAGAAATATAGGTCAAATGGCGCTGGTGGAATGATTTTAGATTACGCACTTGCATATGTAAGGAATGCGGGTGGAAAAAGAATAATTCTTGTCACAAATACTAAATGTGAAGCCGCAATGCATTTGTATTTAAAAAAAGGATTTTATGAAATACCAGTTGATAAAAAAATATTTCCTTATGAAAGAGGAAATATAGCATTTGAGATAGAATTATAAAATAAAAGAATAATTTTAAATGGCTATATCTATAATATAGTGTTAAAATAAAAATAGTAAGAAGGTGTGATATTATGAGTTTTTATATAAATCAACCTAATGAAGCTTTTAATTTGCTTTAAATTCAAAGATATTTATAGATAAATCTTTAATGCAAACAAACGATAGATTTATGTGCATCACACGTCCACGCCGTTTTGGAAAAAAACATGGCCTTATCAATGCTTAATGCATATTATTCAAAAGAATTATTTGATAAATTATATATATCAGCAGATATATCATACCAAGAAACATTAAAAGGGAATACAAAATTTATTAATAAAACATTTGATGAAAATCATAATGAACTTACAGGACCATTTAATAAGAATAAAGAAGATGTACTTGGCCGTTATAGTGGCGATGTAATGCTTGTAGGAATAGCATATGACAGTAAGAGTTTAAAGCATACATCTAAAATAGAATTGTTAAAAATAAATGATTAGATTAATTTAAAACGTAATTTGAATAATAAATGTTTGATTTTTAAAAAAAGTAATGTATAATATAAAATATTGAGTACGGAGGAATATACCATGTCTGAGAAGAAGATTATTGAAATAACTGCAGAAGGTTATGAAAAAATTGAAGAAGAATATAGAAAATTAAAAGATGAACTAATACCTGCAAACGTACAAGCGCTAGCAGACGCAAGATCTCAAGGAGACTTATCAGAAAATGCTGATTACGATGCCGCAAGAGATGAACAAGCTCGTCTTAATGCTAGATTAAACGAACTTGAAAATATAAAGAAATATCATAAGATTATTGAAGTTGATAAATCAAAGAAGGTATCAATTGGAAAGAACGTAAATATTACATATGTTGATTTAGATAAGACTTTTGATTTCGCGATTGTAGGAACTATCGAAGCTGACCCAATCAACGGAAAGATTTCATCTGAATCACCTCTAGGGAAAGCATTAATGGGTGCTAAAAAAGGTGATACTGTTACTGTTGTTTCTGAAAGTGGAAAAGAATCTAAAGTACTTATCAATTCAGTTTTAAACAAGTAATATAATTAGTGCCTTAATGGCACTTTTTTTATAAATTATAGACGAGGTATTTATGGCAAGACATAGCGTTAAGCACTTTGATGAAAAAGATAATAAAAAAGAACAAAAAAAGATTATATATACTAATACATTTAAAGTAAAAGAAACTACATATCTTCTTGATTTTTTACTTTTAAAAATGAATACTTCAAGAAATGTATGTAAAACATTACTTGCAAAAAATCAAGTTTTGGTAAATGGTGTACCTGAAAGACAATTTAATTTAGTACTTGCAAAAGAAGATGAAGTTGCGATATCTAAATATAGTGTAGAAGGACCTATTAAAAAAATTGTTAAGAAAAATAGAGTAGAAAAACCTAAAATAGATATAATATATGAAGATGAAGATTTTATTGCGATTAATAAACCTGAAGGAGTATTATCTGTTGAAACTGAAAAAGAGAAGGAATCATGTTATCTTTATGTATCAGAATATTTAAAAATGAATGGTAAAGGTGAACGTCCTTTTGTAATTCATAGAATAGATAAAGAGACATCTGGTGTGCTTGTTTTTGCTAAAAATCCATATATTCAATCAAAGTTAAGATTAGAATGGAATGATTTTGTTGAACTAAGAGAATATATAGCTGTTGTTAAAGGTGTTATGGAAAAGAAGAGTGATAGAATATTATGTAATCTTTTAGAAGATAAAAACAACATGGTGTATGTTGCAAAAGGAAAAGATGGTAAGTTATCTATTACTAATTATGAGGTTTTAAAAACTGACAATAAAAATTCACTTTTACGTGTTGTAATAGAAACAGGTAGAAAAAACCAAATAAGAGTTGTATTAAAAAGTTTAGGACATCCTATTCTTGGAGATACTAAGTATGGAGATGGACAATCTTTGGTTATTAAAAGACTGGCACTGCATGCATCACGCCTTACGTTCAAACATCCTTTTAAAAATAAAAAAATAGAATTAAATGCTAAAATGCCAAACACATTTAATATTATAAAATAGGAGAAATTATGATAGAGTATTTCGTAAACTTAAAAAAATTTATACCAAATGAATATGAAACTACAGTATATGATATAAATTTTGAAAAATTATATAATGAAGGCAAACGACTTATTATATCTGATTTAGATAATACTTTAATATCATATAAAGAAGAAATTCCTAATAATGAACTTAAAGAATTAAAGAATCGTTTAGAACAAATGGGATTTAAGATTGTTTTATGTTCTAATAATCATAAAAAAAGGGTTAAGAAATTTGCGGATGCTTTAGGGGTTCTATTTGTTGCGTCTGCTAAAAAACCTTTTACAATGGGTCTTAGAAAGGCTCATAAATTAGCGATAAAAGAATATAATTATAATTTTAAAAAAGAAGAAATTGTAGAAATAGGAGATCAACTTTTAACAGATCAATATGCATCTAAAAAGTATGGTTTATATACTATTATGGTAAAAAATATTGATCCTAAAACTGAAATTTGGACTACAAGATTTAATAGAAGACTTGAAAATAAAATATTAAAACGTATAGAAAAAAAGCATAATGATTTATATGAACAAAAATTAAAAAGATATGTAGGTGAAAAAATTGCTAAATAAAAAATGTGTAGGTTGTGGGTCTGTTCTTCAAAATGAATATATAGACAAAAAAGGATTTGTTAAAAATTTAGATAATGATTATTGTCTTCGTTGTTATAGATTGATGCATTACAACGAGATGCCTAAAATACTTGCTAAAAATGAAGAATATGATAATATTTTGACAGGTGCGCTTAAAAAGAATGCGCTTGTTGTGCTAGTTGTAGATGTGTTTGATTTTAGCGCAACATTTATTCCTAAAATTATTGATTATTTAAGAGATAAAAATGTAATAGTTGTCGCAAACAAGTATGATTTGTTACCTAAATCTACAAATGTATATAAGATTGTTGATTTTATTCTAAAAGAAAGTCAAAAACAATTTTTTAAAATACTTGCGGCACATGTAGTATCATCTAAAAAAGGATATTTTTTAGATGATTTAATGAACACAATTGATCTTTTTAGAAATGATAGAGATGTATATTTTGTTGGATGCGCAAATGTCGGAAAATCAAGTCTTATAAATGCACTTCTTAAAAGATTTAGTGCAAGAACGACAGATCTTATTTCAACATCAAATATACCAGGAACAACTCTAGATTTAATAAATATTCCGTTCTTTAATGATAATAAAGCATTTATTGATACACCTGGATTAATAAATGAAGGAAATATTTTAAACAAACTAATGCCTAAATCATATAGTATGATTGTGCCTACAAAAGAAATAAAGCCTATTAATTATCAAATATTTGAAGATAACAAACTATTTATATCAGGTCTTATAGCGTTAGATATAAAAGGAGTTAAAGATTTAAGTGTCACATGTTATTTTTCTGATAAGCTTTTACTTCATAGAACAAAATCTAAAAGCATAGAAGAGTTTATGGAAAAACATTTAGGTGAAATGCTAAATCCACCTTCTAAAGAAGAAATCAAAAATATTAAATATGTTTGTAAAGAATATAAAATATCAAAAGAAAAGAATGAATTATATATATCAGGTTTAGGCTTTATAAGCTTTAATAAATCTACAACAATCAAAGTATTAATGTTAGAAGGTATAGATGTGGTGTTAAGGAATGGAATTATCGGAAGAAAGATTTAATGAGATAAAAGAAGAAGTTAAAAATCATTTAAAGGACCACGAAAAAAGATATAAACATATATTAGGCGTTGTAGATATGTCAGAGGTTTTAGCAAAAAAATATGGATGCGATATATTAAAAGCTAAAATTGCGTCCCTTCTTCATGACTATGCAAAATATGATACAAATATTTTACTTTTAAATGAAAAAGATAGAAAAGAATGTATAGAATATCCATGTCTTTTACATGCATATCTATCAGAATATTATGCAAAAGAAAAATTTATGATAGAAGATATTGATATTTTAAACGCAATACGAAATCACGTGGTAGGAAGATGTGGGATGTCACTTCTAGAGCGTATTGTATTTATATCTGATTTCACTGAAATGACAAGAGAATATAGTGATTCAATAGAATGTAGAAAAATCCTTTTTGAAAAAGGTATTGATGAGGCTATAATATATTCTATAGAATCAACAAAAAAACATATAAATGATATGCAATTACATCCAAATCAATTAAAATTAGAAGAAGAAATTAAGGAGAAATTAAACAAATGTTAAAAACAATTATTCGTGCCCTAGATAGAGTTAAAAGTGAAGATATCGTAATTTATGATATGGAAGGAATATCACCACTTTTTGATAATGTGATTATTGCGACAGTATCATCTTTAAGACAAGCAGCATCTGTTTGTGACTACATTGAAGATGAACTTAAAGAAGCAGGATTTGATATAAGACACATCGAAGGAAAAAACACAACTTGGGTTGTTGTTGACTGTCACGATGTATTAGTTCACGTTTTCACAAAAGAAGAAAGAGAACATTACAATCTTGAAAAGTTATACATGGATGTAAAAACTATCGATGTTAAAACTTTAAGAGATTCTAAAGAATAAATATATATTAAAATCCCCACTTCCATGTTAAAATTAATTAAGAGGTGGGGATTTAAAAATTAATTCAAACAAAATCTTTTATTATATTGCGTACATATGAAAAGAAGTAATACGCCTTTTAAATAAATATATAATGGATGTGATGACAAAAAGAAACGAACTTTTAGTAATACTTTTTGCTATAGCGTTGGATGTAAATAACTGCTAAAACATATTATAGTGAAAGTGTCAAGATAAAATAAACCAGTTTGGTCAGGAAAAAATGAACCAATTGT
>CAVFNL010000015.1:0-11398 GCA_963623875.1 Parabacteroides distasonis | reverse complement strand
ACCCTCGTAGTCAGCTTGGAAGGCTGAGGTTCTACCATTAAACTACACCTGCATATATAAGATAAATAATTATATACGCCATATGCTATTGGAATATTTTTTTCTATGATTTACATCACGTTCATAATTATAAATGATAGAAGTTTTGGTGTCAAGAATTATTTTTAAAAAATATGCAATTTAATGGATTTTTATTAATAATTTGATAAAATACTAATGAGGTTTTTATATGATATTTGATGGTTTAGATAATTTTTTTGAAGAAATAAATAAATTTGATAAAATTTTAGTAGATTTTTATCGTCAAGACTGTATTCCATGCCAAATGATTTCTAATTATTTATTAGAACTTGATGCAAATCGAAATTTTATGTGCGTTAAGATTGATATTTTAGAGCATGAAGATATTTATAAAAAATATGGTATAACAACTGTTCCTTCTTTGGTGCTAATTAAAAATGGAAAAGTTGTAAAAAAAGTGATGGGATTTATTCCTAAAAATAAGATATGGAGTTTATATAATGAATAAAATTTATGATTCAATAATTATTGGTGCTGGTCCAGCAGGTATTAGTGCTGCAATATATTTAAAGAGATATAATTTAACACCACTTGTAATACATAATGGTGTTGGTGCATTGGAAAATGCTACAATAGAAAATTATTATGGTATAAAAAGTATTTCTGGTAAAGATTTATTTGCTTTAGGGATAATGCAAGCAAAAGAACTTGAAATAGATGTAGTTGAAGAAGAAGTAACAGCTATTGATCCTTATGATTCTATGAAGGTTACAACAACTAAAAATACATATAATGCTAAAACTATTGTGATTGCGACTGGAAAATCTAGACAAAAACTTTTGATTAAGGGTGCACAAAAATTTTTAGGGAATGGAATATCAATGTGTGCTACATGTGATGGATTCTTCTTTAGAAATAAAAAAATAGGTATTATTGGATCCGGTGCTTATATGGAAGCTGAAATAGAAGTGTTAAAACGTTTCACAAAAGATATAACAGTATTTACTAATGGAAATAATTCTAATATAGAAAATGCTGTTTTAGATAAAATTACTGAAGTTTATGGAAATTCCAAATTTGAAGGTATCAAAACGGATACAAACACATATCCTCTTGATGGATTGTTTGTTGCAATAGGAACTGCAAATGCACTAGATTTTGCAAATCACATAGGAATTGAAATAGATTCTAATTCAAATATTGTAGTAGATAAAAACTATATGACTAATATAAAAGGAGTGTTTGCGGCTGGGGATGTAGTAGGTGGACTTCTACAAGTTGTAAAAGCCGCATCTGATGGAGCTATGACTGCTCTTGCGATTAAAAACTTTTTAAAATAAAAACATAAAGGACATAATAAATTGAAACTAGATGATTTATTGTGTCCTTTTTTAAAAAAATAAATTTCATATATATGCTTTTATGGTATAATCAGTTTGAGGTAAAAATATGAAAACACTATTTACGTCTAAAAGAAGTATATCAATGTTAATATTTTTAATTTTTGGGACAATATATTTGACTTTAGGTTATAAGCTTATAAAACCTTCACTATATATTATAGGTAGTCTTGTAACACTTGCAGGTATTATAAAACTTACAATGCTTAATAAGGCCAATACGCCTATCAAAGAATACACATTAGATTTGGTTGAAGGTGTGTTTGCACTTTTTATTGGAATTATTTCAATAAAGTTTTACAACTATAATGTGGCAATTTTTATTATGGGCGTTTTATATTTACTATTTCCAATTATAAGACTTTTTATGTCAATAAATAAATTGAATCAATTATTTGTTGATTCATTAAAGTACATGGCTTCGATTGTTATGATATCATGTATTTATAAAGAAGAATTAACACAATATATAGTTGCGTTAATATTCTATGGTATAGCACTGTTTATTTTTATTACATTATTATTTAAAATCAGAAGAGAAAAAAGAGGTGAGGCTATAAATGAAGAAAATTGCGCCAAAAAAGCATAAATATTCCCCAATATGGTATGTTGCAGGTATTGGGTGTATTTTAGTTTTACTTTTATTTGTTGTTTCTAGTGTAATTAATGTTGGAGAAAAATTTAGAGATTTAGGTAAATATGGTAAATATATAGAATGGATGTTTTATATAATTGTAGTTTTATTATTGTGGCTTTTATTAATAAATCCTATTAGAATTATTTTAACATCACCTGATTTGTCAATTATTACAACATTTGATGCGGATTCTAAAAAATATGATTCTTTGTATAAGAAAGTAGCAAAAAATATTTGTAAAAATAATGATTTAAATGAAGAAGATACAATGCTTCTTACGAATTATAAAAATGTTATAGAGCTTAAAATGAATTTACAAATTGTTTTTGAAAAAGAAATAAAAAAGCAATTAAACGATGTAATTATAGCTCATGCTAAAACCGTAATGATATCTACTGCTATATCGCAAAATGCTAGGGTTGATATGTTTACAGTTTATGCGGTTAATTTAAGATTAATAAAAAATTTAGTTGAAAAATGTGGATTTAGACCATCTTATAAAAATTTATCTAAATTATCTGTAAAAGTATTTGGTACAGCGATTATTGCAGACGGGCTACAATCACTTACTGTAGATGATATTTTGCCACAGTCGGTTTTAGGACCATTAAATGAAATTCCTTTTATTAAACCTGTTATGTCATCTATTACTCAAGGTGTAGCTAATGGACTTTTAACTATAAGAATAGGTGTTGTTACAAGAAAATATTTATTTAAAGATGGTTCAGTTATCACAAAAGAAGATATTAGAAGTCAAGCATGGAAAGAATCATTGAAACTTATCCCTCAAATAATTGCGGATACTTTCACTTTTATTCCTAAAAAAATAGTACATTTTTTTAGTAAAAATAAAAAAGATAAATCAGAAAAAGATACAAAATTAATTGAAGGATAATATAATGAGATTACTTGGTAAAAATGATAAAAGAGATTATAGAAGAAATTATAGAATAATAAAACGTATTGGTGTAAGAGCTATTATTGTTGAAGATGGTAAAATTTATCTATCATATTCAAAAAGAAATAATTTTTATAAGCTTCCAGGTGGAGGAGTAAATAAGGGTGAAACAATTATTGATGCACTAAAAAGAGAAACGTTAGAAGAAGTAGGAATTATTATCGATAATAAATACATCAAAAGATATGGATTATATATAGATAAATGGCGTTCTATTCGTTTAAGTGATAATAATGCAATATGGTTGCAAAAATCATTTTGCTTTATATGTAAACGTAAAGGTGAATTATTAGATATTATGCCAACAGAGTCTGAAATATATGATATGAGTGAAAGAAGATTTGTATCTATAGATGATGCTATAGAAACTAATGAAGCAAGAATGCGTAGTATTGAATATTCACCAAAAGAACGTTTTCTTGAAAGGGATACAGAAATATTAAAACTTGTTAAAAAGGAATTTGAAGCAAGAAAAGAATTTTTTTTCAATTAATTTTTTAAGATTTATTGACATATTTGAATAAATAATATATAATTTTTGAGGTTGTAACATGCACCACATAGAAAAGGTTATAAAAATTAGAAATAATTACCTTAATAGTGAGTCTTAAAAATATCAGGAGGTGTAACGACATGTATGCAATTTTAGAAACTGGTGGAAAGCAATACAAAGTTGAAGTAGGAACTACTTTATACGTTGAAAAACTTGAAGCTTCTGAAGGTGACACAGTTACTTTCGATAAGGTTTTATATGTTAACGGACAAGCAGGTGCTCCATATGTAAATGGTGCTACAGTAACTGCAAAAGTTGAAAAACAAGGACGTGGAAAGAAGATAATTATCTTCAAGTATAAACCTAAGAAGAAAGAACATAACAAAAAAGGTCATCGTCAATCTTATACAAAGTTAACTGTTGAAGCAATCAATGCTTAATAGTATATGACAAAATATAGTATAAAGGAAACTTTAAATCTATATATATTTGAAATTAGTGGACATGCAGGCTTTGCCAAAAGCGGTGAAGATATTGTTTGTGCCTCAATTTCAACTGCGATTTATATGACTAGAAATTCAATTGAGTTGTTAGAGCCTAGTTACAATTTATCTAATATTAAATTAGATGAGGGATATGCTTATTTTGAAGTAGATAAGAAATATAAAAATGCAGTTAAAATTCTAGAAGTATTAGAATTTACATTAAATAATTTGGAAAGTCAATTTCCTAAACATATAAAAAAAATAAAGTAGGAGGTGCTTTTATGTTAGCTTTAAATATTCAATTATTCGCTTCTAAAAAGGGAGTTGGATCTACTAAGAACGGACGTGATTCTCACGCTAAGAGATTAGGTGCTAAGGCTTCTGATGGTGAAGTTGTAACTGCTGGTTCAATTTTATATCGTCAAAGAGGAACTAAGGTTCTTCCAGGTAACAATGTTGGACGTGGTGGAGACGATACATTATTTGCTAAGACAACAGGTGTTGTTAAGTTTGAACGTGTTGGACGCGACAAAAAGCAAGTTTCTGTATACTCAGCAGAATAATAAACTATGATACCCACTTTGTTGGGTATCTTTTTTTTAAAAAAAGAGAGGAGGACTATATATGTTTCTTGATTCAGTAAAAATAGAAGTAAATGCTGGTAAGGGTGGAAATGGTATTGTTGCATACCGCCGTGAATTAAAAGTAGAAATGGGTGGTCCATATGGTGGATCTGGTGGAAAAGGTGGAGACATTGTTTTTAAAGGTAATTCAGGACTTTCTACATTACTAGATTTAAAATATATGAAGGTTGTTAAAGGTAACAACGGAGAAAATGGTAAAAATAAAGGTATGTATGGCGCTAGTGCTATGGATACTATTATTGAAGTACCACTAGGAACTACTGTAATAGATGATGATACCAATGAAGTAATTACAGATATAACTAAGCCTGGACAAACTGCAATAATTGCAAAAGGTGGTCGTGGAGGTCGTGGAAATATGGCTTTTGCGACAGGAATTAATAAATGTCCTGATTTTTCAGAACAAGGTGAACCAGGTGAAAGACGCTTTATCAGATGTGAATTAAAAGTTCTTGCGGATTGCGGACTTGTAGGATTCCCTTCAGTAGGAAAATCAACATTAATTAACGCTTGTTCAGCTGCAAAAGCGAAAGTTGCTGCATATCATTTTACAACTATAGTGCCAAATCTAGGTATGGTAAGACTTCCAGATGAACGTTCATTTGTTATGGCTGACTTGCCAGGAATTATTGAAGGTGCATCACAAGGTTTAGGTCTAGGTCTTCAATTTTTACGTCATATTGAAAGATGTAAGGTTATAGTACATGTAATAGATATGGCAGGAAGTGAAGGAAGAGATCCTATTGAAGATTATGAAAAAATTAATCAAGAATTAAAAACATACAAAATGAACCTTATGAAACGTCCCATGATTGTGGCTGCAAACAAAATGGATTTAGAAGGTGCAGAAGAAAATTTAAAGAAATTTAAAGAAAAATATCCTGAGCTAATAGTATATGAAATATCTGCATATACACATCAAAATCTTGAGCCACTATTATATAAAATTGCAGATACTTTAGCTGTAACAGAAGAGTTTAGTTTAGTAGAAGATGATGAAACTGATGAAATTGTAAATTATACATTTCATGAAAAAGAAAAAATGTTTGAAATTTCAAAGGATGATGCAGGTAGATATTTAGTAACAGGAAAACCACTTGAAAGAATTGTTGCGATGATTAATTTTAATCAAGAATCTGCCGTAATTAGATTTACACGTCAATTAAGAAGTTTTGGTGTTGATGACGCCCTTCGTAAAGCTGGATGTAAAGATGGCGATATTGTTCGAGTTCTTGATATGGAATTTGAATTTAGAGATTAAAAATTATAAGACTTTGTCATATATTTGATAAGGTCTTTTTTTGTATTTCAAAAAGGCATTATATGTAAATATAATTGACAAAAAATAAGTTTAAACTTATAATAAAAGTTGTAAGTTTATTATATTTACAGAAAGAGGAAATTTATAAAATGAAAAGAATTGACATTTTAAACCAAATTGCTAACATTGGTGTAGTTGCTGTTGTTAGAGGAAACAGCCAAGAACAAGCAATTAAGATTGCTGACGCTTGTATCGAAGGTGGAGTTTCTGCTATCGAATTAACTTACACTGTACCAGGAGCTCGTAGCATTATTGAGCAATTAGATGCAAAATATGGTACTCGTAAGGATGTAGTTATCGGAGCTGGATCTGTTCTTGACCCTGAAACTGCAAAGGGAGCTATTGAAGCTGGAGCTAAATTCATTGTTGCACCTTCATTCAATCCTGAAGTAGCAAAACTTGCTAATAGATATCAAATTCCATATGTTCCAGGAACTCAAACAATTAAGGAAATTGTTACAGCTATGGAATATGGATCAGAAGTAATTAAAGTATTCCCAGGAGATATCCTAGGACCTACATTTATTAAGGATGTTCATGGACCACTTCCTTATGCTAACTTAATGCCATCTGGAGGAGTTTCTTTAGAAAACATTAAGGACTGGGTTAAGGCTGGAGTTGTAGCTGTATCTGCTGGTTCATCATTAACTGCTGGAGCTAAGAAAGGTGACTATGCATTAGTTACTGAAACAGCTAAGAAGTTTATTGCTGAATATAAGGCAGCAGTTGAAGCTAAAAACGCTAAGTAATTTATTACATTAAAATGGAGAGATTGTAATGGCTGAGAAAATTATTACATTTGGAGAAATAATGCTAAGATTATCTACTCCTAATAACTATACTATAAACCAAACAAATTCATTTATTTCTAACTATGGTGGTGGAGAAGCTAACGTTGCGATAGCTTTATCACATATGGGGCATAAAACTTATTTTATGTCAAAGCTTCCGCCTAACCAACTTGGTGATGGTGCAATTTCGCATTTAAGAAAACACGGAGTTAACACTGATTACATTGTAAGAGGTTCAACAACAATGGGAATTTATTTCCTTGAAACAGGATTTGGTGGACGTGCTTCTAAGGTTATTTATAACCGTAAGCATAGTGCTATTACACGTATTCAGTTAGATGAGTTTAATCTTGATGAAGTATTTAAGGATGCGACATGGTTCCATGTTTCTGGTATTTCACTTGCTCTTAATGAAAGAGTAAAGGTAGTAGCAATTGCATGCGCTAAATATTGTAAAGAACATGGAATCCCTGTATCGTTTGATTTCAACTATCGTGCTAAGCTTTGGACAATTGAAGAAGCTATTCCAGCGTATAGAGAAATCATTAAATATGTTGATGTAACATTCGGAAGTTTCTTTGATGCTAATACCCTTATTGGTATTCCGTTGGATGAAGGATTAGAGAATGCTACTATGCATGAAAAACGTGCTAATGTTTTCCCTAAACTAATGGCAAAATATGGTGTAAAATATATGTTTGGTACTGATAGAGTTATATATTCTGCTACTGAAAATTCACTAGCAGGATATGTTTACCATAACGACAAATTCTATCTATCTGAGCCAATTAAATTTATGATTTATGACCGTATTGGTGGTGGAGATGCATTTGCATCTGGTGTAATTCATGGATTATTAAAGAATTTTGATGACCCTAATTACGCTGTAAACTTTGGTTTAGCAACATCAGTGTTAAAGCATACTATTTATGGTGATGCTTGTACATTAACTGCTGATGAAATTGAAGACTTTATGAACCAAAATGGAACTGCAGAAGTTCAAAGATAGGAGTAATAAAATGATTATTGGTAAATTAAAAGACCTTTATAGATATAAAGGAATATCTAAAAATATTGATACTGCAATTGATTTTCTTTTAAACAATGATGTTTTAGCAATGGAAAAAGGTAAATATCACATTGATGGTGATAATGTTATCTTAAATCGTGATACTTATGTTGCTAAAGATTTACAAGATTGTTTTTATGAAAATCATAAGAACTATATGGATCTTCAAGTAGTTCTAAAGGGGAAAGAAGTATTTGCGTATACAGATATTTCAAATCCTACTTTAAAAGTTACAACTCCTTACAATGTTGAAAAGGATGTAACTAAATATTCATGTGATGGAGGAGTATTCTTCACACTTGAAGAGGGGTATGCATTAGTTTACCCAGAAGATGTACATTTAGCTAAATGTAAAGCAAACGACGAAATAGTTGAAAAAGCCGTTTTAAAAATCAAAATAGAAGACTAATTATTTAAGGAGAATATAATGAAAAATTTAACTATAAAAGCATCTAAAAAAGTAGTAACAATGGGAGAAATCATGTTACGTCTTTCTACACCTGCTAACACAAGATTTGTTCAAGCAAATCAATTCGATATTATTTTTGGTGGAGGAGAAGCTAATGTTGCTGTTTCAGCTGCTAACTACGGGCTTCCTGCTACATTTGTAACAAAATTACCAGCTAACCCAATTGGTCAAGCTGCTCTAAACTCACTTCGCCGTTATGGAGTAGATACTACTCATATCGCTCGTGGTGGAGAAAGAATCGGAATATACTATTCTGAAACAGGAGCTTCAATGAGAGGTTCTTCAGTAGTTTATGACCGTGCTCATTCAGCTATCGCAGAAGCATCTGTATCTGATTTCGATTTTGATGCAATTTTCGAAGATGCTGCTTGGTTCCACTGGTCAGGAATTACACCTGCTATCTCTGATGCATCTGCATTAGTACTAGAAGCTGCATTAAAGGCTGCTAAGAAGCATGACGTAATTGTTTCAGTTGACTTAAACTTCCGTAAGAAATTATGGACTTCAGAAAAGGCTATTTCTGTAATGAAACCATTAATGAAGTATGTTGATGTATGTATCGGAAACGAAGAAGATGCTGAATTATGTTTAGGATTCAAACCAGATGCTGATGTAAATGCTGGTAAGACTGATGCTGCAGGATATGAAGGAATTTTCAAAGCAATGAAGAAAGAATTCGGATTCAAATATGTTGTATCTACACTTCGTGAATCATTCAGTGCTACATTTAATGGATGGAAAGCTCTTATCTATGATGGAGAAGAATTCTATCAATCAAAGAGATATGAATTAAATCCAATCGTTGACCGTGTTGGAGGAGGAGATTCATTCGCTGGTGGACTTATCTATGGTATGATTACTAAGGCTACTCAAGGAGAAGCTTTAGAGTTCGCTGTTGCTGCATCTGCATTAAAGCACACTATTAATGGTGACTACAACTTAGTTACTGTTGATGAAGTTGAAAAACTTGCTGGTGGAGACGCTTCAGGAAGAGTTGCTAGATAATAATTAAAGGAATGCTTATGCATTCCTTTTTTTTACAAAAAATATATTGTGCTTTTTACAAAAAACAAGTATCATTTAATACTTTATTGTGGTACAATGTTTATGCTAAAAAAATTATAGAAAAGGAGGATTTTTAAAATGGAAAATATTGATTTCGTTTCCCAAATAGAAAAAATAATAAATTCAGATTTAAGCAATGAAGAAAAGAAAGAAAAGCTTTCAGATTATCATGAAAATGACATAGCCCAAGCAATTGTTAACTTATCTAAAGAAGAACGTTTAAAATTATATAAAATAATTGGTGTTGATATGGCATCGGAAGTCTTCTCATATCTAGATAATGTTGATGAATACATTGAAGAATTAGACTACGAACAAGCGGCTGATATTATTGAGCAAATGGACGTAGATGATGCGGTAGATGTTTTAGATGAATTAGATGAAGATGATGCACTTCAAATCATTAAACGTATGGATAATGAATCTGCTGAAGATGTTAAACTTATCAATTCATATAATGATGATGAAATTGGTAGTAAAATGACTACAAATTTTATTAGTGTAACTCATGGTAATGACATTAAAAATACTATGAAAGAACTTATCAAACAAGCAGGTGAAAATGATAATATTAATAAAATATTCGTTGTAACTGAAGATAATAAGTTGTATGGAATGATAAATTTAAAAGACTTAATTTGTGCAAGAAAAGATTCTAATATTGAAGATATCATTTTAATAAATACCCCTTTCTTACATGATAAAGAAATAGTATCAGATGTTATTAATAGAATTAGGGATTACGACCTTGATGTAATACCTGTTCTTAATGATGATAATAGGCTAGTTGGAGTTATTACATCATCAGATATTACAGAAGTTGTCGATGATGAAATCTCTGATGACTATGCCAAATTAGCTGGTTTATCTGAAGAAGATGAAATAGATGAGTCTTTGCTTAAATCGCTTAAAAAACGTCTTCCTTGGCTTATTATACTGATGTTTCTAGGCCTTGTTGTATCAACTGTTACAGGAAGATTTGAAAAAGTAATTGCGGCTCTTCCTGCAATCGTTGCGTTTCAATCAATGGTTTTAGATATGGCAGGTAATGTAGGAACACAATCACTTGCTGTAACTATTCGTTATATTTCTGATGATGAAGAAAATAAAAGGAATGCTCGTAAAATTATTTGGCATGAATTTAAAATTGGTGTGCTAAATGGTTTAATACTTGGCGTAATAGGTGTTATATTCATTACGTTATATCTAGGTTTAACTAAAACTAATGTTTACCAAAATACTGATTTTAGTTGGTTAGAATGCCTAAGAGCTGGAGGTATCGTTGGTACAGCTTTATTCTCAGCGATGGTATTATCATCATTTACTGGCTCATATCTACCTATTTTACTTTCTAAGATGAAAATAGACCCAGCAGTTGCTTCAGGTCCATTTATTACAACAATAAATGATTTAATCGCAATTGTTATTTATTATGGACTTGCTTACTTATTGTTTATGGCAGTTTAAAATAAGATGCTTTGGCATCTTTTTTTTACATAATTTCACATTAAAAAAATGTTGTAATAAATTGATTTATAATAGATAATATAAAAAAAGGAGGATGATAATTTGAAAGATTATTATAAAATACTTGGTGTAGATGATAACGCAACTGATGAAGATATTAAAAAAGCTTATCGTGCTCTTGCAAAAAAATATCATCCCGATGTTTCAACCGAAGAAAATGCGACTGAAAAATTCAAAGAAATAAATGAAGCATACCAAATATTGTCAGATAAAGACAAAAAATATATTTATGATACACAAAGACATCAAACACAAAATAATACTAATTCATACTACAATGGATCTTATGAAAAGAATTTCTTCTATGCAAAAATATGTCCACATTGCAGTACTATTGTAGACATACATTACAAAATATGTCCTAATTGTAAATATGATTTTGATTTTAAATATGATGAAGAAAAGAATTACACCGCACCATATTTTACAGGTTCAATTGTACATGGCTTTATTTTAGGATTTGTGTTGAAAGTGTCAAGATAAAATAAACCAGTTTGGTCAGGAAAAAATGAACCAAT
>CAVFNL010000014.1:0-26991 GCA_963623875.1 Parabacteroides distasonis | reverse complement strand
AATATTTTAGGGACTAGAGAGGACAAAAAAACAGTTTTGAACATTTTGAGTTCTTTAAGTCTACCTTTTTTAATATTCTGAAAGTAATTTCTTATTATCCATCTTTTTTAAGTATCTTAAATTTATTATTAATAAAACTAAATGAATCACTAATATAAATAATACAAATAATAATATAATCCAAACATTAAAATGCAATATACTACCATCAAAATAAACACTATTAAACTCTAACATATTTCTATACAGTATAACATAAATTATGTAGGCTATAATTCCTACAAGGCTTGTAACTACATTTAGAAGTGAAGTATCGCATAATGTTAATTTCAAAATATCTTTATTAGATATTCCGTTATGTTTAAGTACTCCTATACTTCTTCTATTATTTTTAAATATAGAATAATTCATAAAATATAATAAACTTATTTCTAATACAAATGCTGCCGTAAATAAGTATATAGATACCTTAATATCTGCTTTTCTTTCACTTACCATTTCATCTACATCAGAATCTAGAGGATTTAATAGATAATAATTATTGTTTTTAACATTTTTTACAACCTTTTTATATTCATTATAAGATGTAGGACGAACTGCCATAAATGCATTATCAACTGTTCTATCTTCATATACAAAATTAAAATTTTCATAGAATGAATCATTAAATGCAAGATCTAATGATACACCATAATTTGTATATCCTAAAATTATTCCTGATATTTTAAATGTATATGATTTGTTATTTATATTTAATGTTATATCTTTTCCTACATAATCTTTTAAATATACCGCAAGGCTTTCATTTGGATTATATTCTACATTAAAATAGTTATATATTACGCCAGTACTTACCATAATTTCATTATCATTTAAAGGACGATTTCCTACAACCATATTACCATCACCTATTAAAGATTGCTTTGTAAAATTGTAAGTATCACCATTATATTCAAATGATTCTTTTTTTCTGTGTCTTAATGAATTAAATGTATTTTGATTTAATTCGATGTTATTATACCAATCATTAACATATCTTAAATATCCATATTGTTGTTCATTATCTAATTTTTTATAATCATGGTAATTAGTTTCTTTTGTCTTGTAGATATTTAATGTGATTTCATTATCTACAACTATATTTGTCATATCGTCATATTTTTTTTCAAGCAAATATGAAAGATGTTCTTTAGCGTAATCACTAATGATAACATCATTATCATTTAAATCATTATTTATTATATAATTTGATATTAATGTTTCTTTACTATTATAACCTATAAGTGTCTCATCAAGATCAGAATTAGTTATTAAATTACAATTATAATAATATTTTGTAGTTTTTAATTTTTCTTTTAAAGCATTATTTTCAATAAGTGTATTTGATTCTAAACTCTTAGAATTTAATACTACATAATAATCACATTCACTTTTATATGCATAATATCTAAAACTTCGTTCATTAAAAGAGATATTAAACAAACTTATTGCTAAAAATATCATCGCAATAGATTGTGCTATTATGAAAAAAACTTTTCTTACTTGTTGCCTTGAAAATAATTTATGAGATAGTTTAAAACTATTTAGTGTATTTTTGTTTTCAATAGGCTCATATGTTATTACTTCTTTAGAATCTATACTTATATCTTCTATTTCACCATATGATAATTTTATGTAATCAGTACTATATTTTTCAAGCAATTCTACATCATGTGAAGATACGATAACAAGTCTTTCTTTAGATAATTCTTTTAGTGTCTCCATAACTAATAAAGAATTCTCTAAATCTAATGCTGCAGTTGGCTCATCAGCTAATACTATTTTTGTTTTTCTTATAATAGTTAATAATATTGCGACTCTTTCTTTTTCACCACCAGATAACATAGATACTTCTATATCCATTAAATTATCTATTTTTAATAATTTGCTATATTTTTCTATATCTTCTTTAGCATCTTCAAGTAAAATACCTGAAACATCAAGTATTACTTCAATATTATCTTTTACACTAAGATTGTTAAATAATTGGTTGTCTTGATAAATATAGCCTACTATTTTTTTCTTTATAAGGTTTTTTTCCTGCTCATCTATGCTATCATAATCATAGCCATATACTTTTATTTTTCCACTTGTTTTTTTTATACTTAAAGAAATCAAATTAAATATTGTAGATTTACCACTACCACTTTTACCCTCAAGCGCAATAAATCCATTTGATGGTAATCTAAAACTTATATTTTTTAAAACATGAGTTATTACTCTTCCATTATCATATTTAAGATTTACATTATCAAATAAAATCATACGTAACTCCTAATCTAGATAAACAATGTTATCTACTTTTTCACCGGCATAATGATAAGCACCATTACTTATCATTTCATATGGATAAAAACCAATCGCGCTTGTATTTTCAATATATTCATATTTCATAAAATATCCAATTTCATCTAATTTAGATGCTGTATAATTATATGTTTTATATTTTTTTCCATACGCTGTCTTTTTTGTTTTAACTTCTGCATCATACTTTATTTCAAATACTTTTACTAAATAGACAATGAAATTACCTCTTACTTGGTAAGCATAATATTTATCAGAATCTGTTGCATATCGAGTGTCTTTTATTGTAAGTCCTGTCTGGTGAGTAAAATTTTTTTCTACTCTAATTTTTTTAGATACAGCAGTAGATAAGGAAGTATCTTCTAAAAATGTAACTTTTGCAAAATCAAGGGTTCCTAAAACTTCACTTGATTTACTTATAGAAGTTTTCATACTAAGTTCCATACTTGTTTCATAAGTTGTCGCTTCAGTTTTATTAATTGTAAAACTTATTTCCTTAACATTACCTTTAGATACATATTCGTAACTATTATATTGATATACACAAGCATTTGATACTTTATCATACCTGTACACTACATAAAGATATTTATCAAGATTTATGTAAGAATTTTTATAATTATCTTCTTTTATTTTTTTTATTTTATCATATGTTCCTTCATCAATTTTTGTAGAATTACCAAAAGTATTTTCATCAACAAATGTTTTTGTATATATTCTACCATATTCTTGATAATATGATTTTGCACTAACATTTGGCCCTATTATAAAAAATATAGTAATCACAAATATAATAGAATATATTTTTTTCATAAATTTCTCCCTTAATTTAAGGATTTACAAAATAAAACAAATTTAAAAACGTCCACTTGTACTCCTATTTATAAAATATATATGTTAATAAGTATAGTTTATCAAACTATTTTTATTTAGCAAGTTCCTCACTTCTTTTTGCACACTTAACTGAAGCTTCTTCTACAATATCATCAAGTTTTTTAGCATCAAAAACATAAACGCCTTCAATTGTAGTTCCTTTATAAGAACATACATCATTTATTAAAGTATCTAAATCTTTATTCGAATCATTTAGCATTTTAGCACAACCTATAGTTGCGTCCGCAAGCATTTTTCTAGCATCTTCTTCTTTAACACCATTTTTTGTAGCATAACGTACAAACGAGCGAATAAAATACCAAATATATGCAGGATATGATCCATTTAGTGGTAATAACGTATTTATTTTATCTTCTTCTACCTGAGTTACAGAACCAATTGATGAAAATATTTCTTTTGCAGTATTTAGTGATTTTAAATCAACATTTTCATTACAAGACATTGTTGTAACAGCCATTTTTATTGAAGCTCCAAGATTAGGCATAACACGTACTATTTTTAGGTTTTCACCTAAATTCTTTTCAAGATAAGAAATAGTAATACCTGCGGCTATTGTAATTAATAAATTAGGATGTTTTTTTTCATTTTTTAATAAATTAATTACATCATCAAATTGTTGTGGTTTAATTGCAAATATAAATGTTTCTACATTACGATATAATTCAATTTCACTTAAAGCCGCAGTAAAACCATCTTTTAAAATATCATCTTTATTTAGGGAATAAATCAAAATATCTTCTTTCTTAAATTTTTTAGAGTCAACCAAGCCAGAAACAATAGCTCCTCCCATTTTTCCATATCCAAGTAATCCAATTTTATACATAATATATCCCTCATTTCTTATAACAATTAATTTAACATTTTTACATATTTTTTTCAACTTAAATAAATTTAATATGTTATTTAATTTAATTTAACAAACAAAAGACATATAAAATAGTTAAAAGCACATTTGATATTCAATGCTTAGACATTATACTCTTCTTGTTAGACGTTGTAATCTCTACTTTTTTCAAAACATCTATTAACATTTCTTTTTATTCTTAAGAAATTTTATATTAATACACTCTTTCTTTAAAAAATATATTTTGGATTAAAAAAGTGTAATTTTTTTATTACACTTAGTTTAATTAAAATTTTTCATTTAAAGTTAAAAGACACACGCTTTCTAAATTAGAAGTTCTTGGAAACATATCAACAGGATCAATTGAAATCATTTGATATCCATTCTTAGTAAAGTCATATAAATCTCTTTGTAGTGATTTAGGTTCACATGATATGTAAATAACTTTATGTGGCTTTAACATACCAACTGCATTAATAAATTCTTTAGTTGAACCTTCTCTTGGAGGATCAAGCACTAAAAGATCAATTTTTATATGATTTTTTGCAAGATCTACAATAAATTTTGTTGAATCATCATTAAAGAATTTAATATTTTTAATATTATTTAATTTTGCATTTATTATAGCATCCTTATACGCATCTTTATTTAATTCTACAGAATATACTTCTCTTGCAAGTTTAGACATTAAAATACCAATAGTTCCTACTCCGCTATAAGCATCAAGTACTACTTCATTCTTCTTTATATTTAATTTTTCAATCGCATTTTTATATAACAATTTCATTCCTTTAGGATTTACTTGATAAAATGATTTTGATGATAATTTGAATTTAAATTCATCAATATAATCATAAATAAATCCAGGGCCGTATAATACTCTTTCTCTTTCACCTAAAACTATTGATGTTTCTCTATCATTAAAATTTTGAACAATAGTTGTAATTCCAAGTTTTTGTTTTAAAATATCATTTACAACATTTTTTCTACCGGGGAAAAATTCACCATTTGTAACAAGCGATACCATTATTTCATCACTAAATTCTGCAATTCTAATAACAACGTGGCGTATAATTCCTCTTCCACTTCTTTCATCATATGGTTCAATTTTATTTTTTGTTAATGCTAAATTTATACCATTTACAATCTTTGTAGCTTTAGGATTTTGAATTCTACAGTTTAGTATAGGAACAACCTTATGGCTTTTTTCTTCATAAAATCCACATACAACTTTTTTTGTCTTAGATAGTTTATATGTCATTTGACACTTATCTCTATAGTCATATGGAGATTCCATTGGTATAACATCTTTAATTTTAAGTGTTCTTGAAGTTTTAAAAAGTTCTTTTACATAATTAGTCTTTATTTTTAATTCATGATTGTAATTCATATGCATGAATTGACAACCACCACATTCTTTATAGATAGGGCAAACTACATCTATTCTATCTTTTGAAGGATGTTTAATATCTAAAAGATGTAGATTTGTATATTTTCCATTTTTAATAGGCTCAAAAATACCAATCTCACCTTCAATAAGTCCTGGCACTTTTCTTTCTTCATCTTTATATATTACATATCCATTACCAAAGAAATCTTCTTTTATACATTTTAATTCTAACATATTATAGCCTAAGCCATTCACAACCTTCCTAAATAATATAATAATATTTTATAAAATAACAATTTTTATTTCAACAATATTTTAAAAATTAAAAAAAATGAGTGGTAAAAACCACTCATAATGTTAGCCTAAAATATCTTTATCAGTAAACTCTACATTCTCAAACTTTTTAAGAAGTGCTTCAACTGTTAAATTCTTTTTCTCCTCACCTGATACATCATATATGCATTTACCATTATTAAACATTAATAATCTATTACCATATCTAATTGCGTCTTTCATGTTGTGCGTTACCATAACTGTTGTAAGATTATTCTTTTCAACAATTTTTTCTGTAAGTTCTAAAACTGTTTTAGCTGTTTTAGGATCTAGGGCTGCGGTGTGCTCATCAAGGAATAGTAATTCAGGTCTTTTTAGTGTTGCCATAAGAAGCGTTACTGCTTGTCTTTGTCCACCTGAAAGTAATCCTATTTTAGTGTTTATTCTATTTTCTAGGCCTAAATTTAGGGTACTTAATAATTTCTTATATTCTTTTGTCTCTTTCTTATCAAATCCCCATTTTAATGTTTTTCTTCTATTTCGCCTTGAAGCAATTGACATATTTTCAAGAATAGACATATTTTGAGCTGTTCCTTGATAAGGGTCTTGGGCTACTCTTCCGATATATTTAGCTCTTTTATATTCTTTTGTTTTAGTAACATCAGAACCATTAATTATGATTTTACCATCATCAAGAATATAAACGCCTGATACACAATTAAAGAATGTTGATTTACCTGAACCATTTCCACCAATGATTGTTACAAATTCTCCTTCTTTAATATCAATATTCATATGATTTAGGGCTACTTTTAAATCTTCTTTATTTCCTGATTTGTTAAACACCTTATATGCATCACAAACTTCTAGCATAGACTTATTTTTATCAATAGAAACTTTTGTTTCATTAATTGTATCTACATCTAAAACTTCTTCTTGTATAGCCTCAGTTAGATTTTTATCTTTATTCTTAAAAAGTTTTCCTCTTATAATTTCATAAAGATTAAAATTCCAATGATATTTTTCTTTTAAGAATCCAAACGCAAGAATTATTACAATTAAAATTGCATAAAGTAGTTTTAATAAATGTGAAGGGAATCCAAGATATAGAGCAATTGCGATTACAAAATAATAAACGATAGCTCCTAAAGAAACTGATATTATCCAATTTATAAATGATCTTTTACCAAATAGTGCTTCACCAATTATGATTGCGGCAAGTCCAATAACAATCATACCAGTACCTGATGTAGATGATACAGTGTAGTCTCGTTGCGCTCCAATACAACCTGCAAGTGCGATTAAACCATTAGAGATTACTAGTCCTAAAATAACATAAAAATCTGTATTTATACCTTGTGTTCTTGCCATTTTCTTATTCATACCAGCAGCTCTCATAGACATTCCTACTTCAGTTCCAAAGAATGCATATAATATCGCAATAAGTACTGCAAGTATTATAAATAGTTCAATTATAAGTCCATATTTTCTTACACTAAATAATCCACCCATAAAACTAAATATAGTAGGATCTTCTCCAACATTTACTTTTAATGTAATAAATGAATTATATGTGTTTGCAAAGGAGAATGATTCTCCTTTAGTTATTCCAAATATAACTAAATTTATTGAAAAACATGCTGTAAGGGTAATAATACCTGCAAGAAGTCCATTAATTTTTAGTTTTGTATGCAACACTCCTGTAACAAGTCCTCCAATACAACCAGCTAAAAATCCCATTAATGTTGCAAACCAAGGATTTAGACCATTTGAAATCATAACTAAAGATGTTGCGGCACCAAGTACGTATGTACCTTCACAAGACATATCTGCAAAATCTAGTACTCTATATGATACAAATACACCAAGCGCTAAAATTGCATAAGGAAGACCATACATAAGTGTATCTAAAATAATATTCATATATATCTCCTGTTAATTAACTTAATTTATATTTAGTTTTAAATGTATCACTAAATGTTAAATTCATTGTATTCATTGCATTAGCATTGTATGCAAATTCCATTTTTGATGCTTCTGTTTGAGCAACTACATCAATATCAGTTGCTTTCTTACCATTAAGTAAAATTTCTGCGGCCATTTCTCCTGTAGTATATCCTAATTCATAATATGAAATTGAAAGTGTCATTGTACCACCAGTATCAACCATTCCTGATTCACCGCAGTAAACAGGAATTTTTTTAGGATTTGTAATATTAGAAATTACAGTCATATTAGATGCCATAAGATTGTCTGTAGGAAGATATATTGCGTCACATCCATCACTTATAAGCTTATTTACAGCACTAGATATTTCAGATTGTTGTGAGACAGTTGAAACTAATGCTTGTGCATTTGGATAATTAGTTTGTAGATATGCTTTACAAGAATCTACTTGTGTTTTTGAATTTGTTTCAGAAACATTATATAAAAATCCAATTTTATCAACTGTTGAATCGAAATCAAAAATTAAATCCATTTGTGAATCAGTTGGATTTAAATCAGAGGTTCCTGTAACATTTTCTTTATGGGATGTCCATGATGAAACAAGTTTTGCAGATACAGGATCTGTAACTGATGTAAATAGAATAGGTAGTTTAGTTTTTCCTTCAGTTGCGGCACTAGAAATTAATTGTGTTGCGGCTGGTGTTGCATTTCCAAGCACTAAGTCTGAATTTCTTACTAATTGATTAGCCATTGTAAGAAGCGATGCAGTATCAGCTTCAGGATTTTTTACAGTAATTTTTACTTTTTTCCCTGCTTCTTCAACTTTTTTTGTTAAAGCATCTTTAAACCCAGAAGTTGCTTTATCAAGCGCAGTATGAGTTGTATATTGTAATACTCCTACTTCATAATCACTATTACTTTTACTTCCACATGATGCTAAAGAAATTGTAGTCAATGCAAATAATGCAGATGTTAATAAAATTTTTCTTTTTTTCATAGTTAACTCCTTAAATTAATAAATATAATTTATTTTATCTTTTTATTATAAAAATAACAAGATAGAACGTTTACAATAATACAAAAAAAGAAGATTTTTAAAAATCTTCTTATTTTATACTATTTTTGTAGTCCATTCTTCTGCATTTAAAATTGTATCTACAACGCCTTCATAGAATTCAGGCTCATGTGATACTAGAATAACAGTACCTTTAAAGTTTTGCACAGCCTCTTTTAACGCCTCTTTTGCAAGAACATCTAAGTGGTTTGTAGGCTCGTCTAGAATTAATGTATTACATTCTTTTAGCATTAATTTACAAAGTCTAACTTTAGCCGCTTCCCCCCCTGATAATACTACCATTAATGAATCTATTTTATCCTTCGTAAGTCCACACGCAGCTAATGCGCCTCTTACTTCTGCATTAGTAAGTGAAGGATACATATTCCATACTTCTTGATGAGCAGTATTTCTTTCATATTTTTCTTCTTGAACAAAGTATCCATATAAAATATTATAATCAAGTTCAACTTTACCGCTAAGTGGTTTTATTTGACCAAGCATGGTCTTTAATAACGTAGACTTACCAATACCATTAGCTCCTCTTATCGCATATTTATGTCCACGCTCTATTACAAGATTAATAGGTTTTGAAAGTGGTGTATCATAACCAATTACAAGATCTCTACATGTAATTACAAATTTGCCTGAAGCACGTGCTTCCTTAAATTTAAAATTAGGTTTAACTTTTTCAGAAGCTTTATCAATAATTACCATCTTGTCTAATTGTCGTTGGCGTGATTTAGCCATATTCGTAGTCGCAACTCTTGCTTTATTTTTAGCAATGAAAGTTTCAAGTTTTTGTATTTCTTTTTGTTGTTTTTCATATGCTATATTTTGATGTTCAATCTCTATTTGATGAAGTTTTTGGAATAAATCATAATTTCCACTATATCTTGTAAGATTTCCATCTTCTAGGTGATATATAACATTTACTACACTATTTAAAAATGGTATATCGTGAGAAACTAATAAAAAGGCATTTTCATAATTTTGAAGATAATTAGTAAGCCATCTAATATGTGATTCATCAAGGAAGTTTGTTGGTTCATCTAAGATTAAAATCATAGGATTTTCAAGAATTAATTTAGTAAGCAATACCTTACTTCTTTGTCCTCCTGAAAGCATTGTAACATCCTTATCATATCCAATATCATTAAGACCTAGCCCATTTCCAACTTCTTCTATTTTTGAATCTATTGTATAAAAACCTGACGTATCAAGTTCAGATTGAATTTCTCCAATTTCTTCAAGCATTGCTTGTGTTTCTTCTTCAGTTGCAGTAGTCATTTTTTCATACATCTTATACATTTCTTGTTCCATATCATACATATGAGAAAAAGCAGTCTTTAAAAATTCTTTAATTGTAAGTCCTTCACTAAGTTTTGTATATTGATCAAGATATCCTTTAGTTATTCTTTTATTCCATTCAATCTTACCATCATCTGGAGTAATATTTCCCATTATTATATTAATAAATGTAGATTTACCTTCTCCATTTGCACCTACAAGACCTATATGTTCTCCTTTTTGCATTACAAAGGAAGCATGTTCTAAAATTGTTCTTTCCCCAAATCCATGAGAAACATCTGTTACTTTTAATACGCTCATTTAATTCACCCATGAAAAACTATACCAAAAATATTTGTTTTTTGCAATAAAAAACCCATGATTTCTCACGGGTTATATTATTATGCTTGTCCTGCAGCACCATCATCTGTTAATAAAACATTAGTCCATTTAACAGCAGTACCTCTAGTTCCAAACATTCCAATATAGAAATAGTTTGTATCTCTTACATCAAAATAATAATCAGTATAAGTTGTTTCATATGTAACACCATCAAATGTAATAGTACAATAATATATTTGACCTACACGTTTTAATGTCGCAGTACCGGTGTCTCCTACTTTATAATAATCATTTATACTATCTCCTTTAACAATTGATGCGGCACTTTGTCTAGCATAATTAACATTCATTGTACTTCCATTAGTACCATCTGTTATAAGAGATGCTGATACGCTATTTGATACAATTCCTGAATCTCTTGTAGGAATATAACAATCATCGTGTAACATTAATCCAAATCCTGATTGATTTAATGGAGCTCCTGCATCTTTTGTTGTATATCCATTTTGAGCAATTATGCTATAGTTTGCAGTAATTGTGAAATTTCTACTAGATGAAATCTTAGTGAACGCAAATGCATATCCTTCTGATGACCCCGCAATTTTACCTTTATAAGATTGAGAAGCGCCATATCCAATTGTTGATGGTGCACTACTATTTTCTTTTCCTGAATATTGACCTACAATAAACTCTCCTGCAACATCTTCATATGCAACATATCCATTAGTGTTAATATGATTTTCAGGATCATTTCCTATAGATACAGGGTCTCCTCCTAAGTCTCCAAATGCTGTACCATACCAACCAGATGTTAAAGTCGCAAACATATGTTTAGCCTTATAAGATGACCAATCTACCGGATTGTATGGGACATAAGTGTAATCATCGTCTTTTACTAAATCATTTTCTTCTGTAGGGGCTGTAATACCATCTTTGATGTAATCTGCTAAATCAAGATTTAACGCCTTAATTTGTTCAGTTATATAATAACACATAGTTTTAGCGCCATATATATTGATATGTGTTTTATCAACTGATTGCCAATTAGGTTCTGTTGCTGAACTTCCTGATGTTACAGCGTGAAATTTTTTAGCACCATCATATCCTAATTCTTTATAAAGACTTGATGTATAAGCTGTTAGGTCAACAACAGCAACATTGTATTTAGTACCAAGTTCTCTAATGGCTTCTGGGTAATCTCCACCCTCTTCTGTAATATGTTCATTATTATATGTATATTCACTATCAGTGCTTAATCTTGAAATTGGGGTACAAAGTATTGGTGTAGCACCTGCATCTAAGGCTACTTTAATATAGTAATTATATAAATAATATTTAAATGATGTGCTATCTGACTCATCTTTATTTGCATAAGTTCCTCGTGCAGTATCTTCTGTTTTTTCATCATTATGTCCAAATCCTATAAAGACATAATCCCCATTTCCTAAATTAGATTTTAACTTTTGATAATTATCTTCTGCAATAAAACTCTTTGAGCTTCTTCCTGATAATGCTAAGTCATGAACAGTTATGTAATTTGTATCAAAATAATTAGATACAACAGATGCGCTACCATATCCAACACGTTGATAGAAATATTTTTCATCAAATTCACAAACTGTTGAATCTCCTACAAAAAATATATCAGTAGTTGTAAGTGCAGTTTTAGTATATGTTACTTCTTGTGAATAATATGATTCCCTATATTTTGTTAAATCAGTTGGTATCGCCTTAACCTCAACTTTATAATTTCCAGCAGTTGTTGCTAAAATTGTATAAGTAGTATCAGAAATAGGATCTAATAAATTTCCATTAAGTCTTACAACATATGATGTTGCATTAGAAACAGCAGGCCATGTTACAACATTTTTATTAATTGTACATACTGGCGTATCAAGCCTTGTTTGAACAATTGTTTCTGATGAATTATCATTATTATCTTGGTTATCATTATTAGTATTATTATCAGTTATCCTTTCACATGATGTAATAGCTAATAAAGAAACTGTTCCTACAAGTAAACTAATTATTTTCTTCATTTTTATTCCCTCTTTCTTCAATACAATACATATTTTATCAAATGTAAGCGTTTTTATCAATTAAAAATTTGCTATTTTTGATTTTTTATAAATTTTAAATATAAAAAAAGACATTTCTTGTCAAAATGTCTTTCCTTAATATTATAAAACATGAGATAATAAATCTTCTGAAGAAAGAGGTGATAAGTAAGCTGGCGCAATATCAAATACAGTTTTACATCCAACTACACCTTCACAACTTAATCTCTTACAAGCTCTTGCATACGCAACTAAAACAGAACCTGTAAAATCTGGATTCGAATCAAGTTTTAAACTATATTCAATAACATGTTTATTTTTGTTATCAAATCCTGTTTGACCACTTCTAATTACAAATCCACCATGTGGTAATTTAGAATGATTTTTCTTTAATTCATCTAATGTAATAAAATTTACTGTTGTATCATAATCCGAGAAATAGTTTGGCATATTCTTAATTTCCTCTTCTATTTTCTTCTTATCAGCACCTTCTTTTGCGACTACATAACAAAGTCTTGTATGTTTTTGTCTTGTTGTAAGATTAGGATTTGAACCACTTCTTACTTCTTCTAAGGCCTTTTCAACAGGGCATGTGTATTGACGTGCATCAAGAACACCTTCAATTCTTCTTATCGCATCAGAATGTCCTTGAGATACTCCTTTTCCCCAGAAAGTATAATCTGATCCATCAGGTAAAATAGATTCAGCATATAATCTATTCAAACTAAACATACCAGGATCCCAACCTACTGAAACTATTCCAACATTATTTCCTTCTTTTAGAGCTTTATCAACATTTTTAAAATGTGTTAAAGCATTTGCATGAGTATCAAAAGAATCAATTACGTTAAAATGTTTTGCGACTTCTGGAGTTTGCCATGGAAGATCTGTTGCAGAACCTCCACATAAAATCATTACATCAATTTCCCCTTTATAATTTAAAATGTTATCTACATGATCAACTACTGCACTTTTATTTTTTAATGTTACAGTCTTAGGATCACGTCTTGTAAATACTGCGACTAACGCTGTATCTTTGTTTTTTTCGATAGCGGCTTCAACTCCTCTACCTAAATTTCCATATCCATATATTCCAATTTTTATCATAGTATAGCACCATCCTCCAAAAAAAATTATATCATGAAAATTGTTATAATTTAAAGATATAAATTAAAAAAATAAGGGTTCATATAACCCTTAAATTTTAATTTAACAAATTTGCGTTATTTTGAAATTTTATTTTAAATCATAAAACTTTAAACTAATATCCATAGCTCTTGGCGAATGTGTTAGGGCACCCACAGATATATAATCTACTCCTATACTTGATACTTCACTAATGCGATTTAATGTCATATTACCTGAAGCTTCAAGTTTATGTTTTGATTTATCATTATGCTTAACACAGTACTCCATTAATTCAATGCTCATATTATCAAGCATTATAATATCAGCTTCTGTATTTTGTGCTTCACTAAACTCTTCTATAGTTTCAACTTCAACTTCTACTTTGATATTAGTTTTTTCTTTTAAAATTCTAACTGCGTTAGTAATAGAACCAGCAGCTATAATATGATTATCTTTAATCATAGCCATATCAGATAAAGAGTATCTATGATTAGTACCTCCACCATCTACAACAGCCATTTTTTCTAAATATCTTAAATTAGGTGTTGTTTTTCTTGTATCTAAAACCTTGCAGTCACCTTTAAGTTCAGATACAAATTTATTCGTCATTGTTGCAATTCCACACATACGTTGGAATATATTTAGGGCTACTCTTTCTCCTTTTAAAATAGTTTTTGTGTTTCCTTTTATAACTCCTATAATATCTTTATTTGATACATGATCACCATTAGACACATTAAATGTTAATTCGAAATATCCTCCAACAAGTTCAAATACTCTTCTTACAACATCAAGTCCTGAAATAACGCCATCTTCTTTTGCGATTAATTTAGCATTTGAAATGCTATCATCACTAATTAGGGTATCAGTAGTTATATCGCCATTTGGCATATCTTCTTTTAAAGCATTTAAAATAATTTCATCAACGATTTTAAAATCCATTGAAACCTCCTAATTTAATCTATAATGACAACCTACTGATTCTTTTCTTTCAATTGCGGCATTAATAATTATTAATGCTACAGTTGCCATATTTAGAGTCTCAAAATAATATCTAGACATTACATTTATCTTTTTAAGATTTAAGTAATGGTTTTCGATAATTTTCTTTGCAAGGTTTAAACCTTCTTCAGTACGAACAATTTGAACATATTTGTCCATCGTTTCTCTTATTTCAACTCTTATAGATTTAAAATTAAAGTTACGATTTTCACCAATATTAGGTGGGAATTTAATTGTTCTTTGTGACAATTTATCTTTATCTTTATTAATGTCATCAGCTACTCTTTTACCGAATACTAAACATTCTAGTAGCGAGTTAGATGCAAGTCTATTTGCACCATGCACTCCCGTATTTGCACATTCACCAACAGCATATACGCCATCCATTGATGTATGACCATAAACATCTGTGTCAATTCCACCACATAAGAAATGCTCAATAGGTGTTACAGGGATTAAATCTTTACTCATATCAACACCAATTGATAAACACTTTTCATAAATTGTTGGGAAACGATGCATTAAGAAATCTTTAGTTTTATGTCTTATATCAAGATATACATGATCTGACCAAGTATCAAACATTTCACGTTTTATAGATTGGGATACAACATCACGTGGTGCAAGTTCCATGCGTTCTTTATCATATTTATCCATAAAACGTTGTCCTTCAATATTTCTAAGTATTGCACCTTCTCCTCTTACAGCTTCACTTATTAAAAATACTCTTCCACGTCTATCAGGATCATACAATCCTGTTGGGTGAAATTGAATAAATTCCATATTTTTAATATTTATACCTGCACGATATGCTAATGCAATTCCATCACCTACAGCGAATTTTTCATTTGTAGAAAATTTATAAACTCCACCGCATCCACCAGTTGCGATAACTATCTTATTTGAGAATACATAAAGTGGCTTATTATCATTATCAATAAGAACAAGACCAATGGCTTTATTATTATCACTAATGATTGAGATAGCCATTTCATCTTCAAACGTTTCAATATTAGTATATGTAGAAAGTGTATTTCTTAAATCTCTCATAACACTTTCACCGGTAGCATCACCACCAGCATGAAGTATTCTACGTGATCTATGTCCACCTTCTAAAGTTTTAATAAATTCACCGTTTTCATCTTTATCAAAGTTCACGCCCATATTTACTAGATTTTTAATATTAGCGCCACCTTCTTCTACAAGAATTTTTACAGCTTCTTTATTATTTAAATTTGAACCTGCTCTAAGTGTATCTTCATAATGTTCTTTAATTTTACTTTCATCAAATTTAATTTCTGCAGCTATTCCCCCTTGAGCTAAATTTGAAGAACCCTTTTCAATTTTATCTTTAATAAATACTCCTACTTTTAAGTTTCTATCAAGATTCATTGCTGTATAAAGTCCCGCAAGTCCTCCACCCAATATTACTACATCAAATTCACGGTAATTCATATCAATACCTCTTTTACTTGCTTAATTCAAGCATTTTATCAACACATTTTCTAGCGTTTTTAGCAACATTATCTGGAATTATAATTTCATTAGATAAGTCTCTTATACAATTATATACATCCTCTAATGTTGTAAGTTTCATGTCATAGCACTTTAATGTTTTATTCAATAAATAAAATTTCTTATCAGGATTTAATTTTTGCATTTGGTGTATAACACCCATTTCAGTACCTACAATAAATTCTTTTGCATCTGAATTGCATGTAAATTCAATTAGTTGTTTTGTAGAACCTACATAATCAGCTAAATCTAATACATTTAATTTACATTCAGGATGAGCAATAAATAAAGCATTTGGATGTTCTTCTTTCATCTTTAAAACAGTTTCAGGCTTTTGGTTATGATGTATGCAGCAAAATCCATTCCATACATCAAATTTAATTCCCTTTTGTTGCATTGTATAATATCCTAAATTTTGATCTGGTCCATAAAGCATAGGTTTTCCTAGTTTTGCATAATGGTCAATAATTTTCACTGCGTTTGATGAAGTTACACATACATCAGCATATTGTTTTACAGCAGCTGTAGAGTTAACATACATCAAAATAATTGTATCAGGATGTTCTTCTCTATATTTTTTTATTTGTTCTTCATTCATCATATTTGCCATTGAACATCCTGCTTCCATAACTGGAAGTAAAACTTTTTTATTTGGTGATAATAGTTTTGCTGTTTCTGCCATAAAATGAACGCCACAAAAAACTATTACATCTGCATCAGTAAGTGCAGCTTTTTGAGATAATGCTAGTGAATCACCAACATAATCAGCTATATCTTGAACTTCTGGTCTTTGATAATAATGTGCAAGAATTACTACATTTTTTTCTTTCTTCCACTTATTAATTTGTTCATACATTTCTTCGTTAGTCATAATATCAGTCCTCATCTTATTATACAACAATTAATAAATTATAACAATTTAAATGAATGCTAAATCACTAAGAAGTTAAAATAAAAGGGATAAAGATTATTTCTTTTATCCCAATTATTTTAAGATTATTCTAAGATAATATCATCAACAGAAGCGCCACCTGGAATCATTGGTAAAACTCTTTCTTCCATATCAATGAATGAGTTAATTAAAACTGGTTCATTAATTGATAATGCTTTACCAAATACATCTTTAAATTCTTCGGCTGTTTCTGCTTTGAAATTCTTAATTCCGAATGCATCTGCTAGTTTATTGAAATCAGGTTCACGATGGGATAAATCTGTTTCGCTATAGCGTTTACCATAGAAAATAGTTTGCCATTGGTGAACCATTCCTAATGTCTTGTTGTTTACAACAATTACTATAACAGGTACATTATATGCCCTCATGGTCGCAAGTTCGTTCATGTTCATTCTAAATGAACCATCTCCAGCAATATGGACAACACGTCTTGTAGGATTTCCAATTGATGCTCCAATCGAAGCTCCTGTACCATAACCCATTGTACCAAGGCCTCCTGAAGATATGAATGTTCTTGGATGTTTATAGCAGTAGAATTGTGCGGCCCATAATTGATGTTGTCCAACTTCAGTAGTAATTATAGCTTCACCCTTAGTTAATTCATCAATAGTATTTACTAATTGACGTGGTTTTAACTCACCAGGAGTAGGAGTTGAAAGGTCATAAGGATATTTAATCTTCATATCTAGTATATACTTATTCCATTCGCTTTCCTCTCTTTTATTAACAAGAGATACTATCTTTTCTAGTGCAGGTTTTAAATCACCAATTATTGCGGCATCTACAGGTACATTTTTTCCTATTTCAGCAGGATCTACATCGAAATGTATTACCTTAGCATTTGGACAAAATTTTTTTACATCGCCATAAACACGGTCACTAAATCTTACACCAAGTGCAATTAATGCATCACACTCACGAGCGGCTTTATTGGAAGTAAGACTTCCGTGCATACCTATAAGACCTGTGAATAGTTTATGGTCACCTGGAAATGCTCCAAGACCCATCAATGATAAACTTACCGGTGCATTGATCTTTTCAGCTAATTCTTTTAATTCATTATATGCTCCAGAAGCGATTACTCCACCTCCAGCAAAAATGAATGGTTTTTTTGAATTATTGATAATATCTTTTACAACCTCAAAGTCTTCCTCATTGAAATAGTTAGTTACCCTCTTAATCTCTAAAGGTTCCTCTTTAGTGTATTCAACCATTTGGGCAGTTACATTCTTTGGAATGTCAATTAAAACCGGTCCTGGTCTTCCACTTTGAGCAATTTGGAAAGCTTTACGAACTATTTCGTGTAAATCATTAGCATCACGAACAAAGAAATTATGTTTTGTAATAGGCATAGTAATTCCTGTAATATCTATCTCTTGAAATGAATCCTTACCTATAAAAGATAATCCAACATTTCCAGTAATCGCAACCATTGGAATAGAATCCATATATGCTGTTGCAATTCCTGTTACAAGATTAGTTGCTCCAGGTCCTGAAGTTGCCATACAGACACCAACCTTACCTGTTGCTCTTGCATATCCGTCAGCTGCATGTGCAGCCCCTTGTTCATGTGATGTTAAAATGTGATGTATACGATCTTTATTTAAATAAAGTGCGTCGTAAATGTTTAAAACTGCTCCTCCTGGGTAACCAAATATTGTATCTACACCTTGTTCAAGCAAACATTCAATTAAAAGTTGCGAACCATTAATCTTCATAATAAAAACTCCTTAGATTTTTATTTTAGAAATCCTCTTCAGTTATATCTTTAAATACAGCTCCTGTTGAGGCGGATGTTACAAGTTTCGCATAACGAGCAAGATATCCTGTTGTAACCTTTGGTTTAGGTTTACGCCAATTTGCTCTTCTTGTAGCAATTTCATCATCGGATACTAAAAGTTCTATTGTACACTTATTCATATCAATATGAATTTGGTCACCATCTTTTACAAGTCCGATTAATCCACCTTCAGCAGCCTCTGGAGATACGTGACCTATAGAGGCTCCACGAGTAGCTCCTGAGAAACGACCGTCTGTAATTAGAGCTACATCTTTATCTAATCCCATTCCGGCAAGTCTTGATGTAGGAGCTAACATTTCTCTCATACCAGGACCTCCCTTAGGACCTTCATAACGAATAACTACTATATCACCCTTTTGGATTTTTCCTCCATCAATGGCTGCAATAGCTTCTTCCTCTGAATCATAACATTTTGCAGTACATGTATGTACTAACATATTAGGATCAACTGCACCACGTTTAACAACACATCCGTTAGGTGCAAGATTACCCTTAAGAACAGCAAGTCCTCCTTGTTTAGAATAAGGATTTTCTACTGTACGAATAATATCTTCGTTTTTATTTATGGCATTCTTGATATTTTCACCTACTGTCTTTCCTGTTACAGTAGGTAAATCTAAATCAATAATTCCAAGTTTTGATAATTCCTTTAATACAGCTGGAACTCCACCTGCTTCATTTAAATCCTCCATATATGTATGTCCTGCGGGAGCAAGATGACATATATTTGGAGTATGATATGAAATTTCATTAGCATCTTCTAATGTGAAATCTGCATGTGCTTCATGAGCAATTGCAGGTAAATGAAGCATTGTATTTGTAGAACATCCTAATGCCATATCAGCAGTAAGTGCATTATGAATAGACTTAGCATTAACTATATCTCTACACTTAATATCTTTTTTAACCATATCCATAATTGCCATACCTGCATGCTTAGCAAGTCTAATTCTATCAGCGTACATACAAGGAATTGTACCATTTCCAGGAAGTGCTATACCTAGTACTTCACACATACAATTCATTGAATTTGCAGTATACATTCCAGAACAAGATCCACATCCAGGACATGAATGATTTTCATATTCATCAAGTGTTTCTTTAGAAATTAATCCTGCTTTATATTTTCCTACAGCTTCGAATGTAGAAGATAATGATGTTTTCTTACCTTCAACATGCCCTGCAAGCATTGGTCCTCCTGAACATACAACAGTAGGAAGATTTAATCTTAATGCTCCCATAAGCATACCTGGAACTATTTTATCACAGTTAGGAATTAAAACTAATCCATCGAATGCATGAGCATTTGTCATACATTCAACAGAATCTGCAATAAGTTCTCTTGTGACTAAAGAATATTTCATTCCTTCGTGTCCCATTGCAATTCCATCACAAACACCAATTGCAGGGATTTCAATAGGAGTACCACCAGCCATTAAAATACCTCTTTTAACAGCATCTGCTATTTTATCAAGATACATATGTCCTGGTACAATTTCACTTTTAGCGCAAACTACACCAATTAAAGGACGCTCTATTTCTTCATCAGTATATCCAAGTGCTTTGAATAATGAACGGTTAGGTACCTTTTCAACGCCTTTTTTTACAATATCACTTCTCATAATATTATTAGTCCTTTCTTTAATTAGAAATTACTTTAAAGCTTTTACGATAAGGTCTCCCATTTCAACAGTTCCGACCTTCTTAGATTCATCATTAAGACCCTTAGTGAAGATATCTCCAGTTCTATATCCAGCATCTAATACATCATTAATTGCTTTATCAATAGCATCAGCTTCCTTCATTAAGCCTAATGAATATCTAAACATTAATGGTAATGATAGGATTGTAGCAATTGGGTTTGCTAAATTCTTTCCAGCTATATCTGGTGCGCTACCATGAATTGGCTCATATAAACCAAGCTTTCCAGCTCCTAATGAAGCTGATGCAAGCATACCAATTGAACCTGCAACTTGTGAAGCTTCATCTGTTAAAATGTCTCCAAATATATTTGATGTAACAATAACATCAAATTGTCTTGGATTACGAATTAATTGCATAGCTGCATTGTCAACATACATTTCAGATGTTTCAACATCAGGATAGTTTTGTTTAACACGCTCAAATACAGCTCTCCAAAGTCTTGAAGACTCTAAAACGTTAGCCTTATGTACGCAGCATAATTTATGTCCACGTTTTTGAGCTGCTTCAAATCCAGTTTTTAAAATACGTTCAATTTCAAAAACTGAATATTTTTCAAGATCTGATGCCCAAGCATCAGGTTTTGTTGTATCATATGCAGGTGAGTTAGCTTTTTCACCAAAATACATACCACCTGTTAATTCTCTTACAACTAAAATATCAAGTCCATCACCTATAATTTCAGGTTTAAGTGGAGATGTATGTTGTAATTGCTTGAATAATACTGCTGGTCTTAAGTTAGCATATAATTTTAATGCTCCACGAATTCCAAGTAATCCCTTTTCAGGACGATCTCCATTAGCAAGATGATCCCATTTAGGTCCTCCTACTGCACCTAAAAGTACAGCATCTGATTTAAGACATGCATCAATAGTATCTTGAGGAAGAGAAGTACCATCAACATCAATAGCGATTCCACCCATTCTCTTTTCTACTACATTGAACTTATGTCCATATAATTCACCAATTCTATTTAATACTTTAACTGCTTCTCTTACAATATCTGGTCCAATTCCATCACCAGGTAATGTTACAATGTTAAATTCTGCCATAATAATTCTCCTTTATATTACTTGTTTTCCTTAATATAGTTAACAAGTCCATTTGCATTAATAATCTTTTGCATAAATTCAGGGAATGGTTGTCCCTTGTATTGTTTCTTTGTAGTTTCATTAGTAATAATTCCTGTACTAAAATCCACAGACACTATATCACCTTCAGAAATACCATCAACTGCTTCAGGACACTCAAGAATAGGAAGTCCAATGTTAATAGAATTTCTATAAAAAATTCTTGCAAAAGACTTTGCGATTACGCAAGATACACCACATGCTTTAATGGCGATTGGTGCATGCTCACGTGATGAACCACATCCAAAATTCTTTTGAGCAACAATTATATCACCTGGTTTAACTCTCTTAGAGAATACAGGAAGTCCTGCATTAATATCTTGTTTAGAGTCCTCCATACAGTGAACTGCTAATTCTTTTGGATCTGAAGTATTTAAAAATCTAGCTGGAATGATAACGTCAGTATCAATATCAGCACCATAACAAAATGCTCTACCTTTTGCGTTCATACTATCTACCTACACTTTCTGGATTTGTAATATATCCTGTTAAAGCTGATGCTGCAGCTGTTGCAGGAGATGCAAGATAAACTTCACTATCTACATGTCCCATACGTCCTACGAAATTTCTGTTTGTTGTAGATACGCATCTTTCACCAGCAGCTAATATTCCCATATATCCTCCAAGACATGGTCCACATGTAGGAGTAGATATAGCACATCCTGCTTCAACTAAATCTTGAATTATTCCTTCAGCGATTGCTTGTAAATAAATCTTTTGAGTTCCTGGAATAATAATTACTCTAATATCAGAAGATACTTTCTTACCTTTTAAGATTTCATGAGCAATTCTTAAATCTTCCATACGTCCATTAGTACATGAACCGATAACTACTTGATCAATCTTAACTTCTTTTTCACCAATTTCATCTACAGTTTTAGTATTTTCTGGTAAATGTGGGAATGCTACAGTAGGTCTAATTGTTGACAAATCAATATCATATACTGCATCATATTCTGCATCTTCATCAGCAGCATATACTACAGGAGTCTTCTTTGAATGTTCTTTACAGAATTCAAGAGTTTTCTCATCTACTGCAAAAATTCCATTCTTTGCTCCAGCTTCAATAGCCATATTAGCCATACAAAGACGTGAATCCATAGAAAGATTCTTTAATCCTTCACCAGAAAATTCCATTGATTTGTATAAGGCACCATCAACACCAATCATACCAATAATATGTAAGATGACATCCTTACCTGATACATACTTATTTAATTTACCTGTTAAATTAAATTTGATTGCAGAAGGAACTTTAAACCACGCTTCTCCAGTTGCCATACCTGCAGCCATATCTGTAGAACCAACCCCTGTAGAGAAAGCTCCTAAAGCTCCATATGTACAAGTATGTGAATCTGCACCAATTACAACATCACCTGCAACTACTAGTCCCTTTTCCGGAAGTAATGCATGTTCAATACCCATTTGTCCTACTTCAAAGAAATTAGTTATACCTTTTTCACGAGCAAATTCTCTAATATATTTACATTGTTCTGCAGATTTAATATCCTTATTAGGAACAAAGTGGTCAGGCACGATAGAGATTTTATCCTTATCAAATACCTTATCAACACCAAATGTTTTAAATACATTTACTGCAACTGGTGTTGTAATATCATTACCATGAACTAAATCTAGTTTACATGTAATTAATTGACCGGCTTTTACAGAATCTAAGCCAGCATGTGCAGCTAAGATTTTTTGAGTCATAGTCATTCCCATATTATAATATCCTCCATTTATTCATTACTTAATTTTATTTCAATTGAGTCTACTAATGCAATCCAAGAAGCCTCAATAACGTCTGTAGACACTCCTACAGTACTCCATTTTTTGTTAGTACTTCTATCTCTTGTTTCGATAAGAACTCTAACTTTAGATGCTGTTGCCATTCCAGTCTCTAATACTCTAACTTTATAATCATCTAATACCAAATCATCAATACTAGGATAGAAAATGCATAATGCTTTTCTTAATGCCTTATCAAGGGCATTAACTGGACCATTACCTTCAGCGGCTGATATTTCTATTTTACCATTCACAGACAATTTTACCATTGCAGATGCATTAAAACCAGATTCATTTGTAGTATTATCTTCAATGATTTTAAAGTTTTCCAATTTAAAGAATGGTTTATACTTACCAATAGTACGTTTAACTAGAAGTTCAAATGTACCATCAGCACCTTCAAACTGATATCCTTCAAATTCTAATTCTTTTACTTTCTTGATGATTTCTGATGCAATAGGCGAATCTTTTTCAATTCCAGGAACATACTTTGAAATTTTTTCAACCAAAGTTGATCTTCCTGCTACTTCGCTCATTAAGAATTTTCTTTCATTACCAACGCTTTCAGGTGGCACGTGTTCAAATGAGGTAGGGGCTTTTTTAACACCATCTATATGCATTCCAGCTTTATGCGTAAAAGCATTAGCACCTACATAAGGCATAGAATTATCAAGTCTTAAATTAGATATTTCACTAATTTTTAAAGCAGTTGATGTTAATTTCTTAAGGTATTCTTCTTTTATTACATCGTATCCTCTATGCAACATTAAGTTTGGAATTATTGTCGAAAGATTAGCATTACCTGTTCTTTCACCAACCCCAATAAATGTACCTTGAACACATGTAGCTCCAGCTTCTACCGCCATAACCGAGTTTGCGACAGCCATACCACAATCATTATGAGTATGAATAGAAACTTCAATCATCACATTTTCTTTAACAATCTTAATTATATTATATACTTCATCGGGAAAACATCCACCATTAGTATCACATAAACACAAAGAAACTGCGCCTGCCTTTTCAGCAGTCTTTAAAACATCAAGTGCATATTCTTTATTGTTTTTAAAGCCATCAAAGAAATGCTCTGCATCAAATATCACTTTTTTACCTTTATTTGTTAAATAAGATATTGTGTCTTCAATCATCTTAAGATTTTCTTCTAAAGAGACACCAAGTATTTTTGTCGCATGAAAATCCCAAGCCTTACCAAAAATTGCCACATATTCTGTATTAGCATTTAGAAGTGATAAAACATTACCATCATTTTCAACCGAAATATTCTTTCTTCTTGTAGACCCGAAAGCCACAAGTTTTGAATTATAGAATATAACTTCATTTTTCACTCTTTCGAAAAATTCAGCATCCTTAGGATTTGACCCAGGATTTCCAGCTTCAATATATTTAATTCCTATATTATCAAGATATTTGCATATCTTAATTTTATCATTAACACTAAACGATATTCCAGCAGCCTGAGCTCCATCTCTAAGTGTAGAGTCAAAAATATCAATTTTATTCATAAAATTCACCCTTCATATATAGCGATATAGACCTTACATTGAAGTAAGGCCTAATTCAACTATCTTAATTAACGGATTAGTTATTAATTAACTTAGAATCCTCATTGTTCCAGCTATAAAGCTTACGAACTTCCTTACCAATTACCTCAGATGGATGGTTAGCTCCCTTTTCACGAAGTGCATTAAAGTGTGCTTGTCCACCAGCATTGCTCATATCTAATAGGAAATCTTTAGCGAATGTTCCATCTTGAATGTCAGAAAGAATCTTCTTCATAGTCTTCTTAGTTTCTTCAGTTACAATCTTTGGACCAGTAATATAGTCTCCATATTCAGCTGTATTAGAAATAGAATATCTCATTCCTGCAAATCCTGATTGATAAATTAAATCTACAATTAACTTCATTTCATGAATACATTCAAAATATGCATTTCTTGGATCATATCCAGCTTCACAAAGAGTTTCAAATCCTGCTTGCATTAATGCAGAAACTCCTCCACAAAGTACTGCTTGTTCTCCGAATAAGTCAGTTTCAGTTTCAGTCTTGAAGTTAGTTTCAAGAAGACCTGCTCTAGCTCCTCCAATACCTGCTCCATATGCCTTAGCAAGTTCCCAAGCATTTCCAGTCGCATCTTGATATACTGCAACAAGACATGGTGTTCCTTTTCCAGCTAAGTACTCTGAACGAACTGTATGTCCTGGAGCCTTAGGTGCAATCATTGCAACATCTACATCAGTAGGTGGAACAATTTGCTTGAAATGAATTGCAAATCCATGCGCAAACATTAACATCTTTCCTGAAGTCAAGTTTGGTTCTACATCTTGCTTATACATTGCAGCTTGCTTTTCATCATTAATAAGAATCATGATGATGTCAGCTTTCTTTACAGCTTCAGCTGTTTCATAAACAGTAAGTCCTTGAGCTTCAGCCTTAGCCTTTGATTTAGATCCTTTATATAATCCGACAATTACGTTTACTCCTGATTCCTTAAGGTTTAATGCATGTGCATGTCCTTGTGAACCATAACCAATAATTGCTACAGTCTTTCCTTTTAATGCATCTAGATTACAATCTTTTGCATAATAAATTGGTGCTTTACAAGCAGCTAAAATTTGTTCATTTGTCATACTCATAATAAATATCCTCCTAATTGACAATCCTAAACATTTATATACAAAGCATTATTGCTTTATATTTTTTAATTCTCCTGGTCCTCTCTTCAAGGCTGTAAGTCCTGTTCTTACAATTTCTTTAATACCAAATGGTTCTAACATTGAAACAAACGCATCAAGTTTGTTTTCATCACCAGTAATTTGAGCAACTAAAGATTCTTGGGCTACATCAACAATGTTAGCTCTAAAGATATCACAAATTCCGATAACTTCTGCACGATCCTTTGAAGATGCTCCTATTTTAATCATAACAATCTCACGAATTACAGCATGTTCTGGGTCTATTTCTTCAACTTTCAAAACATCATAAAGTTTTCTTACTTGATTTTTAATTTGAATAACAGTTTCTTCATCTGTATGTACACAAACAGTCATTCTTGAAACTTCTTCATCTTCTGTAACTCCTACAGTTAGCGAATCAATATTATATCCTCTTCTCGAGAATAGACCTGTAATTCTTGATAAAACTCCTGATTGATTTCTTACCAAAATTGATAGTACATGTCTTTGATTCAATCTGCATCACCTCCTATGATTAATAAAAACAAAAGTCCTGCCTCAAATAGAGACAAGACTGATTCATCCTGCGGTACCACTCTAAATTCTTCTTTAATGAAGCACTCAGCTACATGACAAGCATATAAATACTATAACGTGTATTAAACGGAGAATATTACATATCATATTCTCACTTAAAGGTGATACAAGTATAAATATCATATAAACTTCCACCAAAACGTTTACTCTCTATAATGAATTATTATACTCACGTGTCCTCATCATTGCTTTTATTTTTCATTGCTCTATAATTTTAACATATTTTATAATATTGTCAATATAATATAC
>CAVFNL010000013.1:0-3448 GCA_963623875.1 Parabacteroides distasonis | reverse complement strand
ATATTAAATATTCTTTAGATGGTGGTTCATTACTAGGAGCTATAAGGCATAATGGTTTTATACCATGGGATGATGACATAGATATTATCCTTGTTAAAGATGAATATAATAAATTATTAAAAGTAATCAACGAATTTAATAGTGATAAATATTTAGTATTAACACCGCTTGAAGATAATCCTTTAACATTTCCAAGAGGAATTAAAATATATGATAAAAGATGTTGTACAAAAGAGTATGGTGTTGTCGAGTACAGTGGACCATTTATTGATGTATTTACAACCATTGATATTAATAGTGATCAAACTGCTAAAAAAGAAGCTGATAAGTATAGATTATTAACAACATTGTATATGTTTAAGATCAATAGAGTTAATACAAAAACCTATTTAGGTGGACACTCATACATTATGAAAATATTATCATTGTTAATTAGTAAGAAGAAATTAGTCAAAGAAATAAAGAAGTATTATGAAAGAAATGATTCTAATGTTTGTTTAACTAGTTTTGGTAGTAGTTTTAATATTCTTAAGAGCACATTTAATGAATATGAAACACATAAATTCGAACAATATGAATTTAATATAATTAAGAATTATGATTATTATTTAACTAGATTATATGGGGACTATATGACTCCACCTCCAGTTGAAAAACAAAATCAACATCATTTAATTTCTATTTCATTTAATGAAAGTTTTATAGATAAAAATAGAAAAAATAATTATTAGTACTATCACACTTTCGTCTAAAGTGGTAACTTAAATTATTTAAAAATAGTATTAATATGTGAGGGAGGCTTATGCATGAATATTGCAATAATTATTGCTGGTGGAGTAGGGGCTAGAATGGGGGCATCCATCCCTAAACAATTTATTAAAGTAAAAGATAAACACGTTTTAGCATATACTTTAGAAACATTTGAACGTAATAAACATATTGATTTAATTGAGGTAGTATGTATAAAAGGGTGGGGAAATGTTGTATTAAAAGATAAAGAAACATATAACATAACAAAATTAAAATGGATTGTAGAGGGTGGCTCAACTGGACAGGAATCTATAAGAAATGGAATTTATAATTTAAAAGATAAAGTGAACGATAGTGATAATATTATTATTCACGATGGTATTAGGCCACTAGTAGATGATTCGGTTTTAGAAGATGTTATTGATAAATGTAATCAATATGGTAACGGAGTGACATCAATGCCATATAATGAACAAATATTTTTAATTGACGATGAAATTTCTACTATAAAATATATACCTAGAGAAACACTTAGAAGGGTTTCTACTCCACAAGCATATAAATATAAATTACTTGACGAAAAATATCATGAAGCTTTTGAAAGGGAGATTGGTATCTATGGTTCCTCATATACAAATACAATGATGGTAGAACTTGGTGTTAGATTGTATTTTGCAAAAGGATCTGATAGAAATATTAAGCTTACCACTCCTGGTGATTTAGAGATATTTGAAGCAATGCTTGATAAAGGAGAATAGACTATATGTTAACTGAATTAGAAATTGATGATATTAAAGATGCATGTTTAGCAATTTCCTTTGACAAATTAAAAGGGAAAACTATTTTAATATCTGGTGGTACAGGTTTTATTGGTACATATATTACTAATATTATTGAATATAGAAATAAGCACTATAAATATAATATCAAGTTAATTTCCTTATCTAGAAGGGGTGGAATATCTAATTCAACTATTAAATATATCAAGTGTGACATTAATAATAAAATTGATATCGATGAGGACATAGATTATATTATACATTTAGCATCTAATACTCATCCTAAACAATATAAAGATGATCCTGTTGGAACTATTACAACAAACATTTTAGGTTGTAAAAATCTTCTAGATTTAGCTTGCAAGAAAAATATAAAAAGATTTTTATTAGCTTCTAGTGTTGAAATATACGGAGAATGCATAGACAAGCCAGTTACTGAAAACTATTCTGGTTATATAGATTGTAATATAGCACGCTCAGGATATAATGAATCAAAAAGATTATGCGAGTCATTATGTCAATCATATAAAAGCCAATTTGGAACAGATTTTGTTACTGCCAGACTTTCTAGAGTTATAGGTCCTGATAGAAAAGAAGATACTAAAGCTATTGCTCAATTTATCGATAGAGGTTTGAATAATGAAGATATTATTCTCAATAGCTATGGAAATCAATTGTTTTCATATACTTATGTATCGGATGCAGCTGTTGCTATACTTAAATTATTATGTGATGGTATAAATGGTGAAGCTTATAATGTTTCTGCTAATCTTGATTATAGAACATTAAAAGACTATGCTGAATATATTGCAAAATGTACAAAAGTCAAAGTGGTTTTTGATATAAAAAATGATGAATTTGCTTCAAAAGCGACTTATGCATTACTAGATAATCATAAAATAAAACAATTAGGTTGGAAACCTAGATATACTGTTTTAGAAGGATTATCTAAAACAATTGAAATAAAGAAGAGCTTGAAGAAAGATAGATGATTTTTGATATCTAACATAAGTCTTAACCTTTAATCTTTTGAAGCCTGCGTTATATATTTTGCTAATCATTATAATAAATCCTCTTGAAACTTATGTTGTATCAAGAGGATGATTTTTTACTTTGGAAATCTATAAAAAATTCACCATTTTTGCTTGCAAATTAAAATTATTCAATTTTACATTACTATCAACATTTAGTCCTTGACTTTAGAACCGGTTTAAACTCCTATTTGGTTACTCGTTCCTATGTTTAAGTTAATGGCGAGTAAGGTTATTAAAGATAAGAAGATGAATAAAGACTTCATGGATATAAAAGATATCTGTAAACCTTCTATGACTTAGATGTATTTCGCTTTTATGGATACTTTACTTGGAGATGTTCTTCCTTATGTAGGTACAGAGACAAAATATGATTTCCTTCCATTTCATAATGAGGTTCTTATTTTCTTTTCTAAAGAGGATACGTTCTTTTGCAATAACTTTAAATAGAATCTAGTCGATTTATGACCAATTCAATAGTTATATGGAATTTAAAAGGTGATCATTTAGCGATGATGACAAGTATTGATGAATATGTAGAAACACTAAATAAATTCATTAGAAAAAGAAATAAATCATACTAGTAAAATAATCAAATTGTTTCTTTAAATTAATTAGGGGATTAAGTAATGACTAAGCTTAAAAATATGATCTTATAAGTGATTAAAGATACTGGTATTGAGCTATTAAATTAGGAAGAAAATCTATGATTCAAGAATTTTCTTATCTATCATATTTTGTAAGATTTGTTAAATTAATGTGAAATTTCGACAATTTTATACCCTATTTAGCTTGATTTTGATAAATTAAGATTGAAAATTATTTGATTTGTGATATATATATCACTAAATATTAAAAAAATAGGTATATGGAGCAATTCCATATACC
>CAVFNL010000012.1:0-38108 GCA_963623875.1 Parabacteroides distasonis | reverse complement strand
GAAAGGAATTTATTAATAATTGATATAAACCCTATCAATATTAATAATACGTGATTTTATGTTAAGATTTGCATTAGTAGGTAGTGGATACCGTTCAGAATTTTATGCAAAAGCCTCAATATCAAATAAATCATTAGAACTTGTTTGTTGGCTTTGTCGTAATGAAGAAAAATTAAATAAATTAAGTGATAAATATAACATACATACATCAATGGATGAAAAGGAAATGTTAAATTTAAAACCTGATTTTATTGTTGTATGCGTTGATAAACAACACATTTTAAAAACAGCTATTTATTATGCAAAAAAAGGCTTCTCGATTCTTATGGAAACTCCTTGTGCTTTATCTTATCAAGATATAGAAGACTATAACAATGCCATAAAAGATGGTCTTAAAATTCAAGTCGCAGAACAGTATATTAAAACACCTTATATTTCTTGTTTGATAAACGAAATAAATTCAAATATAATTGGTGAAGTAGAATCTCTTACACTCTCTTATGCACATGATTATCATGCAATATCAATCGCAAGAGAAATATTAAAATCTAGGGTTAAAAACATATGTGGTTCATCTTATATTTTTAAAACAACTAGATATAAAGATAGATATAATACATACCATGATGGACTTGTGATAGATTCTAAAGAAGTGCATCTTACTTTAGAATATTATAATAAAAAAGTATTATTTTATAATTTTACTAGTGAAGAATATCGTTCCCCTATTAGAAATAGATATATAAATGTTCGTGGTAGTAGGGGAGAAATTATAAATGATATTATCTACTATTTAGATAATGATAATATATTTAAAACAAAAAAGATAAAATATAATCACAAAATAGATAGTGATTTATATGCAATCAAAAAAATTCTTCTTAGTATGAAAAAATATATTAAATATGGTATTGAAATATATAATAATAACAATGCATTAGAAGATTCTTATATTTCAATAAAAATGGCTGAAGCCATATCTTTAAACAAGGCTATAGAATGTGAGGATATAGAATGGATATCGCAATAATCGGAGTTGGATCTCAAGGATTTAAATACGCAAAATTAATAAAAAACGAAGTTAAAGAAATGTCTATTAAAGCATTAGTTAGAATAAATGATACTCGAAAAAAGGAATTTATAAATGATGATATTTATATTACACAAGATATCAATTCTTTGCTTAAGGAAATTGATAATAAAAATATTCATATCGATTCATTTATTATAACAACACCTCATAAAACACATAAAAATATTGCCCTAGAAGCTTTTAAAAGAGGTATAAATGTCCTTTGTGAGAAGCCATTAGGCATAAGCGTTTTAGATGCCAAAGAAATGAATTTAAGTTATCTAGAAAATAAAAAAATATATAATAATTTATTATATGGTATTATATACCAACAAAGATTACTGAATGATTATAAATTTATTAAAAATATAATAGATACTAAAAAATATGGAGATATTTTAAGTGTTAATATTATAAATAATTCATACTTTAGACCAAATAGTTATTACGCTTCTTCTTCATGGAGAGCTAAGTGGGATAGTGAAGGTGGAGGGCTTCTTATAAATCAAGCCTCCCATAGCCTTGATATCATATACTATCTCTTCAGCCTTCCTTTTGCAGTATATTCTAATATTTCAACAAGAATTCATAATATTGAAGTTGAAGATAGTGCAGATGCGATACTCAAGTATAAAAACTTTAGCCTAACATACAATTCTACTACAACGGATCCATTTAATAGATTTAGATTAGAAATATTATTTAAAGAAGCTCTTCTTACAAAAGATAATAATGGTATTACATTAAAAATTTTAGATAAAACATATGATGAATATTTAAATGAAACAAATGATATGTTTATAAAACCATCTTATACAAACAAAATTGTAAGTATAGTGCCAAATGATAATGTATATAAAGATTTATTTATTAATTTTAGTAATAATATAACAATCCCTGGTGAAGATGGGATATATAGTCTTCTTCTTTTAAATTCAATGTATCTATCATCATTTTATAATAAGGAAGTAGCACTTCCTAAAACAGATATTGAATTAAATAAATTTATTTCTGAATATAATATAGTATTAAATAAATTAATAAACAAAAATTGAAAATCATATGATTATGATTTATAATCATTAAAAAGTGAGGTAATTTTATGGATGTTTTTGATAAAATAATAAGTGGAGAATTTTCTTCAAAAAAAGTATATGAGGATGATGATGTTCTAGCAATTCTAGATTTATCCCAACAAACAAAAGGGCATACTCTTGTAATACCTAAAAAATGTGTTAAAAATATGCTAGAAATAGATTATGAAACACTTAGCAAAGTTATGTTAGTTGTTCATAAACTTTGTAAAGAACTTAAAGAGAAACTTAATTGCGATGGTTTTAATATCGTAAACAACTGTAATGAAGTTGCAGGACAAACTGTTCCACACTTCCATATTCATATTATTCCAAGATATGAAAATGATAATTCTAAATTATTATTTGTTAATGATAAGTTTAAAGTTGAAGGACTTGAAGCAAACAATGAAGGTAAATATAATTTAGATGATATCTTAAGTGAAATAAAAAAATAATCATTACAAAACAGCATATCAAAAAGCTATAATATAGGTGTAAGAAAATTACATCTATATTTTTTATTTATAGGAGAAAAAATCATGAAAATTGTAACAATAAATATTAAATTAAATAAAAGCGATAAAGATTTTATAGAAAAAGAGTTATCTCAATATGCATATAAAGTATTAATTGATTATGATTCTAAATCAAAAAAATATAAAGTATCAGCTAAACTAAATGTTAATGATAAAGAATATCATTGTGAAAATTTAAACGTCATAGATAATAACTATCTAATAGCAATTGATAAATTAAAAGTAAAACTTGCAAATTCTTATTCAAAATATAATATATATCGTATTGAAAAAAAGCATAGGGCATTCAAAGAATATAAGAAAAATCTAGTTTTTGAAGAAAGATCTATTATAGAAGACGATTTATTTTGTGATTATCCACATATTATAGATTGAATTGTAGAAGATTATATAACTTATTTTTTACCCAAAGAAAGTTTAGTAAAATTTATTTGCGTAAAAATTTATATCAATTTTGCAGTGAAGACACTTTTATGATACCATCTACACTTTCTAAAGTATAAACTTTCATTGCATTCCTTGAAATATAACAATTCATTATATAATGTTCTTCTGTTTTTTGATTTCTAAAAATGCTAAAACCACCTACCTACTGAAAATGGTTTCTTTCATCAATATATTTTCTCATATTCTCATAATTTTAATATATCTTTAGAAAACAATTATTTTATTAGCACATAGTATGTATTCTTACCTTGTCCATATTTTTTTTACTTTTCCATCCTTTATCAATGTTGCGATTGCTTTTTCAACTGCACTAACAGAAATTGTTGGACAAAGTTCAGCAATATCAGATTTAGTTATTTTTTCAATTTTGGTTTTAAATGCAGTTTCGACAAATCTATCAAGTTATAATTACTTTTGAGCCAAATATAACTCTTGTCGACCCTTCATCTCTTGTATTTTTGCAATATATTCAATTATTGTGCTATCCCATTTATAATTTGTAATTCTTTTATAATCGAATTTCCCATAAAGTTTTCCTTTCTCATAAATTTTGTGATATTTTACGAGAATAATCAATAGATTACGAGAATAAAGTTGTCAAATTTAGAAATAATCTTAAACAAAAAGATACTATTGGATATTATAAAGAATTACACAACAACTTTGAATTCCTTCTTTTTATCCATGCTTCTTTTTCATTTATAAAATCATATTCATCTAAAGTATTAGTTAACTCAGCCCATCTAGCAGATAACAACTTAGCATAACTTATAGCATCTAGGCCATAACAACCTATAGAAAATCCATCATTTACTTCAATTAGTAATGTTCTACCATCATCTGTTACTCCAAAATCCATTGCAAATCCTGATGGTTGAGACTTATAATCATTTAAACATTGTTCTATAACTTTAGAATCATAATGGATTCTCCAATCACCAAAATATGGTCTTACAGACAATATCTTGCCATACCTTACAAATACTCTCCATTCTGCAACAAAATTAATAACATCGCTACAATATACTAAAGCTTTCGGACTAATACCATAACCAAACAAATCTTTGGTACTTCTAATAACAATACCATTAAATAATTTACATTCTTTAGGTTTAATAAATACTGGCCAAAGTGAATGATTAGAACTAACGGTATCAATATCAGATTCCCATATTTTTCTGCCAAGATACTCTTGTATTTCTAAAGGATAATCTTTTTCTGTATTATCTAAACCATATTTTTTAAGTATGTATCTTACATCAGCAACATACCCAACTATAATATCTTCAATATTATAATCATTAATTGCACTAGCATGTCTATAATATTCTATTTCTGCTCCCATTTCATAAAATCCATAATATGCATAAGCAATATTTTTACTTGCAAAAATACCTTTATCATTAACTCTAATATAAACTTTCATCTTAATCACTTCTTTATTTTTTTTGTTAATATAATTTTGTAAATAACATAACGAGTACAAATAAGCATTTTGCGTTACTTTTAGCGGTCCTGTTGTGGGGACCTTTTTTTATGCCACATTTTGCCCAAATTTTAATCCTTGAGCTTTTATTGCAATATTCTTTAAATCATCCATTTTCTTAAATAATGAATTATTTAATACTTTGTATGCATCTTCTTCTAGTTCATCAAATCCATCTGATGCAAGTATGTTTTGACATATTAAATAAATATTTCCTTTTAGAGTATTTAAATAATCTTCTTTAGTGATTGCGTCTGATGATATAAATAAAGTTATAAAATCTAATATTTCAGTAGTAAATGACGCAATCACTTTATGTAAAAATTTATTCTTATCATCAATTTCTGCTAGCATAGACCATCCTATTTTTTGTCCTGTTTTTTTACTTAATATTTTTAATATATCATTTTCTACTACTACATTTTTCATATATTCTATTTCGATATCAGTAATCTTATCATCTAATAAAATCATTTGACATAGTGCTAACTGCATTATTATTTCATAACCATATAGTAGTTTATTCTCATCTATTTTAGTATCTGCTGCTAGTTGTTTTAACATATTACGCTCATCCATATATAAATAATATGCTTTATTAAATGTTTCTTGTTTAAAGCTCACTAGAATCCTCCTCATAAAATCTTTTTATTTCTTTTTCTAATTCTAAAGAATCACAAACTTTAGTTTTTTGTACCCAATGTTCTGGCATTAAACTTTTATATATATTATATGAATATCTTTCATCAATAAGAAGTACAATACCTCTATCACTTTCACTTCTTATTACTCTTCCAGCTGCTTGTATTACTTTCGTAAATCCAGGGTATGTATATGAAAAATCATATCCTTTACCAAATAAATTATCAAAATATTCTTTTTCTAAATTATTAACTATATTTAGTTTAGGAATTCCTACACCTACTATTATAACACCTTTTAGTAAATCGCCTGTAAAATCAAGGCCTTCACTAAAAGCTCCACCTAAAACAAACAATCCTAAATGTGGTGTTTTAGTATCTTTAAACTGTTCAAATATTTGAATTCTATTTTCTTCTTTTAAATCTTTGTTTTGAATTATTAATAAATAATCATCAATCATAAAATTATTTAAAAATAATTCCATATATTGATATGACGGAAAGAAAATAATATAATTTCCTTTATTTGTATTCAATAATGTTTTTGTTAATTCTACAATATTTGATATTGTTTTTTCTCTATCCTTATATTTTGTAGATATCTTATCATTTATTATAACATCAAGATTTAATGGATTAAATGGTGATTTAAGATTAATATACTTTCCTTCACTTTTAGTAAGAAGTTCCATATAGTAATTAATAGGTGTCATAGTCGCGCTGAAAAGATGACATCCACCTATTTTATTTTTAATAATATTGTATGTATATTCTCTTGCGTCTAAACATACAATCCTAATAATTACATCAAAAGATGTTTCTTCTATTATAAATCTATGCGCTTCACTATATATATCCGCAATATTTATAAAATCTAATATTTCATAATATATTAAAGATATTTCATCTCTTTTTTCAGTTTTTTCATCTGATAATACTATTTCTAATTTTTGTTTTATATTTAATATTACATCATAAATATTATTATCTAATAAGTTATTATAATATATTGATTCAACCATTATTTTATGATACTTATTAAATATTTCATCAAGTGAAGTTATATCATCATAAATTAAATTTGTAAGTGATGGCATAATTTCTAAAAGTTCATTTAATCTTTTAAAACTTAAACTTTTAGAATACATATCTCTTGCACGTGATACTAGATTATGAGCCTCATCTATTAGTACTTTAACCTTATACATGCTATCATCAAAATAACGTATTAAATGTGCTTTAGGATCAAAAATATAATTATAATCACATATAATAACATCCGATAATTCTGATAGATCAAGTGAGAATTCAAACGGACATATTCTATACTTTTTAGCTATTTCATAAATAATGGTTGAAGTATATAGATCATATGAATTATAAGCATATTCTAAAGCTTCCCTAAGCCTATTAAAATAGCCTTTTGCATAAATGCATTTTTCAGGATCACATACTTTAGTATCATTAAGACAACTTTTAGCTTTAGCTGTAATTGATATCCCTTTTATTTTTAATCCCCTATCTATCAATAGTTTTAATGATTCTTCTGCAACTTTTTTACCTGTTGATTTTCCTGTAAGATAAAATAATTTTTCTCTATCATTTTTTAAGGCTTTTAATCCTGAAAAAATAGATGCCATAGTTTTACCTATACCTGTAGGAGCTATAGTATAAAGTATTTCTTTATGACTTAAAGTATAGTAGGATGCTTTCATCATATCCATTTGACCATTTCTAATTTTATCATATGGAAATTTTATTTGTTTAATAGTATCTATTCTATCTTTTTTCTTCTCTTCTACTATATTAATCCAATCTACATATCTATTAATACTTTCATAGAAGAAATCTTTTAATTCATCTATATTAAATATTAAATCAAATGATTTTGTTTTATATGATGAAATATTAATATATGTAAGTCGTAATCTTATTTCTTGTAATTCATAAAGATCCATATACATATATCCATATAATTTTAATTGAGCAAGATGTTCTTTATGATATTCTATATCAATAAAATCTAGTTTTAACCTTGTTGATTTTATTTCTTCTAAAACAATACCCACATCTTCTTTTAAAAGGCCATCAATACGGCCTGAAAGTTCTATTTCATCATCATTAACTTTAATAACATTTTTTATAAAGAATTCTTTTTGACTTTTATCGTTATACTGTTTTTGTAAGAATTGATGACATTTAGTCCCTTCTAATGCTGAAGTATTAGAAAAAAAGTCCTGTGATAAATCACCAGATGCATATAAGAAATATGCAATTTCTCTTACTCCAACAACAATTTTCATATTATTCCTCAATTACATTTTTAAAATTACAATTTATTGTTTTATAATTTATACCTTTTGATACATATAAATCATAAAAATCTTTATCTAATATACCTTTAACACTAGGTCTTAAATCAAGACCTTTTTTAGGCCATGATGTGCTATTTATTATATTTAAATTTATATTATTTAATAAAATATTATCTATTTTATCACCATATATAATAACTCCATTTTCACTTGTTGCATTAACATTAGATATTTCTATATTAGAAATGCTTCCTATGTGTGAATTATTATCTCTTTGTTCATTCGTAATGGATATAGCCTCACCTCTTCCCCACCAATGAACTGGAGAAAAGCAATGTGTTTCTATATCTATATTTTCAAATTTCGCATTATATATATTTCCACCATCTCGCTGCATCAAAGAGATTCCTCTGTTTGAATCATATATTTTAATATCATGAAAATATATATTTCTAAAGTCACCAAAAGTCTCAGTACCTATTTTTATAGCAGACGATGTTGATTTAAGCTTACAATTATAAACTAAAACATTTTCTGTAGGCCCATATTTTTTATTAAACTTTGTACATTTAAGAACTATACAATCGTCCGCACTATAAATACTTGAATTTCTTATAATAATATTTTTACAGTGATCTGGATCTATTCCATCACAATTAGTAAATATAGGACTATTTTTAATATTTATATTATCAATTAGTATTGTATCACATCCTACAAGATGTATTGTCCAAAAAGCGGACTTACAAATATTTATATTTAATATTTCAATGTTTTTAGAATTTTCTAAGTAAATAAGTGGTGTTCTTGGATAATAAAGACCTTCTATATGGTATTTTGTTACATGCCCTATAAAATATTCTTCACTACCATCTATAGTACCTAAACCATCAATTTTTACATTATTTAAACCTACTCCATATATAAAATATTCGCTAGGATTTCCATTATAAGTACAATCATCCCATGTGTTTTCATATAATATTTTATTTGTTGATTTTATATTATAAAAATCGTTTTTATTATCAGATAGTTTTAATATAGCACCTTTTTCTAAATATATTGATGCGTTATTACATAATTTAATTGAACCACATTTATATAGACCTTCTTCTATTATTAATCTATTATTGTTTAATGCGCATTCTTCTATGGCTTTTTCAATTATTTTAGAATCATTATGTACACCATCTTTATATGGCTTATATTTCTTTAAATAAATATCCATTATTTTTTCTCCTTTTGATTCATACTCATTGCCCTCATCATTACAAATGAATATAATTCAATAAATATAATTAAAAGGGCTAAAGATAATATTAATATAGTTCTTATTATCTTATGACTATCTTTATATACAAATATAGATAAAATAATTAATCCTATTACTATTAAATTTACAAGTATTGTTAATAATATATGTTTAAATTTCATTTTAATATTCCTTTATTTTAATTAATGCGTTTTTCTTATAAACAATCAATTCTATATCATCTATTCCTTTATCTATTTGTTGTTTAAATGTATTAAAATAAGAATAAGAAATAGATTCATTTTCTACAATGTATTTTTGATTATCATACATGAATTCATATGAAATATAAGCACTTAATCTTCCTTTTCTTGATAAATCAGTAAGTTTTATAATTTTACCCATTATTCTTGTCCCATATTTTTTTACTTTTCTTGTTTTAGTATATTTTATTTCTAAAATAACAATTAATAAAAATATTAATACTTCTATAAATGTTAAAATAATTGCTAGAACAAGATTTATTGTATGATGCTTTCTATTACTCATGTAGAATGAATAAATAATAAAAAATAAAATTAATACAAAAAGTGAGATAAATAAAGTTTCTTTTCCACTAGTATATAAAGGTTTTACTTTCATATAATCCTCCTACTTTTTGATATTATTATATCATTAATTTTTTATATTTAAAAATAAAAACCTCTAAATCTAATTAGAGGCTTCTACTATATTATTCTATAGTTTCTTCAAATTCTCTTTCTTCATCATCGTGAGGAATAACCGCAATAGTTGATACCTCTTGACCAGCTCTTAAATTTATCACTTTTACACCTTGTGTAGCACGTGATGTAAGTGATATATCTTTTGCGGCCATTCTTATTATTACACCCTTATTTGTCGTAATAATTAAATCCATTTCATTAGATATTGATGTTAAAGATACAAGTTTTCCATTCTTTTCTGTTTCATTGAATGTTTTTACACCCATACCACCACGAGTTTGACAACGATACATTGACGCATCTGTTCTCTTACCATATCCATTTGAAGTTACTACAAGAATTTGGTCATCTTCTTTATAAATTTTTGTAAGTCCAACTAGAGTATCACCATCTCCAATAGTCATACCTCTTACACCAGCTGCACTACGTCCAATTTGTCTAATTTGTGATTCATTAAATCTTATAGCTTTTCCATTAGAAGCTCCTAAAATTATATCATCATTACCATCTGTTACAATAACAGATAATAATTCATCACCTTCTCTTAAATCAATTGCTATAATACCATTTGATCTAATATTTTGGAATTCTTTTAAAGATGTTCTCTTAACTACACCTTTTTTAGTCGCAAAGAAGAAATTCTTATCTACATCTTTTAAATCTTTAAGTGTTGTAATAGTTTGAAGTTTTTCGCCTTCACCAAATTTAAGTAGATTTACAACAGGAAGACCTTTTGCTTGTCTTGTACCTTCAGGTATTTGATATCCTTTAAGATCAAATATTCTACCTAAATTTGTAAATACTATTAAATGATCATGAGAAGACATAGGTAATATATGATCAACTACATCGTTTGTATTAGTTTTAATACCACTTACACCAACACCACCACGTTGTTGAGCATGATATACATCTTGTCTCATTCTCTTAATATATCCGCTCTTAGTTACTGTAATTACTACATCTTCAACTGGAATTAAATCTTCATCTTCAATATTTAGAGCTGTTGATAATGATAATTCACTTCTTCTCTTATCACCATATTTTTCTTTAATTTCAAGAAGTTCTTCTCTAATGATATTTAATCTTCTATCTTCATTTTGAAGAATATTATTTAAGTCATCTACTTCTTTTAATAAATCTTCATATTCTTGATATGTCTTTTCTCTATTTAATCCTGATAATCTACGAAGTTGCATATCTAAAATTGCTTGAGCTTGAATATCATCAAGTCCAAAACGATTCATTAATTGTTCTTTTTCACTACCATCTGTAGTACTTCTTATAATTCTAATGATTTCATCAATATTGTCTAAGGCAATCTTTAATCCTTCTAGAATATGTAGACGTTGTTCTGCTTTATCTAAATCAAATTTAGTACGTCTTGTAATAACATCCATTTGATGTTTTAAATAAACTTCTAGTGCTTTCTTTAAAGTTATACAACAAGGTTTACCATCAACAAGACAAATCATATTTATACCATATGATATTTGAAGTTGTGTTAATTTATATAATTTATTTAATAATACTTGAGGATTTACATCATGGCGTACTTCAATTACAATTTTAGTACCATTTCTATCATTTGATTCATCACGTAAATCAACAATACCATCTACAAGTTTTAATTTTGTTACTTCACCAATACGTTCAATAAGACGAGCTTTATTTACTGTATAAGGTATTTCACGAACTGTTATAATATGATGTTTTTGAGCTTGTTCAGCTTCATAAATATCAACTTTAGAACGAATTATTATTGTTCCTATACCTGTTTCATAAGCACTTTTTAAACCAGCTGCGCCAAGTACTAAACCACCAGTTGGAAAATCTGGTCCTTTAATATATTGCATAAGAGTATCTGTATCAATTTCACTATTATCCATTAATGCAATTACACCATCAATAACTTCACCTAGATTATGTGGTGGAATATTTGTAGCCATACCTACTGCAATACCCATTGAACCATTTACTAAAAGATTAGGAAATCTTGCAGGAAGAATTGTAGGTTCAATTTCAGTCGCATCATAGTTATCAATAAAATCAACTGTATTCTTATTAATATCTCTTAGCATTTCCATGCTAATCTTTGACATACGAGCTTCAGTATAACGCATTGCTGCTGCGCCATCACCATCAACTGAACCAAAATTTCCATGTCCATCAACTAGCATATATCTAAAGTTAAATGGTTGTGCCATACGAACCATCGCATCATAGATAGATGAATCTCCGTGTGGGTGATACTTACCCATTACTTCTCCAACAATTCTTGCGGATTTTTTATGAGCAGTAGAAGAATATACACCTAATTGATTCATTCCATATAAAATACGACGTTGAACTGGTTTTAATCCATCACGTGCATCAGGAAGAGCACGTGCTACTATTACTGACATTGCATAATCAAGGAATGAACTACGAACCTTTTGGGTAATCAAAACAGGTTCAATTTTATCATGTTCTTCTTTAATTATTTCTTCTTCTGATAAATTTTCATCATTTAAATTATTATCTTTATTATCCATAAGATTCTCCTACATCACATATCAATATTTGCATAAATTGCATTTTCTTGAATAAATTCTTTACGAGGTCCTACATCTTCACCCATTAACATACTAAATGTTTGATCCGCAAGCATTGCATCATCCATTTGTACTTGCATTAAAATTCTAGTTTTAGGGTCCATTGTAGTTTCCCATAATTGTGATGGATCCATTTCTCCAAGACCTTTATATCTTTGTACTTCAGGACGTCCACCCATTACTTTCTTAAAACTTTCAAGTTCTTCATCTGAATATGCATAATTCATCTTTTTACCAACACTAATTCTATATAATGGTGGTTTTGCAAGATATATATATCCTGCTTCAATAAGTTGTGGCATATATCTAAAGAAGAATGTTAAAAGAAGTGTCGCAATATGAGCACCATCTACGTCGGCATCTGTCATTATGACTATTTTATGATATCTTGCTTTTGATATATCAAATTCTTCACCAAAACCAGTACCTATTGCTTGAATCATAGATACAATTTCATTATTTTGAAGTGCTCTATCTTGTCTTACTTTTTCAACATTTAAAACTTTACCTCTTAAAGGAAGTATTGCTTGATATTCTGAATCTCTACCTGATTTTGCAGAACCTCCGGCAGAATCTCCCTCAACTAAATACATTTCACATTTTTGTGCATCCTTAGAATGACAATCCGCAAGTTTTGATGCCATCATAATTCCTGAAAGTGGTGATTTACGAGTTGTTTCCCTTGCTTTTTGTGCAGCTTCTCTTGCACGTGATGCTAAAATAACTTTATCAACTATTGCCTTAGCTTCTGTTGGATGTTCTAACAAATATTGTTCAAATACTTCACCTACAATTTGTGATGTAATAGCTCTTACTTCACTATTTCCAAGTTTAGTTTTTGTTTGACCTTCAAATTGAGGGTTTGGATGCTTAATAGATATAATTGAAGTTAAACCTTCAAGTGAATCATCTTGTTTAAGATTATCTTTTTTAAGCATGTTTTGATCTGTACCATACTTTTTAATAACACGAGCAATAGCCATCTTAAATCCATCCTCGTGATATCCACCTTCATGCGTATTGATATTATTTGCGAATGAATAAATATTTGCAATATAATCTGTTGTATATTGCATTGCAATTTCAACAGTTATACCATCAACTTCCTTTGATGCATAAATTACATCTTTATGAACTGGAACTCTAGATTCATTTAAAAATTTAACATATTCTATAATTCCACCTTCATAATAGTAAGAAGCTTCCTTATGTTTTAAAGGATCATCACTTCTTTTATCTCTTATTGTAATTCTTAAACCTTTATTAAGGAATGCAAGTTGTTGAATACGTGTTCTTAATGTTTCAAAATTATATGTTGTTGTTTCAGTAAATATTTCAGAATCAGCTTTAAATGTAACTTCACTACCATTTTCTAAATCAGTAGGTCCTAAAGATTCTAGTGGAGATGTTGTAATACCTTTTTCAAATTTTATTTTATATAATTCATGATTACGTCTAACCTTAACTTCTAACCATGTAGAAAGTGCATTAACAACTGAAGCTCCTACTCCATGTAGTCCTCCTGAAACCTTATATGAACCTCCACCAAATTTACCTCCAGCATGTAGTACTGTAAATATTGTTTCAACTGTAGATTTTCCAGTTTTAGGGTGAATTTGTGTAGGCATTCCACGTCCATTATCTACTACTCTTATAACTTCACCTGGTAACATTTCAACTTCTATATGATTACAAAATCCTGCAAGTGCTTCATCAATAGAGTTATCAACTATTTCCCATACTAAGTGATGTAGACCTCTTTCTGATGTAGAACCTATATACATACCTGGTCTTTTTCTTACTGGATCAAGACCTTCAAGAACTTGTATTTGAGTTTCATCATAAGCTTCTGAAGCTTTTTCTTTTGTATTAAAATCCATTTCTTTTAATATATTTGAAGATACGTCCTTTTCTTCATGCATAACTTCTTCTTTAATTTCATCACTCATATAATTTACTCCTTTTTAATATATACAATTTGAGCCTTTTGTTTTAATTCAAAAGGTATTAAATCAATAGATGTTGTTGTAATAAATGTTTGATTTTCATTTATTAAAAATTTAACTAATGATTTTACTCTTTCATTATCTAATTCTGAAAACACATCATCTAATAATAAAACAATATCATTATTAAATAGTTTTTTCATATAGTAAAATAAAGAAATTTTAAGGGATAATACAATACTTCTTACTTGACCTTGAGATGCATAATTTATGACATCACTACCATTTAAAATAAGTGAAAAATCATCTCTATGAACACCTCTTGTTGTAGTTTTCTTTAAAATATCATATTCTAATTTTTCATTATAAACATTCATAAATTCACTATACTTTATTGAAGGTAAATATTTTAAATACAATTCTTCTTTATAAAGTGATTTATGAATTTCTTTAATATATAAATTTAAATTATTTATAAAATTTTCTCTATATTTATAAATAATTTTACTAGATTCTATTAATTGTTCTGTTATAACATTTAATATTATATTTTTATTCTTATCATAATTTTTTAATATTTCATTTCTTTCTTTTAGTATTTTATTATATTTATTTATCTCATAAATATAACTTTTACTAATAATTGATAATTCAGTATTAAAAAATTGTCTTCTTATACTTTTAGTGCCATATACTAAATTCAAATCTTGTGGAGAAAACATAATAGCCTTAACATTACCTATAAAATCACTTTGTTTTTTATATAAAATATTATTTATAAGCAACTTTTTACCTTCACTTGATAAAATCATTTTATAATTCTTATCATCACTTAATTCTATGATAGAAAAATCTTCATTTTCTTTAATAATATTTAAAATATCATTAGTTCTATGACTTTTAGTTTTACTAATTAAATATATAGCCTCTAATATTGTAGTTTTTCCGCAAGCATTAGGTCCTACTAAAATTACTAAATTATTATTTATTTTTAGGTTAATGTCTTTATATAATCTTACATTTTTTAATTTTATATTATTAATCAAGGTTAATTTCCATGTCTAATACATTAACCTTATCAGATGGATATAGTTTTCTTCCTCTTCTTGTTTCTCTTTCATTATTAACTAAAACAACATTTTCTTCTAGAAAGTACTTTACTTCTCCACCAGATGAAATAATATTTAAAACCTTAAGTAATTGTTGTAATGTTATATATTCACCTTTAATTTTAATATTTTCCATAAAATCACCTAAACCTACTTATACATTATACCACAAAATATTAAAATAAATGCCTAAATTTGACATTTTTATTATTTTTTAAAAAAATACTTAAGAATATAAAAAAAGCCTTAAAATTTAAATTTAAGGCTTTAAAACGTTTTTCTTACTTTCCAACAGGTAAAATAACTTGAATCAAATTAGTTGTATTAGTACCTTTAACAACAAATGGTTTAATATCGCTAGAAAATTCTACAACTACTTCAAAATCTGCAAATGCTCTTAATGCATCTAGCATATATTCTGAATTAAATATTATTGTAAATTCATCATTAGTATTTATTTCATTTGCGATTACTTCTTCTCTTGCATCACCTATTTGTGAATTTGTTGTAGATATTTCTATATTTTGATTTTTACTAATAGATAATTCTACAATTGAATATGATAATTCTTTATTCTTCTCTGTATCATGAGGGGATACAATTGATACACGTTCAATAGCTTGAATTAAATCATCTTTATTAAATTTAATTTCAGCATTTGAAGTTGTAGGTATAGCTCTTTGTGTATCTGGGAATATACCATCAATTAAACGTGATTGAAACATTACATTATTATATTTAAATAATACTTTATTCTTTTCAAAATATATTTCTAAATATTCTTCATTATCATCAATAATCTTTAATAATTCATCTAGTGATTTAGCAGGAATAACTATATTAAAATCATTGTAAGAATCATTTAAAGAAATCTTTTTTAATGCAAGTCTATATGAATCTGTTCCAACACATGTAAGCTCATTATTTACTAATTTAAAATTAACTCCTGTAAATACTGGTCTTTTTTCTGATTTTGATGTCGCAAATCCTGTTTCTTTTATAATAGATTTAATAGTTTGAGCTTCAATTTTTAATGGATCTTGTAATGTTACAAAATCAATCGCAGGATAATCATCATAAGACATAACACGAAGTTTATATTCTCCTCTATCAACTTTTATATATAATTGATTATCATCTAATAATTGAAGTAATATTTTCTTAGAATTTACTTTTCTTACAATATCAATAAAATATTTACCATTTACTAAACATTTACCACTTTCTTCAATTTCAAGTGATTTATCACTTATCATTACTTCTATAGATATATCAAGATTTGATGCAGTTAAATATATATCAGTAGATGTAATATCCATTTTAATACCATATAGGCTTGGCATTGATGTTTTAGATGGTATTCCTCTTGAAATAATATTTAAATTATCAAGTAGGACATCTCTATCGATTTCAAATTTCATTTTAATTTCTCCTTTTATTTTTTATATTAATATAATATATGATTATATTGTTTATTGTGTATTTGTGGAAAACTCTATTTTAAGGCTTTCTGTACGCATTTTTATTATATCATAAATTGTGTATTTTATGTATATAATATGTGGGTTATTCTAAATTTAATTTTTTTAGTATAGTATTATAACTTAATTTAAGTTCACTATTAGTTTTTAATTCATTTTCTATTTTAGCAACACCACTCATTACAGTAGTGTGATCTTTACCACCAAGCATTTTACCGATATCATCAAGTACTACGCCATATTTATTTCTTAATATATACATGCATAACTGTCGAGGTATTACAATATTTGATGTTCTTTTTTTACCAACAAGATCAGATATAGAAATATTATAAAAATCACATATTATGGATTTACAATTTTCGTATTTTTCTTCTGAATCAGATGTTTTTTTACTATTTACAATACTAGATAAGGCTTCTTTTGCAAGTGCTAGTGTTACATCTACATCATTAATGTCTGCATATGCTAAAACTCTTCTAAGACATCCCTCTAACTCTCTTATATTATCAAAAAGAGTCGCAATATATTCTATTACATCATCTCCTATTGAAGCAGGAGATTGTTGAGATAGTTTATATTTTAAGATACTTTGTTTTAATTCAAGATTTGGAGTATGAATATCTACTGAAAGTCCATTTGTAAATCTTGTTGTAAGACGGTCCATTATATTATCTAGCTGATTAGCAGGTTTATCAGATGTTATAACTATTTGTTTATTTTTATTAGTTAAATTAACAAATATATTAAAGAAAGCTTCTTGTGTTTTAGCAGCTGATGAAATCATTTGAATATCATCTATTAATAACATGTCTAAATTATTAAATTTCTCATCAAATTTATCTAATTCTTTATTTTTGGCTGATAATGAATACTCTTTAATGAAATTTTGAGTGGTTACATATAATACTTTACTATCAACATTTGCGTCTAGGTAATAGTTACCAATAGCTTGCATTAAGTGAGTTTTTCCAAGTCCAACACCACCAAATATATATAAAGGGTTATATGTTGTACCTGGTTGTTGAGCAGTTAAAAAAGCTGAACGTTGAGCAAATCTATTAGAATCACCTACTATAAAGGAATTAAATGAATATGAACTATTTAAATTTGATTCAAAATCTTGGTTTTGTTTTATAGTTTTTTCTTCATATTTATTTTCTTCTTCTATAAATTCTTCAGGAGTAACAAATTTAAATCTTATAGGTTCTTCATATAATTCTTTTAATATTTTTTTTATATTAAATTCATAAAAAGTAATTATTTTATTTTTAACATATGGTGAATTAACTTTAATATATATTAAACCATTTCCATTATCTTTTAGTATACTGCATTCTGTAAATACTTCATCAAGTAATTCTTGATCATAACTTTTACTAAGCATAGAGAGTACATTAGACCAAATTAATTGACTTTTTTCCATTTTTATCATCCCTTTTTAAAAAGCATAATTATATTATCAAAATTTTAAATTAAAACAATAATTATTTTTCCACAAAAAAATGTGGATAACTTTTGTTTTTGTTGATAAAATGTTTATAAAAAGTGGATAAATAAATTATAAAATATGGCTTAATAAGGCTTTTAAATTGATTTATCTACTTTTCCACAAATTAAAATATTAAACATAAAAAGATATCCACAAATTGATAACAAAAAATAAAATATTCATGTGGATATTTTAAATTTTTATTTTTTTTAGAATAATTTTGTAAAAATGAAATTGACTTTTATAATTTCTCATGCTAAAATACTTCTCGCATGGTTTCGTTAAAGAAAGTGAGGCTAGAGTTATGAAGAGAACATATCAACCTAACAAGCGTAAAAGAAAAGTTACTCATGGTTTCCGTGTTAGACAAGCATCTAAAAATGGTCGTAAGATTATTGCTAGAAGACGTAGACAAGGACGTAAACAATTATCTAAATAATTAACTTATATTATAAAACTAGAACTACCAGATAAAAATTATAATGTTTTTTTAGGTAGTTCTTTTTGTTATATAAGGAGTTTTAATTAATGAAAAAAAAATATCGCGTTAAAAGAAACGAAGACATTGAAAGTATTATTAAATGTCATAATTCTTATGGTAATAAATACTTTAATGTATATAAAAAACAAAGCGAAACCACTTATTTTCGTTATGCAATTAGCGTAGGTAAAAAAATTGGAATTGCAGTCACAAGAGTGAAACGTAAACGCCAATTAAGATCAATCATAGATAATATTATAGATATTAATCAAAATTTAGATATATTAGTTGTAGCTAAGACTACTATTAATGATTTAAGTTATGATGAAATGAAAAAACAATTAATTTATCTATTTAAAAAATTAAATATTAAGATTAAAGGAGAAAAGTATTGAAAACTTATTTCAAAAAAAGTATCAATAAGATTTCATTAATAGCTATACTTTTAGTTGTTGTTTTTGCTTTAACATCTTGTCGTAGTGGTAAATGGCCTACAACTATTTATACAACTTGGGGAAATGAATTTAAATTTTCAAGTTTCTTTCAAGGATTGTTTGGTTGGCCAGTTGCGATTTTGTCTTATCCAATTGCATGGCTTATGCATTTAATTGGTAGTGCTTGTGGTAATAAGTATGTATGGGGTGTATTATTTACTACTCTTATTGTTCGTACTATTGCTTGGCCTATTTATGCAAAACAAAATAGTACTACAATCAAAATGACACTTATTCAACCAGAAATGGAAAAAGTTCAAAACAAATATAGAGGTAGACAAGATCCAGAATCACAAAGAAGAATGCAAGCTGAAATGATGGCAGTTTATAAAAAATATAAAATGAATCCTTTTGGTTGTTTCTTTACAATGATTTTACAATTTCCTATTTTTATGGGAATGTATGAAGCTGTAAGACGTATTAATTTATATTCTACTACTACTCTTGATGGTGGTTTTAGTACAATTACTGAACCAGGAAAGTTTGTGTTATCTAATACTAAAGTATTTAACTATTTTGATTTGAATAGTTCTTTCTCTTCTGGGGCTGTAAGAGATAAAATATTTGTTGTTGTTTTAGCTCTATTATTTAGTGCAATTACACTTTTATCTCAACATTTATCACAAAAGAAACCTGAATATATGAAAAATACAGGTACACAAAGAAGAGTTGAAGCACAAAATAGTACTGCAAAACAAATGAAAATGATGAATTATTTTATGGTAATTATGTTTTTCATTTTCTCATTACAAAATACTGCACTAGCATTTTATTGGCTAATTGGAGGTATTTATCAATTAGGACAATCTTATGTTGGTCGTAAAATGAATGAAAAACACTACTATAAAATGACAGGAACAGTACCTGCAAAATTTAAAGAAAAAAATAAAAAGGCATAGGTGATAATAATGCAAAAGAAAATTGATATTGAAGCTACTTCTGAACAAGAAGCTTTAAAGATTTCAGTTGAAAAATTTCATATTTCAGCAAATAAAATTTTCATTAATCAAGTTGATGAAAATAAGTATGAAGCATTAGTTGACATTGACCTAGCACTTGAAGGTAAAAAATATATTGAAGGTGTTTTATCTGCAATTGGTGTAGAATACCAAATTGAAGTAAGACGTAATGGTGAAGATGAAATTAATTATGTAATTGAATCTTCAAATAATCCATTATTAATTGGTGTAAGGGGTAAAACTTTAGAATCACTAAGTTTACTTGTTAAAAATTTACTTGGTAGTTATACAAAAGAAAAATTAATTGTAGGTTTAGACATTGGTAATTATAGAAGTAATCGTATTCGTCAATTAGAAATTTTAGCTACTAAAACTGCAAAGGAAGTTGCTAGAACTAAGGTTGATGCAAAACTTAAGCCAATGAATTCCTTCGAACGTAGAGTTATTCATGAAAAACTTTCAGATTGGCATGATGTTTATACTGAATCTGAGGGTGAAGGTGAAGAAAGAGCAATTGTCATCAAAGCTTATAAGGATGAAAATTAATTAAAGGCCCATTAGGGTCTTTTTTTATGGTATAATTGTCGTATGATGTTTAATTATAGAAAATTTTTTAAATTTAGTTTATTTATTTTAATAAATTTAATAGGTTCATTTTTATTAGGAATGCTTTTAAATTCATGTGTTGAAAATGTAAAAATAGCATTTATGATTGAAAATTTTAAAAGTATGGGTGTATATGATGAAAGTATGTCAAATTCATATAATAAGTTTTATAAGGTTTCACGTGAAACATGGATGTCAGATGAAGATTCTTTTGTAATAAAAAATGGTAGGATGACTTATGGTAATGAAGGAGATATTATTTTAGGACTTGATAGTAATGCAGGTAGTATATCACTATCTAATGATATTATAAGTTTCTTCTTCGGTGGACATGCGGCTAGTGTATGTTTTGAAGAAGATTATAATGGTCAATCTTATCAAAAAGATTATTGTATAGAATCACATTTAGAATTAGGTGTTCATAAAGAAATTTCAACATATTGGAATGAAGAATATTATAGAAATCAAATTTTGTGTTTAAGAGTAAAAGCAAGTACTGAAGAAAAAAAAGAAGCTTTTCATAATATTGCGGATTGTATAGGTAAAAAATATAATAAAACTTATTTATTTAATACTAAAAATAGATATTATTGTACAGATTTAATATCTAGAGCGTGGGAAAAAGTTGGATATGATCTTAATTATGATGGATTCTATTGTAGTGTTGAAGATTTAATATGTAGTAATAAAACTTATATTTCTTTTTATAAAGAATATAAAGAAAATATTGCATATTACTATTATTTAGGTTAATGTTTCACGTGAAACAAAGGAGAATGTATGAAAAAATATAAATATATTTTAATAGATTTGGATGATACTATTTTTGATTTTATTGAGTGTGAAAAAATAGCATTAATTAATGTTATGAAAAAATTTAATTATAATATTAATGATAAGGAAATTAAATTATTTTCTTCACTAAATGAAAGATATTTTAATGAATATGCTAAAAAAAATATGACAAGAGATGTATTTCACCAAAAAAGATTTGAAGATTTTTTTAATGAAATAGGTATAGATAATGATTTTATTTTGGCTGATGAAATATATGTAAAAGAACTTAGTGAAGGAATATCTTTTGTTCCATATGCAAATGATTTTATACTAAAATTAAAAGAAAAATATAAGATTTATATTGCATCTAATGGACAATATAGTGTTCAGGTAAACAGGCTAAAGAAAGCCTTAATTTACGATTTATTTGATGATGTTTTTGTATCATCAATGTGCAATTATAATAAGCCTTCAATAGAATTTTTTAATTATATATTTAATAATATTAATGACTATGATAAAAGTCTATATCTAATAGTTGGTGATAGAGAAGATGCGGATATTATAGGTGGAATTAATGCAGGTATTGATACCATGTATTTTAATAGATATAATAAGGAGATTAAAACAAGCCCAACTTATGTAATAAATACATTTGAAAATTTTGATATTAATATGTTAGAAAATAATATTTAAAACTAAATTAATATGGTATAATAGACTTCAAAGGGTGAGGTGAGACTTATGTCATATATGGCTTTATATAGAACTTATAGACCTCAAAAATTTGGTGAGGTTATAGGTCAAAGACATATTGTACGTACATTACAAAATGCAATAAAATTAAATAAAGTATCTCATGCATATCTTTTTTGTGGACCTAGAGGTACAGGAAAAACAACTATGGCAAAAATTATGGCAAAAGCTCTAAATTGCCAAGAGGGAATGAATGAAGAACCATGTTGTGTATGTGATAATTGCATAGGCATTACAAATGGTAAAATAAGTGATGTAATAGAGATGGATGCGGCATCTAATAATGGTATAGATGAAATACGTGACATTAGAGATAAAGTTAAATTAATGCCTGTATATGGAAGATATAAAGTATATATCATAGATGAGGTACATATGCTTTCAACACAAGCGTTTAATGCACTTTTAAAAACACTTGAAGAACCGCCTAGTTATTGTGTTTTTATCTTATGTACTACTGATCCTCAAAAAATACCTATGACAATACTTTCTAGATGTCAAAGGTTTGATTTTTTAGGAATAGCACCTGAAGATATTAAAACTAATTTAATAAGAGTTGCACAAAAAGAAAAATTTAATATAACAAATGAAGCATTAGACTTAATAAGTGAAGTTTGTGAAGGTGGAATGAGAGATGCACTAAGCCTTTTAGATCAAAGTGTTTCTTTTTCAAGTGATGGTGTAGTAGATATTGATGCAGTAACAATGGTATCAGGTTCTGTTAGTAAAAATTATATTTCAAAAATTATAAAGTGTGCTTATGAATCGAATCAAGAAGAAATGTTAAAAACAGTGAATGAAGTAATTTCTTTAGGTAAAGAAATAGATAAAATTAATAATGATATTATATCTTATATTAGAGATTTATTAATGTATAAAGCTAATTTTGGTTCTAAAGCAATTTATAATGATGAAACATTTAAAGAATTATCTAAAATTCCTGAAGAATATTTGTATTCTTATCTAGAAGAATTAAATAAAGTTGCATATAATATAAAAGCTACTAATCAAAAAAGATGTTATTTAGAATTAGGATTATTGAAATTAGCTGATGCAAAAATAAATGATTATAATGAATTATTATCAAAAGTGAGTGAAATGGAAGCACGTATTTCCTATCTTGAAAGAAGAAAGGTAGAATATAGACCTAAAGAAGAAAGTAGTTTAAACGACGTTGTAATAAAACCCATTGAATTAAAAAACAATATAATTTCAAGTGAAAAAGAAAACGTTATGCCAATTCTTAAAGATATAGAGATTGATGATAGTTTTATTAAAGCATCTGATATTTTAGATGTGCTTAATAATGGAGATAAAAATCTTAAGATTAAAGCAAGAGATATTTTATTTGCAAATAAAGAAAATAAAGTTATATCAATTTTTAAAGATATAAGTGTAGAAGCTATTGGTAATAAAAAAATTATTTTAGTACTTCCAACTCTTGGAATGTGTAATATGTTAATGAAAGATAAGAATTATAATGGTATAATAGACTTATTCACACAAGAGGAGTTAAATATTGAAGAAATATATGCTCTTCCTAAAGATTGTTGGAGTGAAATTATAAAATTATATGCTATAGCATATAAAAATAAGGTTCAACCTGATTTAAGTAGTGTCAAAATATTAGTTAAAAAACATGTTGAATGTGAATCTATGAAAGATGAATTAGATTCTATATGTGAGGATTTATTTCCTAATGAAAAAATAATAGTTGAATAAAAGGAGAATTTATTATGAATCAACAAGCAATGATGAAATTAAGAAAGATGCAAAAACAAATGCAAGAAGCTCAAGCACGTCTTGAAGAAACAGTTTATGAAGGTACTGCTGGTGGTGGTATGGTTAAGGTTCAAGTAAAAGGATCACATGAAGTTTTAAGTATAGTTATTGATCCAGAAGCATTTGAATCTAAAGATGACATTGAAATGATTCAAGATACAATAGTTGCGGCAATCAATGACGCAGTTAAGAAACTTGAGAAAGATGCAGAAGAAACTATGGGACAATTCACAGGTGGTTTTGGAGGATTCGGTTTCTAGGAGGAATTTATGGAATATCCTAAGGCTATTTTAGATTTAATTGAATCCTTTAGAAGACTTCCATCTGTAGGCGCAAAAACAGCTGAGAGATATGCAATGTATGTATATTCCAATCTTGATATAGATGACATCAAAGCTTTTTCAAATAATCTTTTAAATGTTAAGAAAAACCTACATAAATGTAAAGTATGTGGTAATCTTTGTGAAGATGATACATGTGAGATTTGTAAGTCCTCTGAAAGAGATAAAAATACTATTATGGTTGTAGAAAATGTAAAAGATTTGTATGTTATTGAAAAACTTAATGTCTATAAGGGAGTTTATCACATTTTAAATGGGGCTATAAATTTTCAAAAAGGAATTGGTGTTGAAGATTTAGAAATAGGAAGTCTTATAGAAAGAGCTAAGTCTAGTGACATTAAAGAAATTATAATTGCTACAAACGCAACCCTTGAAGGTGAAACTACCGCAAGATATATAAAAACATTACTTGAAGATACAAATTGTGCAATAACACGTATAGCCCATGGTCTTCCTGTTGGTGGAGATATCAATTATGCTGATGAAGTTACCGTACTTAAAGCATTAGAAGGAAGAAGAGAATATTAAGATGTTAATTAAGTTTTATTCTTTTACACCATCTGGGAATGTTAAATTTGAAAGTAATGGAACATATAATAACGACATATTAGAATTCATAGATAAATCAGTAGAAAATACTAAAATATTATTTAAAGTATTGAGTGATGGTGTAGAATTTAAAAGAGTAGGTTCTACAAATATGGATATGATACTTAAAATAGGTAAGGAAACTATAGGACATTACAAAAAAGATGATTTAGAATTTGATTTCAAAATATTAACGCATAATATAGAGGTTTTAGATGATAAAATTTCAATTATATATGAAATGAATTTTAATGGTGAAACATTAGGTATTTATAAAATTTTTATAGTAAAAAAATAAACTATTGAATTTTAAAACTTTTATGTTAGAATATTAAATGTATAAAAACGGAGGAATTTCTATGGCAGACATTATAGATTATTCACAATTATCAATGATTGAAGTAGCTAAGGTAATAGTTAAGAACGCAAACGGAGCTGTAGCTATCAAGGAAATTATTGACAAAGTTTTAGAACTTAAAAATATGCAAGGTAATAGTGATAAAGCAACACAATTATATGTAGATATAACAACATCTGCTGATTTCGTTTATATGGGTGAAAGTTGTTGGGACCTTAAGGACAATCAACCTCTTGATGAGTGGGATAAAGATGCGTCCGCATTCAATAGCCATGATGACGAAGAAGAAAATGAAGAAGATATTACAGCTGATGATTATGATTTAGATGAAGAATCAAAAGTTAATGATGATGAAGATTCAATTGATGAAGAAATTGATGATACACCTATTTATTCTACAGATGATGACGATGACAATTCAGACTTTATTTCTGAATTTGATGAAGTACGTGATAGTCCAGATGCAGATGAATTCGATGAAGACAAATATGGAGACATCATGGATTCATACGAGGATCTATACGATAAGTAAAAATAAGAACCTAAAGGTTCTTTTTTTATATAATTTTTGTTGTAAGAAAATAAAAAACTTCTTTTGCAAAACATACAAAAGAAGTTCATAACTATTCACCTTCGTATTCAGTTAGGGTAAACACATTATAGTCTTTTAATAAATCTTTTCCCTTTAAATCAACTAAATCGATAACAAAAGCAAGTCCTGCAACAGAAGCTCCTGCTTTTTTAACAAGTGAAGCTGATGCGGCTGCAGTACCACCTGTCGCAAGTAAGTCATCGACAATTAATACTTTATCAAAAGGACTAAAAGCATCTTCGTGAATACATAATGTATTAGAACCATATTCAAGGGTATATTCTTCTGTAATAACCTTTCTTGGTAATTTACCAGGTTTTCTTACAGGAATAAATCCTACACCCATTTTAGCCGCAACAGGGGCACCAAATATAAATCCTCTAGCCTCAGGTCCTGCGACAACAGTGGCACCAACACTTTTACCAAATTCAGCTATTTTATCAACAGTATAATTAAAAGCTTCAGGATTTTGTAGTAATGTTGTTACATCTCTAAACATTATCCCTTTCTTTGGCCAATCTGGAATAGTTGTAATATGTTTTTTAATATCCATAAAAATCACCTCATATAACAAAAAGATTTTACCATAAATTAAAGTTAATTTAAATATTAAGAATAACAATATTTTATAATTATCACCTTAAAAAATGATATATTAATAATTTTATTAAAAATAACACAATTTCACACAATAATTTAATAATTTTATTATAATTAAGTGTTATTATATAGGTGTCTTAGAAAAGGACCTGTAAGTGATCCCTACACTTACTGTAAAAAATTTTTTTCATAAACAAACTAACTCTCCCTATTTAGTACATTGAGGAAGCCTTCGGGTTTCCTCTTTGTATTTTATAAGTCGATTATAGAATAAATATTATTGTTAGATGGCTTAGTTAAAATTAAAAATTTATATAAAAAAACACAATTTCACACAATAATTTAATAATTTTATTATAATTAAGTGTTATTATATAGGTGTCTTAGAAAAGGACCTGTAAGTGATCCCTACACTTACTGTAAAAAATTTTTTTCATAAACAAACTAACTCTCCCTATTTAGTACATTGAGGAAACCTTCGGGTTTCCTCTTTGTATTTAAGATTATGTTTGGTATAATTTAATTAAGAAGGTGATTGTATGTATAAAATTAATGTAGTAGAGGATGAAATAAATCTAGCACAACTTTTAGAAAAATATTTAAAAAACGAAGGGTATGAATGTTCCATTTTTAACACAGGCGAAGACGCAATGAATCATGTTAAAGATGAGGTACATCTATGGGTTTTAGATATTATGTTACCAGGTACTATTAATGGATATGATCTTATCAAAGAAATAAGAAAAGAAAATCCTACTATGCCTGTTATTTTCACATCCGCAAGAGATCAAAGCATTGATAAAATAATGGGATTAGAGCTTGGGTCAGATGATTATGTATCAAAGCCATATAGCCCTAGAGAAGTTATGCTTAGAATCAAAAATTTATTAGCAAGAACATACAAAATGGATACTCAAAAGATATCTGATATTATCAAATATGATATATATACTATCAATAAAGATAAAAGATATGTATATATTGGAGATGAATTAATTAATTTAACATCAAAAGAATATGAATTGTTAATATTCTTACTTGAAAACAAAGGAAAAGCTTTTAATAGAGATCAGCTTCTTGAAAATATATGGGGACAAGATTATTTTGGAAGCGATAGAGTAGTTGATGACTTAATGCGTAGATTAAGATCTAAGATGGATAAGCTTGATGTTGAAACTATATATGGATATGGATATAGACTAAAATAGTGAAAAAGTTTTCGTTATCTACGCAATTACTTATTGTATTTATTTCAATATTATTTTTAACATCAATTTTATTTAGCGTTTTGACATATACTAAAATCATTTCTATGGCAGATTCTCAAGTTTTAAAAAGTTTATCTATTACTGTAAACTCTTCAAAATCAGTTTGGAATAATACAAATCTAGATGAAATTACATTGTCTAATGATTCAAATATGACAATTGCATATATTAGGGCAACCCCTAAAAAAGCAACTGATGGTGATAATATAACAAATCAATCATATGTTGTTTCTATAGATAACAATGATGTACCATTTAAAGATTTTAATGAAGGTTTTCCTAAGTACTTACTTAATAATTACAATGTAATGTATTCAGAAGACAATTTTAAAGAAATTATCGGTGAGGAAGCTACAAAGGAATTGTTAAATGAAATTGTTCAAGCAACGGATGTTAGTGTAGGTTTTTCAAACGAAACAAGAAGTGGAACATCTACAAGAACTATAAATGGTAAGACTATTTATTTAGCATATGAACATACAGCTGATGATGTTATATTTATTGCGTTCACTAATTCATCGTATGCTCATGTGCTTAGAACTAAGTGGATGGAAGATATTGTATATATCTTCGTTTTAGTTCTTCTAGTTGCGGCTATTATCATATTTATTTGGAGTAAGTATTATACTACAAGATTATTTAGATTAAATGTTCATATAAAAAATTTAGATAAGAATAATTATGAATTAGAATATATTGATGAGGGTAAAGATGAACTATCATCTCTTTCTAAATCAGTAGATGAAATGAGAAAGACGATAAAAGAAAACGAAGAAGAAAAAAGAGAACTCCTTCAAAATGTATCACATGATTTTAAAACACCAATTTCAGTTATTATGGGCTATGCAGAAGCCATAAAAGATGGTGTTGAAGATATATCTAAGGCAGATATTATAACAGAACAGGCGAATATTTTAAAAAATAAAGTATATAAATTACTTCAATATAATAAATTAGAATATCTTGCAAAAGAAAAAGAATTTGAAGAAGTTCCTATGAAATCAATAATTGAGCATGTAATGCACAATTATAATAATTTAGATAATATAAATTTAATTTTAGATTTAGATGATTCAAAGTTTGTAGGATATGCTGAAAACTTCTATACCGTAGTAGATAATATTATGGAAAATGCTAAAAGGTATGCAAAAACATGTATTAAAGTAACATTGAAGAATGGAATATTAACATTTTATAATGATGGAGATGACATTGACGAGAAGTTTTTAAATGCATCATTTAAAGCATATGAAATGGGATCTAAAGGACAATTTGGTTTAGGAATGTCAATTGTTAAAAAGACACTTGATTTCTTTGAATATGAAATAAGTGTTAAAAATATGGAACCTGGAGTAATGTTTACTATAAATAAAAAACAAATTATAAATCCATCAAAATTATAAGCCAATTATGGAAAGCCATAGTTGGCTTTTTTATCATTAAAAGAATTAGGAAAATATCAAAATAAAGGTAATACAATATTTTATGATTATGATATTAATCTTAATGATGTTGTTGTTGAAAGAATTTATATTTCATCTAATACTAAAAGAAATATATTATATGGACAAAATAATATAGTAAATAATGAAATATTAATATCGGATTTTGTTGCATCAAAATTATCTTGTAATATAGAAGAATTAATTGATAGAAAAATTGATAATTTTATAATAAAAGGAATATATCAGACAAATTATCAAAATGTAAAACTAGAAAGTGATAGATTCACATTTTTAAGCATGTATATGACAAGTGATACTTTTGATATGCTATATTTTTCCGATAGCATAACAACAAACATTAAAATAGGTGATAAAAAAAGGAATATTTACCTACATCAAACTCCACTTTCAGAATTTAAAGAATTATACGCTACATTTGATACTTTATATGATAATGAAATAGGATTAGGGTTAGAATTAGCAAAAATGATTACGTCTAATCCACAAGAACTTTTAGGCTCAACAATTAATGTAAGTTTTATAAGATATTTAGGTGATAATAATAAATATGATGAAGGCATTTATACTTTTAAGGTTAAATATATATATGACTCTGTATTTTCTAATTCAATAATATGTAATGAATCTATCATGAAAAATATTTATGCATTATATAGAGGAGATATATCAAATAAAATAAATGGAGTTAGTATTTATAAACCTAGTATAAAGACAATTAATAAGCTTTTAAATGATAATTTAGATGAAAACATGTATAAAAATTATTTAATCGATAAAGGTATTAGTTGGTTAGAACCTCTATATTATATCGAGTTTGGTATAGGGGTTATAATGTTATTAATTAGCATTATAATTATTGTTAATTTTATTCATACGATATTTAATAAAGAGAAAACAGTATTAGGATTATTAAGTTCCTTAGGCATTAATAAAAATAAAATTATTATGATGTATATTTTAGATATTTCTTTGATGATTTTCTTATCATTTATTTTAGCAAATATTCTAGAAGTGTTTGCAAATAAGGGAATTAATTATTTAGTAAATAAGAAAATAACACCTGTTAGGTGTGTTTATTACAATGGATTTGCGCCATTAATAATACTATCAATCTTTGTGTTTGTTATTATATTTGCATATTTAATTATTTTAAAAAGAATAAATAAAAAAGAAATTGTAGATATTATATATGAAAGATAATTTTAAATTAGAAACTTTCTTGATAATTAATTAAAAAGTTCGTTTAAAATTAAAGAATTATTGACAATTTAAATTATATATTTATAATAAGAATAAATCGATGAGAAGAAGAAATCTTATTAAATTCCTTCAAGAGAGTAGATAAATTGGTGAAAGTCTATAGGATGGGTAAGAATTTTAACACCTTCAAGAGATGGAAGAAATTATAGTAGAACCATCCGTGTCTAAGCGTTAATTAGTAAAGTGCGAGTATACTCGAACTAAGGTGGTACCACGGTTATTAATCGTCCTTAATTTAGGGCGATTTTTTTATTTAGAAAGGAAAAGTAATATGAAAAGAGATAAAATTAAAACATTATTTAGTCAAAAAACTGCAAAAGAAGCTACAATTTATGGATGGGTTAGAACAAATAGAGCTCAATCACAATTTGGATTTTTAAATATAAATGATGGATCTACAATCCTTAATATGCAAGTTGTATATGATAATAAAATAGAAAATTTTGAAGAAGTATCAAAGTTTAGAGTAGGTATGTCTGTTAAGGTTGTAGGTGATATAATCTTAACACCAGAAGCTAAACAACCTCTTGAACTTCATGCTAAAGAGATAGTTATGTTAGGGGATTGTCCTGAAAACTATCCAATCCAACCTAAGCGTCACACTCCTGAATTCTTACGTGAGTATGCACACTTACGTCCTAGAACAAATAAATTTAATGCAGTATTTAGAATACGTTCTACTGCGGCTATGGCAATTCATGAATATTTCCAATCAAATGGATATTTATATGTTCATACACCACTTATCACATGTGCTGACTGTGAAGGGTCTGATCAAATGTTTAAAGTTACAACACTTGATATGAATAACTTACCAAAAGATGATAAGGGAAATACTGATTTTTCTAAAGATTTATTCTCAAAACAAGCATACATTACAGGATCAGGACAACTTCAAGGAGAAACATTTGCGATGGCATTCTCTGATATTTATACATTTGGACCTACATTCAGAACTGAAAATTCAAACAACAAAACTCATGCGAATGAGTTCTGGATGATAGAGCCAGAAATGGCATTCTGCGATTTAGATGGTCTTATGGATATTGAAGAAGAAATGCTTAAATATGTTATTAATTATGTATTAGATAAATGTAGTGATGAAATTGATTTCTGCGATCAATTTATTGAAAAAGGTTTGAAAAAGAGATTAACTGATATCACATCATCACGCTTTGTAAGAATTAAGCATCATGATGTAATAGATTTATTATTAAATGCAGGTAAAAAATGGGAATTTGAACCATCATATGATGATGATATAGCTCATGAACATGAGGTATGGTTAACATCACATTTCAACGGACCTGTATTTGTAACAGATTGGCCTAAAGATATTAAGGCTTGGTATATGAAAGTAAACTCTGATAATAAGACAGTTGCGGCAGTTGATTTACTTGTGCCAGGTGCAGGAGAATTAATGGGTGGATCTCAAAGAGAAGAGAACTTAGATACACTATTAAAACGTATGGAAGAACTTGATGTAAATAAAGAACCAATTGATTGGTATCTTGATACAAGAAGATATGGCGGAAACATTCACTCAGGATTTGGTATGGGATTTGAAAGACTTGTAATGTATCTTACAGGTGTTGAAAACATACGTGATGTTATTCCATATCCACGTACTCCAAAGAATTGTGAATACTAAAATATAATACTACGGTTTTTCCGTAGTATTTTTATATGGTTATGTTATACTAGAAGAGGGTGTTTTTATGTACGAAGAAATAAAAAATAAAATAGAAAAATATGATACTATTATAATTCATGGACATGAACGTCCTGATGGAGATTGTCTCGGTTCACAAATTGGTTTAAAAGAAATAATAAAAGCTAATTGGCCTAACAAAAGTGTTTATATAGTTGGCGAAAATAGTTTGTATTTAAGTTTTTTAGGCTTAGTTGATGAAGTAGAAGATGATAAATTTGATGGAGCTTTATCTATTATTGTAGATCTTGCGAATAAGGATAGAGCATCAGATAAAAGATTTAATCTTAGCAAAGATAGCTTAAGAATAGATCACCATATTAAAGTAGAAGAATTCGCATCGCATGAGCATATTGAGTCAGACTGCTCATCTTGTGCAGAAATAATCGCTAATATGGCATTTAATCTAAATCTAGAAGTGCCACTTAGCGCAGCTATTCCACTATACACAGGTATGGTTACAGATACAGGTAGGTTTAAATTCGATTCAATTACAGAGCGTACTTTTAAAGTCGCAGGAAAACTTATATCAATCGGTGTAAAGCCACAAGAAATAGATAACAACCTAGCCGTAGATAGTGAAGAATCACTCCGTATGAAGGGATATGTTTTATCTAATTTTAAATTAGTTGATAAAAAGTTTGCATATGTGAAAATTACTCAAGATGAGATTTTAAAGTACAATGTATCTGAAGAGGATGCGGCTAACACTGTAAATCTTATGTCTACAATAAAAGGTATTAAAACGTGGGCACTTTTTATTGAATATAGTGATGGAAAAATTAAAATAAGGATAAGAAGTAAAGGACCTATTATAAACATTCTTGCAGAAAAATATAATGGTGGAGGACACCAAATGGCATCAGGCGCAACCATAAAATCATGGGATGAAATGGAAGTATTTATTTCTGATATGATGGAATGTATAAACAATAGTGAAAATTAATTAATTTGAGGTAGTCTTTGTTATGGCTACCTCAAGTTGGCTTAAAAAATAAAATTTAGTCTTGATTTCTTTCGTTTTTATTGTATAATTAGAAGGGTATTGATATAGGACTATAGCCAAGCGGTAAGGCAAGGGACTTTGACTCCCTCACGCGCTGGTTCGAATCCAGCTAGTCCTGCCAGCTTTAAAATAAATCGTTTAAAACGATTTTTTTTTACTTGTTAAGAATAAAGGAATGTAGATTTTGACTGCGTTAAATTGTACAAATGCATATTGACTTTAATAATAGTATTATAAATGTTTCATATATTTTCATAAAATCATGTACTAAGACTTGATTTTTTTTTTTTTTTTCTCTAAACTATACAAAGAGAAGGTGAATATTATGGATTCAAATGAAAAAGAAACTTTTTTAACAAAAGCAAAAAATTTATTTAAAAAGAATAATTATTTTTGGACAAAGATTGCGTCTGCAGTAGCAGCAGCAATAGTTGTAATTATTCTAATAGTGTCACTTGCAACATGTAGCGGACATAAGCATACATATGCTACTACTTGGTCGTATGATGATACAAATCATTATCATGAAGCTACTTGTAAACACACAAGCAAAGTAAGTGATAAGGAAAAACATACTTTTGGAGATTGGGTTGTAGTCAGTGAAGCAACTACTTCTACAAAAGGAAGCAAGAAGAGAACATGCACTGTATGTAGTTATGTAGAAACACAAGAGATTGCAGTAATACCACATACACATACACTAGTAGCTGTTGCGAAAGTAGACGCAACTTGTACAACTGATGGAATGAAGGCTTATTATAAATGTTCTTCATGTAATAAATTATACACAGATGAAGCCGGAACAATAGAAACAACACTTGAAGCATTAAAGATTGCCGCAAGCCATGCGCTTGTTCATCATGAAGCAGTTAGTGAAACAAGTACAGAGAATGGTAGTATAGAATATTGGTCATGCTCAGTATGTGATAAATATTTTAGTGATGCAAATGCTACAACTGAAATAACAGATAAATCAAGCGTGGTATTGAATACTTATAGTAAAGGTTTAGCATATACTCTAAGTGAAGATGGAAATTCTTATATTGTATCTGGTATTGGAACTTGTACTGATACAGATATTATTATACCTTCAACTAATGAAGGAAAGCCTGTAACTTCTATTGTAACAGATGCATTTAGAGATAACACTACTATAAAAACTGTAGTAATTCCTGATAGTGTAACAACACTAGGTAATTCAATATTTTATGGTTGTACTAGTTTGGAAAGAGTAGAAATAGGGGCTGGAATAACATCATTGGCTGACTATTCATACATGTTTAGTAATTGTACAAGCTTAAATAAGTTAGTATTTTCTAAAAATTTAACATATATAGGTAGTATGACATTTTCATATACTGGTTGGGGTAAAGTGTATGCTATTTACTTTAAAGGAACAAAAGATGAATGGAATATTTCTATTCATAGTGCTAATGATTTAATAGATGGCGGAAGTGATAGAGTACTTATGATAAAATATTATTATAGTGAATCTGAACCTACTGATACAGAAAACAATTACTGGCATTACGTTGATGGAGTTCCGACTGCTTGGGCAAATTCTTAATAATTAATAAAATATAAGGTGTCTATGAATAGACACCTTGTTTTTTATACTGATGATTAAAAAACTCTATTAAAAAAATTTAACACAAACACATATTTATTAAAATTTTTTTAAAATTATGATAGAATATAAAAAGAGAAGTTAGTAATATATAATCATGTAAGAGTATTATTTAAGAGGAGTTTAGTCATGTTTTTATTTTCAAAAGGTGTAAATATAGGACTTATTGTAGGACTTATAATTTTCTTTGTTGTTCTAGCATTATTAATTTTTATATTTTTATATGATGGTAGACACAAAAGACATTTATAGATTAGAGGTATTAAGATGAAACAAAAAAAAGATAAATTATGTTGGTGTGGAAGTGGAGATCCTTATAAAAAATGTCATTACATTTTTGATCAAAGACTTGAAGCATATAGAAAAGAAGGATATGTTATACCAACTCATAAGATGATAAAAAATAAGAAAGATATTGAAGGGATTAAAGCCGCAGCTGTTATAAACAATGGGTTGTTAGAACTTGTAAAAGATAATATTAAAGCTGGAATATCAACTGAAGATATTGATAATATGTGTGCAAAATATTTAGAAGAACATAATGCCCATTCTGCAGATTTTAATTACGAAGGATATCCTAAAAGAATTTGTACTGCAGTAAATGATGTAATATGTCATGGTATACCACGAAAAGATGTTATATTAAAAGATGGAGATATTATTAATGTTGATGTTACAACAGAATATAATGGTTATTATGCCGATGCGTCTAGAATGTATATGATAGGTGAAGTATCAGAGAATGCTAAAAAACTTGTAGAAGTTACAAAAGAATGCTTAGAAGAAGCAATTAAAATAATAGTTCCATGGGAGACAAGAGTTTCTGATTTTGGTAAGGTTATAGAGACTATTGCACACAAAAATGGATATAGTGTTGTAGAAGAATATTGTGGACATGGTGTAGGATTTAAAATGCATGAAGATCCATATATCCTACACTATGATGAACATAAAGATAGAGAACTTATAGTACCAGGAATGGTGTTTACAATTGAACCTATGATTAATGAAGGTAAAAAAGGTATAAGATTTAAACCAGGTGATACATGGTCATCTTATACAGTAGATGGTAAACTTTCAGCTCAATGGGAACATACAATAGTAATAAATTATGATGAGAGTGTAGAAGTAGTATCAGCATAATTATAAAGGCTAAGACCAATTGGTTTTAGCTTTTTTTGTTCTTATTATTAGTAAAATTATAAACCAAAAGTAAATATATATACTGAGGTGTTATAATGAAGAAAAAATTTTTTTTAGGCTTTATAATAATATTATTTATTTTAGGCTTTTATAAAGAAGCTAATGCAGAATCTAGTAATCCATCTAATGTAAAATATAGTGTGCATATATATGGAGAGTACATAGAAGAAGGTTTGTTTTTTGAAGGACCCATAATGTATGAGGCATTTGATGTTGAAAATAAAACATTTATACATCTTAAAGGAACTATAGATTCTTATGCTATGGTGTGTTTTTCAAATATTTATTTAGATAAGAATGATGATAGATATTATTCAGATGATAAAAGTACACCTATGGATAATGGCGGTGCTGAATTAAAAGGTTCTTTTGATTTGATGCTTAAAAATAAAGGATATAAATACATGTATTTTATGGATTATATTTCGATAAATGAGTTTTCTGGAATGAATGTTTATTCTTGCAGGATTAAACAGATTAACATTACTAATTTTAAAATGGATGTTTATGATGAATATTTTATTGTAAACTATAATGATAATATAAATGCATTTGGTAATTTATATGATGTAAGAGATTTTTCTATATTTGATATTACATCATTCAATAAATATTATATCGAAGTGTATAAAGATAGTTATACAAATAATTATATGGTAAATGGAGAATATGAAGTTGTCTATAGAATATATGATGATTATTCTAATGAAGATTATTTAACTTTAACTATTAATGTGCTCTATGATGAAGAAATGTCACCTTCTATTAGGTGTGATGGAATAAAAGATAAATATGATGTTTATAATGTCACACCATTTGATGATATAAAGAAATGTTTTTATGCATATGATAGTATAGATAAAGATATATCTAAGAATATATCATTTAATACAAATTATGATGAATCTAAATTAGAGTGTAAAGAGTATTATGTAGAGGCAACTATTATTAATTCAAGAGGGTACGGAATGGCTAAACGTGTTAAATTTGAAGTTGCGGACATCACAGCACCTACAATAAGTAAAAGCCAAATAAAAACAACGTACCATGAAATATTAAGCGAAAAAGATATTATAGAACAAATTGGAATTGACGATTATTCATCATATAAATATGAAGTAATATCTGATTTATATACTAAATCATTTGATATTGTAGGAATTTATTCATATCAAATTGCTGTAGAAGATAAATTTTCTAACGCTAAAACATATGAAATATCAATTGAGGTTTATGATGATATCAAACCTGAAATCATCGCAAAAAATATAAAAACTACAACACTTGTGTTACTTTCTGATAATGAAATATTAAATAATGTGGTTATTAATGAAAAAAATAAATATAAAGTAGAAATTGATAAATCAGAATATGAAGAAAATTATAATATAAAAGGTGTGTATAAAGTATTTATTAAAGTTATTGATATCAGTGGCAATGAAGAGAGTGCATCTCTTGAAATAAATGTAGTATCAGAAGCTAAAATTAAATATTACAATAACAACATCATAATATTTAATGATCATTCCTTAAGTGAAGCCGAACTTATTTCTTTTCTTCGTGAAATATCAGATAATACATATAATGATCAAATGATATCCGAAGTAACATCGAATTATTTTAAAACCCCATTTGAGGTAGGTATTTATGAAGTAAATATGAAAACTAAAGATGCAAATGGTACAGAATATCAAGAAATATATAATATTGAAGTTAAAGAAAAAGAAGTAGAGAATGTAGATGAAAAAGTAAGTGGAGGGAAAAGGTTTTTGAAATCTATAAAAGATTTTTTTGAATTGATAATGTCATTCTTTGCCTTAATTTTTAAATTCTTATTTTAAAAATTAAAAATAAAATCAATGAAATATAAAAGAGATTGATTGTAATATATAGGCATTAAAGAAATTTTGAACAAAAAGCAGTATGAAATTAAAATAAATAAAATTCAAAGTAAAGGCTTTTTAATTGATATATTATTTCCTAAAACATGCAAAATTTGATTTCTTATGAAAGTGTCAAGATAAAATAAACCAGTTTGGTCAGGAAAAAATGAACCAATTG
>CAVFNL010000011.1:0-5755 GCA_963623875.1 Parabacteroides distasonis | reverse complement strand
ATAGAACTTAAAGAAGATGATAGTGCAATAAATGCTATAGAACAAATAAAGAGTAAGAATTATATAAGTGTATTTAATGGATATCATGGCACTGTATTACTACTAGGAATATCTTATGATAGTAAGAGTTTAAAACATGAGTCTATGATTAAGATTGAAGAAATTTAATAAAATCAATTATTTTTATATAAATTGGTTCGCTTAAAAAAGGAGATAGTTTATGATAAGGTTAGCTAAGGAATCAGATATTAAGGATATTTTAAAATTATTAGTACAGGTTAATATGGTTCACCATAATATAAGACCTGATTTGTTTAATGGACCTGCAACAAAATATACTGCAGAAGAGTTAAAAGATATCATTAATAATCCTAACACACCAATATTCGTATATGATGATGGTAATAGTGTTTTGGGTTATGCCTTTTGTATACATAAACAATATATAGATGATAATATAATGACTGATATTAAGACTTTATACATAGATGATTTATGTGTTGATGAAAATTCAAGAGGAAAACATATTGGACATAGTTTATATGATTATGTTATTTTATATGCTAAAAACAAAGGATATTATAATGTAACACTTAATGTTTGGTATGGAAATGATAGCGCAATTAAGTTTTATGAGAGTGTTGGATTAAAAGTTCAAAAAATTGGTATGGAAAAGATACTAAATTAGTTTAATTTATGTTATTATATCTTTGGTGATATAATGAATATTACATTTACAAATGTTTCTTTTAAATATATTGAGAGGCCTATATTAAATAAGGCCTCATTTTCCGTTTGTGATACAGATAAAATTGGAGTTGTTGGAGTTAATGGTACTGGTAAGTCCACACTTTTAAAACTTATTATTGGTGAAGAAATTCCAAATGATGGTACGATCGTAATATCTGGTGGATCAAGAATAAATTATTTAAGTCAAGATTCTAAATTTGATGAAAATAAAACAATTCTTGATATTGTTATGGAAAATTCTACAAAAGAAAATCCTATTAAAGAATATGAAGCAATATCTATACTTTCTAAATTTGGATTTGATGATGTAAGTATTACAACTAAAATGTTTAGTGGAGGACAAAAGAAAAGGGTGGCCTTAGCTAAGGCATTAGTGACTCCTTGTGATTTCTTGATTTTAGATGAGCCAACAAATCACCTAGATAACAATGTTATTTCTTTTTTAGAAAAATATTTAATCAAATTTAAGCATGGAATTATAATGGTTACCCATGATAGATATTTTCTTGAAAGAGTATGCAATAAAATGTTGGAACTTGACTTTGGTAAAACATATTTATATGATGCGAATTATACCAAATTCTTAGAGTTAAAAGCAGAGCGTTTAATAAAAGAGGAAAAGGCAGAGAAACGACTTAAACAAATTTTAAAAAGTGAAAGTGAATGGATGCATCGAGGGGTTGAAGCTAGAAGAACTAAGTCAAAATCTAGAATTGAAAGATTTAATAAATTAAAAGAGACAACTTTTAATGAAAAGAAAAGTATGGAATTATCTTCTGTTAATACTTATCTTGGAAAGAAATTAATTTCATTTAAGAATGCTTCTATGGCATTTGATGATAAAAAAATATTTGATGATTTTAATTTTGAATTAAATAGACAAGACATAGTTGGAGTTATTGGTGATAATGGAAGTGGTAAAACTACATTATTTAAAATTATAATGAAAGAGTTAAATCTTACAAGTGGTGAAATGGAAGTAGGAGAAACTCTTAGATTTGGTTATTTTTCTCAACATATGGAAACAATAGATAATAATATTAGGGTTATTGATTATATAAAAAATGATGCAAATCTTATTGAAACACTAGATGGGACGATTACAGCATCTGAAATGCTTGAGAGATTTTTGTTTCCTAAAGAAATACAATACGCAAAAGTTTCGATGTTGTCTGGAGGAGAGAAAAGAAGGCTTCAATTAGTTCATGTATTAATGACAAACCCGAATATATTGCTTTTTGATGAACCAACTAATGACCTAGATATTTACACCTTAGAACTTTTAGAAGATTATATTTTAAATTTTAAGGGACCATCTCTTATTGTATCTCACGATAGATATTTTCTTGATAAGTTATGTAATAAACTTTTAGTGTTTGAGAATAATAAAATATCGCAATCTAATATGACTTTTAGTGAATATCTTGAAAATTTACTTAATCAAACAAAATCAGAGGTTGTGCAAAAAGAAGTAGTGAGAAAAGAACACAAGAAGAAGTTGTCTTACATGGAAGAAAAAGAATTTGTTTCATTAGATAAGGAAATAAACGAAATGGATTTACGAATTAATTTTCTTAAAAAAGAATTGAATAATTCGAAAAATGATTATGTCAAACTTATGGATTATCAAAAAGAATTGGATATGATTAATGAATCCTATGATGTAAAATCTATTAGATATTTAGAACTTTTAGAGAAAAAAGAGTAGTAATATCTCTTTTTGAGTAGTGCTTGAAAACTTGAATAAAAAACAAATATATTTTATAATTAATTTAGTTTAGAGGTGTTAAATAGATGAAAAAGAAAGTAATATTAGGCCTTTCAGGTGGTGTTGATTCATCAGTTGCGGCAATCAAACTTTTAGATGAAGGTTATAATGTTGAAGGACTTTTTATGAGAAATTGGGATGCGTCTGTTAATCATGATGTGTTAGGTAATCCTACGAAAAATGATGATATTTGTCCTGAAGAAAAAGACTACCAAGATGCATTAGCTGTTGCGAATAAACTAGGTATAAAACTTCATAGAATTGATTTTATCGAAGAGTATTGGGATAATGTATTCACTTATTTTCTCGATGAATATAAAAAAGGAAGAACTCCTAATCCTGATGTAATGTGTAATAAGGAAATTAAGTTTAAGGCATTTTTAAATGAAGCTTTAAGACTTAATGCAGATTATATTGCGATGGGACATTATGCTAGAGTGTTTAGGGATGATAATTATACAAGACTTTATAGAGCAGTTGATTTAAATAAAGATCAAACATATTTTTTATGCTTATTATCTCAAGAACAATTACAAAAAGCATTATTTCCAATTGGTGATATCATAAAACCCGAAGTAAGAAGGATTGCACAAGAATATGATTTGGTAACTGCACATAAAAAAGATTCAACAGGTATTTGTTTTATTGGTGAGAGAAGATTCCATGAATTTTTAAAAAATTACTTGCCTTCACAACCAGGTAATATGGAAACTATTGATGGAATAAAAGTCGGTGAACATGATGGATTAATGTATTATACAATAGGGCAAAGAAAGGGACTTAACATAGGTGGTAATAATAAATTTTTAAATAAGCCATGGTTTGTTATAGGTAAAAATTTAGATAAAAATGTACTTTTGGTGTCACAAGATGAATTTGATCCGTTATTAAAATCTAATAGAATAGTTGTAAAAGATTATAATTTTATTTGTGAAAAACCTATTAATGACAAAAAATATCAAGCTAAATTTAGATATAGACAGCATGATACGGATGTATATATTAAAATAATAGATGACAAAACACTTGAAGTATCATATGATGCTTCATATGCAGTAACTCCAGGTCAAGTGTGTGCGTTGTATGATGGCGATATATGTATCGGTGGTGGAATTATTGATGAAGTGTACCTAAATAATGATATTAGAGCATTCTTTAAGTAAAGTATACTAGACTTTAATATAACTTTTAAGTGTGGTATAATCTATTGAGAATAAAAAAAGGTGAATTTTATTATGGAAAATGAAAAAGTAGAAAAAAAAGGAATGACATTACCGAATAAACTTACATTGATGAGAATAATGTTTATTCCAATTATGGTTATAATTTTTTATATACCAGTATTGAGAGATAATGATATTTTTTTAAATATTAGTATTTCTAATTTTATTAATGCGATATTATTTGTAATGGCATCTCTTACAGATATGCTAGATGGAAAAATCGCAAGAAAATATAATTTAGTCACAACATTTGGAAAATTTGCAGACCCACTTGCTGATAAATGCTTAGTATTTACTGCACTATTTATTTTATTTGCTCAAAGTTCAGTACTTAATGTCTTTGAAACAGTGGTTCCATTATGGGCAGTAGTATGCATTATGATTAGAGAATTTATGGTATCAGGAATTAGACTTGTTGCGGCAGGTAATGGAGATGTAATTGCAGCTTCAAAACTTGGAAAATGGAAAACAGCTTCAACTATGGTAGCACTAACTATTTTATTCTTTTATGAAGCAGCAAAATGGGTTGAATGTGTAGGTCTTGTCTTATTTATGATTGCGACACTTCTTACAATTATATCTGGTATTGATTATTTTTGGAAAAATAGAAAAATCATTTTAAAATCAATTTAGTAAAATAAATTGATTTTGTCTATATATATAGTGGAGGTGAAAGCATGAATGAACGTGAAGAAGCGTTAAAGAAGGCTTTAAAAGATATTGAAAAACAATATGGAAATGGTTCAGTAATGAAACTAGGTGATAAACCTATTTCAAAGATTGATGTTATTGAAACAGGATCTATTGCACTAGATGAAGCATTAGGTGTTGGAGGATACCCAAGAGGTAGAGTTATTGAAATTTATGGACCAGAATCATCTGGTAAAACAACATTTGCATTGCACGCAATTGCAAATGCTCAACGAAGTGGAGGTTTTGCGGCATTTATTGATGCAGAACATGCACTAGATCCAGTGTATGCCAAAAATTTAGGTGTTGATGTCGAAAATCTTATATTATCTCAACCAGATAATGGAGAACAAGCACTTGATATTGCTGAAGCTTTAATAAAGTCAGGTTCAATAGATGTAATAGTAATAGACTCGGTTGCGGCACTTGTTCCTGAAGCTGAATTAAATGGTGAAATGGGACAATCTATGGTTGGTGCTCACGCAAGACTTATGTCTCAAGCTATGCGTAAACTATCAGGTGTCATATCTAAAACTAATTGTGTCGCTATTTTTATTAACCAAATTCGTGAAAAAGTAGGAGTTATGTTTGGTAATCCTGAAACTACAACTGGAGGAAGAGCGTTAAAATTCTTCGCATCAGTACGTCTTGAAATTAGACGTGGTGAAGCAATTAAAGATGGTGTTAATATAGTTGGTAATATGACTAACATTAAGGTTGTAAAAAATAAGGTTGCGCCACCATTTAAATCTTGTAGTGTAGAAATTATTTATGGAAAAGGAATTTCTCATGAAGGTGAAATTATAGATACTGCAGCAAACCTAAATATTATTGCAAAATCAGGTGCTTGGTATTCTTATAATGGTGAGAAGATTGGTCAAGGAAGAGAAAAAGCCAAGGAATTTATAGCACAAAATCCTGAAGTAGCTAAAGAAATCGAAGATAAAATTCGTGAAACATTGTCTAAAACAGATGTAGCATAGTCTACATCTTTTTTATGCTATATTCATGACACATCTTCGTTTTTATGTATTTATGATGCAGTTGTTACATTTTATCCATATCTAACATTTGTTGACAATAAAAATTCCATGTGTTAAGATTGAATTAGATAAAAAACAAGACTTTTTATAAAAATTAGTCTTAGTTCTTACTAGATAGGGGATTTAAATGAAGAATTATGTGCTATGTTTGTTAATGGGGTTTTTAACAATATTTTGTGTTTTAGTAGTAGATTTATAGAATATAACATCTTATAAATGCGGAGACTCTGATGATGTTATTAGGTATAAGTCTGAATATATTAGTGAATATATAAAAAGTG
>CAVFNL010000010.1:0-23149 GCA_963623875.1 Parabacteroides distasonis | reverse complement strand
GATTTGATATTGGCGATAATACTAAAGTATTAACAGTTAATTACACAACAACTGCATCTAATAATGTAGTAATTAGAACTAATGACAATACTACATTAAATGTTAATGCTGCTAATAGTAGCGTAAAACATTATGAAGCAGCTAAAAAAGTTAATATTGAAGCTGTTGCGGCTAATTCATTCCATGAATATGGAAAAGTTACAAATATAGAAGTTAAAGCAGGTAGAGTTGCTGTTGAAAGTGGCGCTTCTGTACAAACTGTTGTTGTTACAGGAAATAGTGTTAAAGTAGATTCAGTTATTGAAACTGTTGCGGTAAAAGTAGCAAGTACAGTTACAACTGCACCTGAAGTTAAAGTTGCCGGAGTAACAAAGACTGCTACATCTGTGAATTTAGTTGATAATCTAGATAATCTTGTAGATGGTTCAAATGTTGTTTTAAATAAAGATATTGAAAAACAAGTAAACATATCAGCAAAAAATGTAACTATTGATATGAATGGTCATACTATTAAATATTCGAATACAGTTTTAATGGTTAAAGATGGTGGTATCGTAAAACTTCAAGGAACTGGATTAATCAAATCAACAACAAATTGTGGTGTTCAAGTATGTGATAAATCGACACTTGAATTAAATGATGTTACAATTGAGGCTCAAGAATTTGCAGTAATGAGTTTCAGTACAAGTGTTATTACTATCAATTCAGGAACATATACTGCTTATGATAATGCTGTTTTAGGTACTAATGGTACTGTTAATGCTACAACTGACTATGGACATAATACAATCACAATTAATGGTGGCGTATTTAACGGAAATATTAAATCTGCAGGTTATATTGCATGTGGAATTTATGCTGCAAACTCTGATACTTGGAATGTAAATGGTGGAACTTTTAACATTATTAATGGATGTGGAATACTTGCAAGAAGTGGTGTTGTAAATGTTTCTAAAGATGTTACTATTAATTTGAACAATGATGAAAATAATACAGTTCAAGGAAAGGTTGGAGATTCTAAGGTGAAGGTTATAAGTGGAGCTAGTCTTGTATTAGATAATGCGGCTGGATATCCAAGTGGCGCACCTACTATTAACAACTCAACATCTTATAATGTTACTGAAATTAATAAGTACAATTAAGTTTATAATATAGATAAAGGACTTCGGTCCTTTATTTTTTTACTTAAAATATATAAAACATATTGCTTAATATATGCTATAATCAATGTGTGGTGGTTTATATGCTTGAAGAAATAAAGAAATATATAGAAAATAAGTATAATTTAAAATGCATATTGAATGTTGATTTAAAAATATATTCAGATAATGTTTTAGAACCTATTACTATAATGAATATATGTGATAAATATATTGTAAAATATGACTGTAAAGAAGCAAATTTATCTAAAAACAATATAATAAAATATGTTGATTATTTGTTAGATAAACTCGCATATATTTATTTTTTAGCAATCGATGGAACCGAAATAAAACATATTACATACGATCCCTTTAATTTTAATACGATTATAGATGCGGCTGAAGATTATTTATGGCAAGAAAGAGATAACATAGAAGAAGTCGCAAATATATTTGTAATGTCATTTAAGAATCTATATTCATTTGAAGCTAAAGTATCTGGATGTTTTATTGATACTTATAGAAAAGTATATGATGAAGAGCATTATAATGCATATAATAGTGCCACCATGGTATTTAAGTATAAAGAAAAAGAATATGCTTTAAAAAATAAACCTTTTTTAACCCAAATCATTAATAATAAATATAATGTTGAAGAAATGAGAAAATATTTTTTGAAAGATGGCTATTTTTATCTTTTGGATTTTAAAGACGAAGATAGCCATGATATATATTTCTTCGTTGACTTTGATATTGAGGCAATGAAAACTTTAGCGTCAGATAAATTTTTGATAATAACACCTGATTATAAATCTATTTTAGATTATGAATGCGGTGATATTTATATAAGAGGAGATATTGAAAAAGTATATCCTAATATCATAAAAGAAGTAGAAGTTGATACGAAAGTATGTAAATACATACATTCTGTAAAAACATCTAGAATAAATTATGGTGGCGAAGTCTATGAGGCCTGTGCATCTACTATTTATGATGAATTAAATAAACTTAATAAAATATTAGATAATAAAATATTATGTTGTTTCTTTTGCAAATATGGAAATTATATTGATGATCCAACTAAAATATATTGTTTAAAAGGATTTGATGTATCAAATTTTTCTGATGTAGTATATAATGTTTATGAAAGTAAAATGTTACCATATGATATGTTTAATTTGTGCGTTGATTTTAACTATCAAGATAAGAAAACATATACCCATACTAAAGCTTGTGAGGATAAAAATGATTAAACCATTCTTATATATCAATAATCTAGATTATAAAGCATTAGAAGAATATTTAAGAGTAGAAGACATTAATGTTTTAAACGAAGAAGGACAAAGCCTTTTAATAGCTTCTATTATTAATGAATTTGATAACGCTTTTGATTTATTAATAAAGAATTATATCAATATTAATGCTAAAGATAATCATGGTAATACAGCTTTAATTTATACCATTTTATATAATAAACTAGGATATTTTAAAAGACTTGTACGTGAAGGAGCTAATCTTAATTTAACAAACTCAAATGGTGAATCAGCTTTAATGATTTCTCTTAATCTTAAAAGAGAAGAAATGACAAATATTTTGCTAGATTATAATGTATCATTAGATATTGTTAATAAAAATGATGAAAACATTTGTTTCTCAGCGATTAAAGCACACAATAAAAAATTACTTGTTCAAATAATATCTAAGAAGCCCAATTTATTATATTCTAAAGACTTTTCTAAGAAAACATTACTGCATGAAGCATGCCTTGTAGGAGATATTGAAATAGCTAAATATTTGCTTGCTAAAGGAATACTTGCGAATGTATCAGATGCGTTTGGTGAAACACCTCTTTTTATAGCTGTTAGAGAAAAGAATTATGATTTAATAGATTTATTAATATCATTTGGGGCTTTATTTGATAAGAAAAGTGATTTCTTTGAAACAGTGTTTGATATTGCAAAACCAGAGATAAAAGATTATTTATTATATTATTATAATTCAATGAAATATATAAAATATACTAAAAAATATCCACTACATGTAGCTGTTGTATATAATGATTTTGTAAAAGTAAAGCAACTCACATCATATTATAATTTCACAAAAAAAGACGATTTTAATAATCGTCCTATAGATATTGCAAAAAAATTAAATTATATAGATATTTATGATTTCTTAAAAAGATATGAAACTACAAAAGTACTGCGATAGCAACTATTGATAGGAAGTTTGTAATCATATGTACTAAAATACATGGCCATATATTTCTATGGCCTTTTTCATATATAATACAAAACAATATGCCAGACGCAAGATATGGAATAAGTATTGCAGTCATATATCTAAAAGAGCCAGTTGATGAGGTAATATGCATTGATGCAAAAAGTATTGAACTAATCGCAATAGATAAGTATTTGTTGTTAATTAAATCAAAAAGTGCTTGTCTAAATATAAGCTCTTCAACAATAGGTCCTATAATACATGCTTGAATTGTCATTAACATAAAGCATAGTGCATTATTCTTTACTATTTGAACTATCGTATCTTGATTTGTAGATGAAGAATCATTATATATTAAATTAGATATAGTTGATGCTATAACTGATACCATATAAAATACAAGTAAAGAAATTAAGATATAATTTCTTTTTTCTTTTGAACTTGCTAGTTCCTTTATATCATGCTTAAGTTCAAACCTATAAAAAATAAATAGGGGAATAAATAAAATTAAATATATTAAAAAATTATAAATAGCCGAAACATTACACAAAGAAGAATGAGACCAAGATTCTTTTTTAATTCCACTTAGAGCTTCGCATGTTTTAATAAATAGAGGCTCAAAAACAAAACTAGATAACACAAACATTATAAGAATATAATAAAGTATTAGAATGATTGCTTTTAGGGTTGATTTCTTTTTAAAAAAAGAACAAATTTTTGACATGTCCATCTATATCACCGAAAAATATTATAACATAGACTTTATTTCTTTTTAATATTTAATATGATAAAATATTGTTGGTGATTTTTATGGATATTATTATAGCGTCAAACAATCAAAATAAAATAAGAGAATTTAAAAAAATATTTGAAAATTCAAAAATAAATCTATATTCCTTAAAAGAAAAAGGAATTGATATTGATATTGTAGAAGATGGTGGCACATTTGAAGAAAATGCGTATATAAAAGCAAGTACTATAGCATCTCTTACAGGGCTTCTTGCGATAGCTGATGATTCAGGACTTATGTGTGAAGCGCTAGATGGAGCGCCTGGAATATATAGCGCAAGATATGCTGGAGATTTTCATGATGATTTAAAAAATAATGAACTTTTAATTAAAAATATAAAAGATAAAGAAAATAGAAAAGCTAAATATGTATGTGCTATATGCCTTTGTAAGCCCAATGGGGAACATATTATTACAAAAGGTGAATGTTATGGTACTATTATAGATAACGCAAAAGGTAATAATGGCTTTGGTTACGATCCTTATTTCTTTATTGAAGAATATGGCCGCACAATGGCTGAGATTACACTTGATGAGAAGAATTTGATTTCTCATAGGGCAAAAGCCTTAAATAGCCTTAAGGAGAGATATTTTGAATTTATTAATAATAAGTGATACTCACAAAGACACAGATTTAATGAATGAACTTATAGAAAAATATAAGGGATATAATGTAATACACTGTGGGGATTTTTGTGTAGATGTGAATTTTTTGAAAAAGAATAATATTTTATATGTATATGGAAACTGTGATAGCAAAGGTGATATTTACGATAGAATTCTTGAAATAGATTCTAAAAAAATATTTATTACTCATGGGCATAAATATAATGTAAAATTTGGCTTTGATAAATTATATTTTAAAGCATTAGAATTGGGATGTGATTATGTGTTTTTCGGACATACTCATGAGGCTTTAAATATAGAATGTAATGGAATACACTTTGTAAATCCAGGCTCTTTAAAATACAAAAGAACATACGCAATAGTAGAAAATGATAATATAGAAATAAAGGAGATATAGTATGAGACTTGATGAAGTTTTATCTTTAGAAATTGATAAAAAGTCAATAAGAAAAATTGATATGTTTTTAAAAGATTTAGATGAAACTTCATATGATTATCTAAAAGCTATATCATATAAGGCTTTTATACTTCATCAAATTGATAAAACAAAAGATGCATTAAAAATATTATTACCATTAATTTTAAATTTAAAAAAATATGATAATGAATCGATAATATCTATTCTAGATACTTTGATAGATATTTTTCTTGAAACTCAAAATTATGATCAAGCATTAAAATACATTGAACTAAAACGTGATAATCTTAAAACAATTGATAGTGACAAATATCTTTATGATATGATTCGTTATTATGAAGCTACATCCAATAGATTAGAATTAAAAAGAACAATAGTTGAATATTTATCAGAAGATATAAATGAAGAGAAAAGAATTTTGGCTTTAGAGAAATTAGTAGATATTTTATATTATGATAACTTGTATTCTCAATTCAAAGATAATTATAATAAATTACTTCCACTTTATGAGAAAAATCATTCGTATGAAAAAATATATAAATTAAAAACAAAACTTGCTATAAATCTTTTTAAGGAAAATAGATACCAAGAAGCGCAAGAATTTATTTTAGAATATATTAACGATGATTTAATTGATATTGATTCAAAGATAATTCTTTCTACTATTTTATTAAAAATATATTTAATAAATGGCGATAATAGAAAAGCAATGATATTTGAGTCAGAATGTCATGATATTTATTTGCAAGCTTCAAAAGAGGTTTCTTTAGAATTCGCAAAAGTCGCAAAAGATGTCTCGATTGCGATTTCAAATAGGGTAGGAGCGTTTGAATATAGCGAGGCTATAGAAACCTTAGAAGAAGAAGTAAAGGCTTTAAAAAAGGTTATAAAGAAAGAAAAGAAAAAAACAATTAATATTAATATCATTGAAGATGAAATAAGTGTAGCGCCTGAAGTTATTAATATTTCGATGCCTAAAAAAGAAGAAAGTAAAGGCCAAATATTTGAAGAAGTTGTAACAGAGACACCAAAAGTTAGTATAGAAGTTTCAAAAAGGTTTAAAAATCTCGAAGGAATTCTTAATACCTTAAATCCTAAAGAAGGCTATAGATTTAGAGATGTGCTTATTAATTTTGGAAGTGAAATAGAGAAGGTTTTTTCGTATTGTGAAATTGTAATATGCACAAATTATAATGGAGAAGGATTCCATTATAAAATGAATAGAGTCTATGAAAAAAGATTTGTTGATGAACAAATAGAAGGTACTCCTTTTGAAGAACTTCTTACAAATAATGATAAATTATTATTAATAAATATTCATGATTCATTGTTTGATAAAAATATCATTACAAATGCTAAATATAGTGATGATTTTAAATCTGTGTTTGGTTTTTCACTATATAAATCTGATGAAATAATAGGGGCTATTACATACAATTTTAAAACGGATAGATTTTTAGATATCTATATTTATGAAATACTTAAAACATTATCTAAAATGTTAAATATTTTTATAAATAGACTATATGAAAATAAAGATATATCACACGATGTTAAAATGTATGATTATATTTTTAATAATGCTAAATTTGGCTTAAAAATTGAAAGCGATAAAGAAATAAAATTAAATGATGTACTAAAAGATATTGTTGATTGTAAAACTAACAAATTAACTGATGAAGAATATATCTCTTTAATTAATCCTGCTGATAGAGGATTATATAAGGAAGTTTATCGCAAGATATATGAACGTGAGATTAAAAATACGACTATTTTTTATCATATAAAAGATAAGTATTTAAAAGAAGAAATCATAGTACTAGATTCTGCAGTACTTGAAATATATGGTATTGTCTATGATGAGAGTAGTTTTGAGAAGAAAGAGTTAAAATTAAAAGATAAAGCATTAAATAATCCTTTATCAAAACTTAAGAACAAAAATATTTTATATGATTATTTAGATGATGCGATATTATCTAAGAAATTTTCATGCGCTCTTATTTCAAATGTAAACTATAAAGTTTTTTTTGATATTTATGGATATAAATTTGCGGATGACTTAACACTTTTAATAGGTAAAATATTAAAAGAAAAAGAAGATAAAAATACTTGCGTTTTTCATTTAGAAAATGATAAATTTTTTGTTTTATTTAAAGATACAAATGATTTAAGAGTTGTAAAAAAGAGAGTAGAAAATATAATAAGTGATATTATATCTAAATCAGAAGAAGTAAATAAAAGATTAAAATTAGATGTAAAAGCAGGTATTTATAGATATAATAGTCAAAGTGGCGCAATCGATTGTAAAAAAGTAATAAATTATGCATCAGAAGCTTTGATAGATGCGAACGAGGAAGATTTAGTTGTCGCATCTTATGATAAAGAAAAAGCGTTAATGCGCTTTAAAGATTCCCAAATGGCATTATATGCATCAGAGGCTATAGATTTAAGAGAGTTAAAGATTAATTATAAATCACTCGCAAACATTAGTGAACAAACTATTGAATATTATATTCCTTATGCAAATTTAAAACAGTTTGATTGCGATGAAGAATATTTCTATTATGTAGTAGAAAAAAGAGATATAAAGAAAATATTTGATAAATATATCATAAATGAAACGCTGTTTGAACTAAAAACATTTTATGATAAATGTAAGGTATATTACCCTACATTAATTCCAATACACAGAAGTGTTATTTTTGATAAAAGGTTTAAATATTATTTTGAATCAAAATTAAAATTTATGCATATTAATCCTAAGATTTTAGGATTTAATATAATAAATGATGTAGAATACCTAGACTCTACAAACATAATGTATTTAAAACAGCTTGGTATATCTCTTGCAAGTACAGATTTTAGTTTTGCGATTAAAAATAAATTAGATATATTTTTATGCGATAAAAACGTTTATAATTTTGAATTAATTAAAGCTTTGAAAAAAGCGTGTGATGAATTAGGTATTAAAATATATGTTTTAAATGTTAAATCGAAAAAAGATATTTTAAAATTACAAGAAAATGATATTTGTGTTGTATCAGGTGATGTATTAAAAAATAATAATACGATTACAAGTATTATAAAAGAATATATGAGTGATATAGGCAAAGAGGAAGAAAACAAATAAAATGGCAAGTTTTATAATACAACTACAAGGCTTCCTTTTTATTTACATTGCATAATTAAAATGTTATAATTATATAAAATTTATGGAGATGAAGATATGGCAAAATCAATAAGAGAATCACGCATTGATGCGATAAAAGTAATATATAGCTGTCATGTATCTAAGGTGAAAGCTCAAGATATAATTTCTACAATTATAGAAGATGGGGATGAGGTCGCAATAAAGTATGCCTTACATACTATGGCTGACATTGTGTCTATTGATGAAGTGATTTCAAATTCACTTGTAGGATATACAATAAATAGATTAAATGTAGTAGATAGATCAATAATAGAACTTGCGACTTATGAAATGAAAAATGATATAGTTCCAGCCGCAATTGCGATTAATGAAGCTTTAGAAATTACTAAGATGTATACTGATGCAGGAGATAATAAAGAAGTTAGATTTAATAATAAACTTTTAGATAATATAAAACGTAATTTAGGAAAATAGTTTATGCAAAACCAAGAATATTTAACTGTTGGTGCTTTAACTAGATATATAAAGTTTAAATTTGATTGCGACGTTAATTTAAAAAATGTTATGTTGCAAGGCGAAATATCAGGCCTTAAATACAATCAAAATGGGCATTTATATTTTAGATTAAAAGATGAAGACGCAACCATTAACTGCATAATGTTTCAATCTAACGCCATAAAATTAGAGTTTGTACCAAAAGATGGTATGAAGGTTTATTTAAAAGGTGAAGTAAAAGTATATATGGCTAATGGTTCTTATTCCGTTAATGTTTTAAAAATGGATAACAATGGTCTTGGGGAGTTATATAAAAAGTATGAGAAACTAAAAAAAGAATTAGAAGAAAAAGGCTATTTTGAAGAATCTCATAAAAAAGAAATAAAGAAATTCCCTAAAGTAATAGGTGTTATAACATCTCCTACAGGAGCTGCTGTAAAAGATATAATAGATACTATTAGAAAAAGATATCCTATAGTTCGTGTAATTTTATATCCAGCATCTGTTCAAGGAGATATGAGTAAGTATGAAATTGCATCTCAAATAAAAAAAGCTAACAAAGATGCACTATGCGATACGTTAATTGTAGGGCGTGGTGGAGGAAGCATTGAGGATTTATGGGCTTTTAATGAATTTGAAGTAGCTGATGCTATCTACAATTCTAAAATACCTGTGATTAGTGGAGTTGGACATGAAATAGACCATACTATCGCAGACTTTGTTGCGGATATGGCCGCAATTACTCCAACTAAAGCCGCAACTCTTGCGACACCTGATATTAAAGATATTAAAAATAATATAAAAAACAATTTAAAATTTATCTATACTGCAGCTACAAATAAAATAAATGAATATAAGTTTATTATTGCGAATAAAGATGAAAGACTTGAAATTCTTTCACCTGCAAATAAGATATTAAATAATAAAAAAGAACTTAGTAAAAATGTTTTAAAATTAAAATCAAATATGTTAAATATTTTATCTTATAAAGAATTAATGTTTAAAAATGCCAAAGATAATGTTCTTAAAAGAAATCCACATAATATGATTTTAGATAAGAATAATAAGTTAAGGCAAGATATTGTTAAACTTAAATCAAACATGTTAAATATTATAGCCTACAAAGAATTAATGTTTAAGAATATAAAAGATAATATCGTAAAAAGAAATCCATTAGATTTGATATTAAATAAAACAAGTTTAATAAGTCAGAATGTTTTATTACTTAATAACAAAATTAAATTGATTTTAGCAACTAAAATATCAGAATATCAAAATAAAAATGTAAAACTAATGGCACTATCTCCACTTAGTATTATGAACAGGGGATATTCTATTACATATCTTGATGGTAAAAATTTAAAAAGTGTAGAAGAAGTTAAAAAAGATAATATTATAGAGGTAAGACTTAAAGATGGTAGTCTTAAAGCGAGTGTTTTGGAGGTATTATATGGAGAAGGAAAATAAGAGTTTTGAAGAACTTTTAAATGAATTAGAAGAAACAGTGAAAATTCTTGAAAACAAAGATATTTCACTAGAAGATGCTGTTAAAAATTATGAAAAAGGCATTGAATTATCTAAAAAATGTAATGATATTTTAAAAGCTAATGAAAAACTTGTTGTACAAAAGATGACTGAAAGTGGTTTAGAGGACTTTGAAAAAGAAGATTAAACATATTAATTTAGAAGAAATAAAAGATCCTTCATTTCTTCAAGAACTTTCTAAAAAAGAACTAAAGGTACTATGTCAAGATATAAGAGATTTTATCTTAGAAAATGTATCACAAACAGGAGGACATCTTTCTTCAAATTTAGGCGCAGTTGAACTTGAAGTTGCGCTTCATTATGTATTCTCTTCTCCAAATGATAAATTTATATTTGATGTAGGACATCAAACATATACACATAAAATACTTACAGGACGTGCTAAGCAATTTAAAAATCTAAGAAAATTTGAAGGATTAAGTGGATATCCTTCATATACTGAAAGTCCATATGATGCTTGGGAATCCGGGCATAGTTCAACCTCTATTAGTGCATTAGAGGGATTTTTACGTGCAAAAGATATGGGACAAAATATTGGAGAGTGTATTGCGTTTGTAGGGGATAGTGCAATATCTAGTGGTGTGTCTTTTGAAGCACTAAATAATCTTGCAGAAAAGAAGGATGGTGCAAGACCGATTATTATTTTAAATGATAATAAAATGGGAATATCTAAATCTGTAGGAGCACTTCATAAACAGTTTGATAGACTTCGTTCTAATGGTGTAGTGCGTGCTATTAAGAATTTTATAAAGAAAATATCTATTACACCTATTAGAAATTTATTCCATAAAATGAATAATTTAGTACGTACTATTTTTGGAGATAATAATATATTTTCATCGATTGGATTTGATTATTTTGGACCTTATGATGGAAATGATTTATCCGAAATTATTAAAGATTTAAAAAGAGCCAAAAAGATTAAAGATAGACCTATTATAATTCACTTTTTGACTAAAAAAGGTTTAGGTTATTCAAAAGCATTAGATGATAAGGTTGGTAAATTCCATAATGTTGTGCCATTTGATATTAAAACAGGAAATCCGCTCTCAAAAGTGCTAGAAGGTGAACACACATATACAGATGTAGTATTAGATACTCTTTTTAAATTAAGAGAAAATATGCGTTTTACAATAATTGACCCAGCCATGGTTTTAGGGGATTATATTGAAAAATTTAATAAAAAATATAAAAATTTCATTTTAGATATAGGAATATCAGAAGAACATGGGGCTGTTCTTTCATCTGCACTATCTAGAGCAGGAGAAAAGGCTGTAATACTTTATTATTCCACATTCCTTCAAAGAGCCTACGACGAAATTTTAAATGATATTGCGCGTGTTAACGCAAATGTTGTAATAGGTATTGATAGATGCGGTGTTATAGGACCAGATGGATCAACTCATCAAGGAATATATGATTTATCAATGCTTCAAGGAATGCCTAACTTTGAAATACTTATGCCATCAAGTGCTAAAGAGGCAAGAGAAATGTTTAAATATGCCTTAAATGCCAAAGGACCTATTGCGATACGTTATCCTAAAAAATATGATATTATTAATCTCTTATCACCTATTGATGATATAGAAAAGAATTGGGTTAAGGTTTTAGATGGTGCGGTAGGTGTGTGTATAACTTATGGGCCAGATGTATTTAGAATCAAAAGAATTATAATAGAAAATAATTTATCGATAGCTTTAATAAATGCTCGTTTTATAAGACCTATGGACTACAAAATGCTTGATGAAATTTTTGATTTAAATCGTCCTATTTTAGTATATGAACAAGTGGTATCATCAGGTTCACTATATTCAAAAATAATAGAATATAAAAATAAAAATAGTAAAATATCAAAAGTGAGAGCTATAAATATTGCTGAGGATACAATAATTGAATTTGGTGATATTTCAAGCGTACTTGATAAATATGGTCTAGGAGATAAAGATATTTTAGAAGGACTAAAGATGTTATATGAGGATTGATTTATATTTAGTAGAAAACAATAAATTTGAATCGCGTAGTAAAGCACAAGAAGCTATAAAGGAAGGTGCTATTTTAGTGAACGGAAAACCGTGCACAAAACCTTCTTATGATGTGGCTTTAACAGATGATGTTTTAGTATCTTTTGATGCCTTAAAATATGTCTCACGTGGTGGATTTAAACTAGAAGGAGCTATTAAAGAGTTTGGATTAGATTTTAATTCTAAGACAATTCTTGATATAGGATCATCTACAGGTGGGTTTACCGATTGTGCTATAAAGCATGGGGTTAAACTTGTTTATGCGGTTGATGTTGGGACTATGCAATTACATGAATCGCTAAGGAATAGGCCTGATGTTAAAGTTTATGAAAATACAAATATCTTAGATTTTAATGAAAATGTATCGTTTGATTATTTAGTGATGGATGTGTCTTTTGTCTCAATTGAGCACCTAATAGTAGGTATTATTAAACATTTAAATGACAATAATGCATTAATATGCCTTATTAAACCTCAATTTGAAGTAGGCAAAATGATAGGGAAAGGCGTAATTAAAGACAGTTCTATACATCTTAAGGTGCTAAATGCTGTATATGATAATCTATTAGATTTTGGACTTTATATAAACAAAATAGCGCCATCTCCTATAAAAGGTGGTTCTGGTAATATAGAATTCATATCAGAGATCAGTAGAAGAAAAAGTAATAAACCAAATTTGAAGGATGTTGTATTAAAAGCTCATAGGAGATGATTTTATGCTTAAAAAATTAGTAGTAAAAAATGTAGCAATCATAGAAGACTTAAATATAGAGTTTGATCCTAATATGACAGTTATATGTGGTGAAACAGGTGCTGGAAAGTCGCTTATAATTGATTCAATATCACTTCTTTTAGGTGCACGTTCTGACCAATCTATTATAAGATATAAAGAAGATTCTGCATCCGTGTTAGGGGTATTTGATTATAAGAGTCAAAATATTAATGATATCTTAGAACAAAACTCTATCGAAATATGTGATGATATTACAATATATAGAGAAATTAATTTGAAATCTAGAAACATTATAAAAATTAATGGCACAAGTGTTAGTATGGTAATACTTAAGCAAATATCACAATACCTTGCGGATATTCATGTTCAACATGATACATTTAGACTTATAAACAAAGATACATATCTTAGTTTTGTTGATGATTTTAGTGATAAGGAATTTGTAAAACTATATAATGATTTTCAAATTAAATATTCTAAATATAATGATTTATTAAAAGAAATAGATGAAATAAAAAAGAATAATAAACTTTCAGAAGAAAAACTAGAGTATTTAATATATGAAAAAAAGGAATTAGATGCACTAGACTTGTACAAAGATAAAGATAAAGAATTAGAAGAAAAGATAGAAAAATTATCTAATTACGATAAAATATATACATCGCTTAATGAAGCTTATCAAAATATGGAAAATGAATATTTTTCACTAGATAATATTTATAATGCATATAAAGCACTAGATACTATTTCTTCATATGATAAAGAATATTCTTGTGATAAAGATATTATATTTGATGCATATTCTAATCTTTTAGATGTTAAAGGTGATTTATACAATAAAATTGCGAATCTTGATTTTGACCAAGATGAATTAAATCAACTACAAGAAATGTTGCATGAAATAGAATTATGTAAAACGAAATATAAGAAAACATTATCTGAACTTATTATAGAAAAGAAGAAGATAGAAGACTTAATTGCTTTAAATGAAGATTTTGATGAATTTATGAAATCAAAAGAACAAGAATTAAAAAAGGTATATGACACGCTATATGATAGTGCTTTAAAATTAAGAAAATATAGAATTAAAGAAGCTTCTAAAATTGAAGAAGCGATTGAAAGCGAGTGTAGAGATCTTGAACTTAAGGAATGTAGGTTTAAGATTATGTTTAATGAAATTAAAGATGATGTTTTGTTCTTTGAAAATGGAATTGATGAAATAGACTTTATGATTTCATTAAATAAAGGAGAACCTTTAAAACCACTTCAAAAAACTGCATCAGGTGGTGAATTATCACGAATTATGTTGGCTTTTAAAACATATTTTGCTAAAAAGAGTAATTTATCACTTATGATTTTTGATGAAATTGATAGTGGTGTATCAGGTGATGCGGCAAGAATGATAGCTTTAAAAATGAAAAGTATTTCAAAATATTTTCAAGTTATTGCGATAACACACTTACCATCGGTAGCGGCTATTAGTGATAATCAAATTTTAATTTCAAAAAGTGTAAATAATGAAAGAACAACTACAAGTTATAAAAAATTAAATGATGATGAAAGAGTAGAAGAAATCGCAAAAATGATAGGAGGAACTGCACTTACTAAATCATTTATTGATGTCGCAAGAGAGATGTTAAAAAAATAAAAGGAGTTTAAAACTCCTTTTAAAATTAAACATTTCCACTCATTTTTACAATTTCAAATATTAAAGCAATAATAATCGCAAGTACCATTGATAGACTTATTATTATAATTAATATTTTTCCCCAATGTGTTGTAAGTGGGTTTTTGTATACTTTGTTGTTATTATCTTTTTTTGAAACTTGATTATTTTTTGCCAAAATAGTCACCTACTAAAATATATTTCGCTTTCACGATATAATAATTATATACTATATGTATAAAAAATAAAAGAGGATTTTTTATGAAAAATTCAAGTGTAAAAATAATATTTCATATTGATATGAATATGTTTTTTTGCTCAGTGGCGGTTATAAATAATCCAAGACTTAAAGGGAAGGCTTTTGTGGTTGGACGTGAAAATTCATACAAAGGTGTAGTATCTACAGCATCCTATGAAGCCCGTAAGTATGGAATACATAGTGGACAACCGCTTATTGAAGCATATAGATTATTGCCAAATTTAATAGTTGTAAATCCAAATTTTGATGAATATAAGAAATATCATAATTTATTTATAGCGCTTATAAAAAGATATACAAACACAATTGAAGTGGCTTCAATTGATGAAGTATACGCAGATATGACAGATATAAGTTTTAAAAGTGATCCTATTATGGTAGCTAAAGAAATTCAACTTAATCTTGTAAAAGAATATCATCTTCCATGCTCTATAGGAATAGCACCAACTCTTTTTTTAGCGAAAATGGCAAGTGATATCAAAAAACCTTTAGGCATTACAATTCTTCGTATAAGAGAAATAAAGAATATTTTATACCCACTTGATGTGGGTGATATATATGGTGTTGGCAAGAAGAGTACTGAAAGGCTTAAAAAAATAGGAATAAATACGATAGAAGATTTTATGAATATAGATAATCAAGAAAAGGTAATTTATGTTGTTGGTGAAAAGATTTATTTGGCTCTAAGAAATGCATTGGAAGGACATTCATCTAATATAGTTGATCCTAGAAAGTATGAAAATTCAAAATCTATTTCAATATCAAACACATATGATAATTTCTTATATGATGAAGATGATATTTTAGTTGAACTAAAAAAGATGACAAGAAGACTATATTCGCAACTTCTTGATAATAATTATCTCACAAAAACCATTTCAATAACCCTAAGGGATAGTGATTTTAAAACTATTACAAGAAGTAAAACAATAGACTATACGAATGAATTATATGTAATATTTGATGTTGTAGAAGACCTTTTAGAAGAAAATTTTAAAGAAAAAGAATATAGGCTTATAGGAGTAGGTTTTTCTAACTTAATTAAAACCTCAGAACTAGAGTTAGAATATAATTTATTTACATGGCAAAGTATTCTTGAAAAAGAAGGAAACATAAAAGAAATAATAAAAGATTATCAAAATAAATATGGTACATCATTTGTAAGATTGGGAGTTGAAATAAAAGATAAATAAGAATAAAATAATACTTGTTAAGGAGATATGAATATGAAAGATAAAAATTGTGCTTATTGCATGAAAGATGAAAACCCTGAGTTATATAAGAAGTTTGGATATTTTGCATTTGAAATGAAAACATCAAATGTATATGTATTCAAAGAGCAAACTAAATACGGACGTGTGATTGTTGCGTATAAAGACCATGTATCAGAGATGGTAGAACTTACAAAAGAAGAAAGAGAAGCTTTTATTGAAGATGTAAATGCAGTAGCTAGTGCAATGCACAAAGCATTTAATCCAGATAAAATCAATTATGGAGCTTATGGTGACACAGGAGGACACTTACATTTCCACTTATGCCCTAAATATAAAGGTGGAGATGAATGGGGTGGAATTTTCCAAATGAATACTCATGCATATGAACCATCAGATGAGGTTCTTGAAGAAATAAGAGTAAAACTTATTAACGCAATGAATCCTGAATTTATAGTCAAGTAAAAAGAGGACTTGATTGTGTTTGATTAATTCGGACAATAATTAAAAAGGTGTTCTTGAAAGAGTTAACGTTCTAATTTTATTAGGCGTTAACTCTTTTAATTTTTCTTGTAATCTTTCATTGTTGTAATATCTTATGAAATTATTAACTACATCATTTATATCATTTTTATCTAAATCATTAATATTATAGATACATTCAGACTTTAGACAACTAAAGAATGATTCTATAGGTACAACTCATTTGTGGCGCTATCAAATGCTTTAAATTGTGGCTTGACTGTCTTGACCCAAGATTAATACTCACTCTTTGAGCACGAAAATAATTTACATAATAAATTCATTGAGTATTTGTGTTTGAGTGAAGTATTACTTCATATTTTTCCTTTGCTTTTTGTCCAGACAGGCTAGGGATTTTTTTATACTTCATATTAAAAACCTCCTATATTTTATAAATACTAAAAAACACATTAGATTACAATAACCTAATGTGCCCTTTTATTTAATTGTCCGTTTTAGTCAAACAGATTCCTTTATTCCTCTTTTTTCTTTAAATATTCAATTACCATATCAACTACATCAGGAGGTGTTGATGCGCCTGATGTAATATTAATTTTATTTATATTTTTAAAATTGTAATTTTTTAAATCTAAAACATCATTAATCATTATCGCTTTGTGATTTTGACTTGCAAGTTTATAAAGCTTTGTTGTATTAGAACTAAGGCTGTCACCTACAATTATGAAAAGATCGCAAGAAGGAGCGTTTATTACGGCTTCTTGTCTTTTAGTAGTCGCATTACAAATAGAATTAGAAATAACAACATTAGGATTTATTTTTTTAATGTTATCATGAATATCTTTTATATCATATAGTGATGTTGTTGTTTGATTGATAATAAAAGAATTATCTTTGAAATCGTATTTATAAACATCCTCTATAGATGATATTAATTTTATATTTTTATCAAGCCCTATTGCGCCTTCGCATTCTGCATGTCCCTTGACTCCGATATAGTATACATCGTATTTAAGATTTAAATACTTTCTAATTTCGTCATGTGTTTTTTTAACAAACGGGCATGTCGCATCAATGATAGTTAAATTTTTTGATTTTGCTTTAAGATAAACTTCTTCACAAACACCATGTGCTGAGATTATAATTGTTGTGTTATCAGGAATTAAATCTAATAGTTCTAGTCTTGTTAGTCCTTTTACATCAATTGTTTTAATTCCTTTTTCTAAAAGACGTGATGTCATAATCTTGTTATGAATTAAAGAACCTAGACAATATACATTTGTACAATCTTTTAAAGATAATGCTTGGGTAATTGCGTTTCTTACCCCACCACAAAAACCTTGTGGTTCGATTTTTAAAATTTCCATTTTATCACCGATTTGATTATAGCATATTTGTTTGAATTAAGGTGTTTGGTATGATATAATTTTTTTGAAAGAAATGGTGATTTTATGCAATTTGCTGGATATGAATTCAAAGATTTTATAGTAAAAGCAGTTAAAGATATCGGATTTAGTGATTTTTCAAGTGTTCAAAGAGAAGTATTTGATGCACTTAAAGAAAATAAAAATATATTAGCTAGGTCAAAAACAGGTTCAGGAAAAACACATGCGTTTTTAATACCTATTTTCCAGGCTTTAGACCCAACGGATAAAAGAGTTCAAGCGGTTATCATATCGCCTACAACAGAACTTGCAAGACAAACTTATAAAAAAGCCCAACATATGGCATCTTTTTCAAAGGATGAAATATCAATAAAACTATATGTGGGTGGTACAGATAAACTTCGTGAAATGCAATCGTTAAAACAAAACCAACCAGAAATAGTTATTGCGACTCCAGGAAGACTTAAGGATTTAGTAGTTGATGAAAATGTACTTAAAGTATATACAGCAGACTATTTGGTAGTAGATGAGGTTGATATGTGTCTTGATTCAGGATATGCGGATGATGTAGACGCAATATCTTCGATCTTAAAAGATAAAAGAATGATGTTCTTTAGCGCAACTATGGCAGAATCAGTTCTACCTTTTATTAAAAAATATTTAGACAATCCTAAAATGATTGATATTAAAGATAATAGCGAATTAAATATTACACATATTTGGATTCCTTTAAAGCATAGAGATAGATTTGAAATGTTAAATGATTTAATTAATATTATAAACCCATATTTGTGTATTATATTCTGTAATAAAAAAGAAACTGTAATAGATCTTGCAATAAAATTAAGAGAAGAAGGTCTTGCGGTAGGTGAAATACATGGAGATCTTTCAATGCGTGAAAGGAAGAGAGTTATTAAAGAAGCTGAGGCATTAAAATATCAATATATTGTAGCTTCTGATCTTGCGGCACGTGGAATAGATTTAGATGGTGTTTCTCATGTTATAAATTATGAGATTCCTACAGACTTTGAATTCTATATTCATAGAAGCGGACGTACAGGAAGAATGAATTATACAGGAGAAGTATATTCATTCTATACTGATCTTGATGATGTGTATTTAGATAACCTAGCTAAAAAAGGTGTAAAACCAACGTATAAAGTTATAAAAGAAGGTGCTCTTGAAGATTACAAAGGACGTAATATGCGTCAAAAGAGAGTAAAGCCTTTAAACGAAGGGCAAAAACGTGCAAGAGCAATGCTACATAATGCTGGTAAAGTAACTCCTGGATATAAAAAGAAATTAAAAAAGAAACAAGATGAATTATCAGTAAAACTTTATAAAGCTTCTACAAAGAAGAAAAAGAGGGGATAGTATGCAAAACTATAAGATAATTACAGAATCGACTACTGATTTATCGGATGAATTAATAAAAAAATATGATTTAGTTGTAATACCTATGACATTTAAAACGTCTGATAAGGAATATGTTAATTATCCTGATGGACGTGAAATGAGTAATAAAGAATTTTATGACGAAGAGCGAAATGGTAAAATATTTACTACAGCTCAAATCACCCCACAACATATCATTGATGTCTACAAAGGGTATTTAGACGAAGGTTATGATATACTTGCGGTATCTTTTTCATCAGGTCTTAGTGGTACAGTAAATTCTACAAAACTTGCGATAGAAATGTTAAAAGAAGAATATAAAGAAAGAAATATTGTGATGGTAGATTCACTATGTGCATCAATGGGCGAAGGACTTCTTGCGTACTATGCATCTAAGAATAGAGAATCAGGTATGACAATTATAGAGAATGCTAAAGCACTTGAGGATATGAAACTTCATTTAGCTCATTGGTTTACTGTATCTGATATTGATTTTTTAAAACGTGGTGGAAGATTATCAAATGCGTCAGCTTTTGTTGCGAAAGCATTAAGAATAAATCCAGTACTTCATGTTGATAATGAAGGACACTTGATAAATAGATTCAAAAAAATCGGTCGTAAGACTGCGATAAAAGAACTTATCAATCAATTTAATTTAACCGTGGATAAGACAAGCAAACAAACTATATTTATATCACATGGCGATTGTTTAGATGATGCGCTTTATTTAAAAGAATTATTATTAAAAGAATATGAGGCGGAAGATGTTGTAATAGGTGAAATAGGACCAGTTATTGGAGCCCATTCAGGACCTGGAACACTTGCACTATATTTTATAGCTTCACATCGATAAAATGATGTTGTAATTATTAAAAAAAATGTTATAATTATATAGTATATCGAATAGAAAGGATTGTCATTTTAATGAGATCTAACAAACATAGAAAAATTAAAACAAGATTTAGATTTACAAAAGAATTGATATTTTTGATACTATTTATAGCAGTAATTGCAGTATTAACAGGGCTATTATCAATTGAATCGGATGCGTCTAAATTATATACTAAGATAACTACGGCACAATCAAATGTTGAATCATTTAGTGGCTCAACACTAGAAGAAGATAATGTATTTAAAGAGATTTCTTACAAGAAACTTGTAAATAAAATTGATTCTAGTGAATATACATATGTTTTTTATGGTAACGTATCAAGTACAGATTATTTAACATATATTCAAACTGTAAATAGCAGAGCTAAAGAATATGATGTTAAAAGAGTTTATCTTCTAGATTCAACTTGGGCAACAAGTATTGATACTTCAGATGAAGACTATGGAGAAGAAAATAATAACATTTTAACCGAGGTTGAAAATGCATTAGATGGTGTTGATATGACAGTTGCGCCATCACTATGGGTTTTTAAGGATAGCAAAGTTGTATTCAATTCAAAAGACTATATTAAAGATTCATATCAATCATCAACTTGGAATTATACTATCGAACAATGTTTCGGTAATTTCCCAGGAAGTTCTAATTAATAGTAGAGATAGGTAACTATCTCTTTATTTCATAAAAGGTGATAACATGATAGATGAGATTAAATTAACAATAAAACAAGGACTTGAAAACTATTATAAAACAAATTATGGTAAAGAAATCAATTTAACTATTGAAGAGCCTAAAAAAGCTTCATTAGGTGATATTTCTGTACCAATGTTTTTGGTCATAAAAGAATTAAAGAAACCACTTCCAGAAATTGTTAGTGAAGCTTCTAATATAATTAAAAGTTTATCTCCATATATTAAAGAAGTTAATGTTGCCGGACCATTTATTAATATCTTAGTTGATAAAGGCGAAGTATCTGAATCTATTTTAAAAAATGTATTAGATACTAAATCTTCGTATGGTGAATCTTGTATAGGTAATGGAAAAACTGTAGTTTTAGATTATTCAAGCCCTAATATCGCAAAATCATTTAGTATTGGGCACTTACGTTCTACAATGATTGGAAATGCTTTAAAACTTATTTTTAATAAAGCAGGATATAAAACAGTAGGAATTGACTATTTAGGAGACTGGGGAACACAATTCGGGAAAATGATTGTAGCCTATGAAAAATGGGGAGACGATGTAGCCATCCAAAAAGATCCTATTAATGAATTATCTAAACTTTATGTAAGATTTAATACTGAAGCTGAGGATAACCCTGAATTAAATGAATTAGCGCGTGAAGCATTTAGAAAAATTGAACTAGGAGATCCTAAATATGTCGAACTTTGGAAGTGGATTAGAGAAGAATCTTTAAAAGAATCTATGCAAATCTACGACCTTCTTGGTGTATCTTTTGATTCGTACAATGGGGAAGCTTATTATAATGACAAGATGGAGCCGGTTGTTGAAGAACTTGAATCTAAAGGTTTACTAAAAGAAGATGCAGGTGCACAAATTGTTGATTTAGGTGATGATATGCCTCCTGCATTAATTAAAAGATCAGATGGTGGTTCATTATATATTACACGTGATTTAGCAGCTGTATTTGATCGTATGAATACATATCATTTTGATAAGTGTCTTTATGTTGTAGGTAATGAACAAAAACTTCATTTTACACAACTTAAAGCTGTATTAAAGAAAATGGGATATGATTATGGTGAACGTATTGAACATATTAATTTTGGATTATATCTTACAGGTGGAACTAAAATGTCTACACGTAAAGGTAATGTCGTTAAATTATATGATGTTTTAATGGATGCAATATCACAAGCTAAAACGCAAATTGAAGCAAAGAACCCTAATATTGAAAACAAGGATGAAATTGCTAAAAAAGTTGGAATTGGTGCGATAGTTTTCAATGATTTAAAAAATCATCGTACAAATGACATTGAATTTAATCTTGAGAGTATGTTGAAGTTTGAAGGACAAACTGGTCCATATCTTCAATATACAGGAGTAAGAATCTTCTCTATTATTGATAATAAGGTATTAGATACAAATAATATTAAAAAAGATTTATTTCTTCAACCTCATTATTTTGAACTTGTAAAAATAATTTCAGGATTTAGAAACGCTATCGAGCGTGCAACAGTAGAATACGCTCCTTCAGTGGTTGCAAAATATTTATTATCGTTAGCACAATCATTTAATGGATTCTATGCAAAAGAAAAAATAAATGTAGAAGATGAACAAATAAGAAATACTAATATGGTCTTAGCCGCCGCAGTAAGAATTGTCATTAATGAAGGACTAAGATTACTTGGTATTGACTATGTCGAAAAAATGTAAATTTTAATTGTTAAAATTAATAAAGTATGTTATCATAATAAGGCATACTCTAGAGTACGCTTTCTAGAATATTGATTAAAATTAACTTTATTAATAGCGTTAGATAATTATTAATAAGTAATTTAATTAAATCCCACTATTGAGATTTAGTCTCTCAGACCATTAGTGGGAAATATTGCCTGAATGTCGAAATTGGTAAACGAATACGACTCAAAAAACTCTCATATTTGGCAAATTTAGGCTAAAAAATGCCTAGAAATCGAACAAAAACGAGGGAAATGTCCAAGAATTAGCGTTCCTCTAGAAAGGTAGACGGAAAAATTTCC
>CAVFNL010000009.1:0-18637 GCA_963623875.1 Parabacteroides distasonis | reverse complement strand
CAATTACTACTAAAAGTTCTACTAAAGTAAATCCTTTTTTTATTTGTTTTTTCATTTCTAAAACCCCTTTCCTTTGTATGTTTATTATACGATATATATATATATATATCAAGTTTAATAAGGAAAAAGTTTAATTTTTTCGAACTAAAGCGCAAAAAAAGTATTTGTTTTTATTCAAATACTTTTATCTTACTTATTTATTTGGATATAATGTATCAATATCTTTGCATATTGCCATCGCAAGTGCTCCATCACCAATGTGGCATGATACGGAAAGTGATAGTGGATTTGATACTACTACATTACACTTAAATCTATCTTTTATAATTTCAATAAATTTATTAGGAACTTCTGTATCACACCCTGTATATGCGACTTCAAAATGAATATTATCTACTCTTCCATCAATATCTTTTAAATACCCATTAATATTATCTTCGCATGCATCCATCATTATCTTCATTGCGCCTTCCATTGTTCTATTGCGCATTTTAAATTTATCTAATTTATCCCCTTCTATTTGAAGAACAGGTTTTAATTTTAACATTGTACCAAGCGCTGCCGCAGCTGATGTTATTCTTCCACCTTTTTTTAAATATTTTAGTGTATCAAGAGTAATATAAATATCAGAATATGACATAGTATCAATTAATATTTTTGCAATCTCTTCTGCACTATATCCCTTATCTCTTAAAGACATCGCGTCAAGAACTGATTGACGTTGTGTTACACTTATTCTTTTATTATCGATTACAAATACCCTACCATTATATTTATCTTTTTTTGACGCAGTTATTGCTGTCTCGCATGACTTTGAAAGTCCTGAAGACATAGGAATATATATAACACTATCTGCATGTTTTAATGCTTCATCCCACAAAGATTCAACATAAGCTATAGAAGGTTGCGATGTTGAAACTTCTGTTTGCATGTCAGATAAAAATTCATAAAACTTCTTTTGATCTAAAGTAATATCTTCTAAATATTCACTACCATTTATTGTAAAAGGCATTGGAACTACAACAACACCTAATTCTTTTCCTTCATTTTGTGTTATTCCACTATTTGAATCAGTGATTATCTCTATCCTATTCATATAAATCCCTCCATGGACCTATATATTTTATCAAAGGCTATAGTATATGTCAAGCACGCTATACATAATAGTAGACTAAAAAGACTTTTTAGTCAATTTTTATATTATATTTTCATCTCTAAATGTTTTAAATAGCACTTCATTAGATACATATTTAATAGGTATTATATTTAAATCATCTAATCCTTTTAAATTAGATTCATTATCATCTATAAAATATATTTTATCTATGTCCGCATTTTTATATGCATTAATTACTACTTCATAAAATTCATGCATCGGTTTACGCATATGATAATCACATGATAAAAATGTTTTATCAAATATTTTATTAAAAAAATCCTTATCCCCATATGATAATTCTACATTACCTCGCACAACATTAGATAATAATGCTAGATGATATTTATCTTTTAGATTATTTTTAATAAAATCTATAAGTTCATAATTAACACCAACTAAACTTCTCCACTCTTCAATTATTACTTCTTTTTTAATATTTAAACCTTTTGATAATCTATCTAGCAGTTCATAGATATCATAATCTCCTAAATCTGCATTATTAAAATATTCTTTTTTTAATCTTTTAGCTTCCTCTTCTTCATATCTTAATCTAAACCAACGTGGTGATATTTCGTTACAAAGAACTCCGAAACAATCAAATATAATTAATGTTTTTTTCATTTAATACCCTCTATATAATCCTCTATTAATTTCTTATTAGCATTTTCTGCAATCACAATTACAACGTCTTGTCCTATGCTTACTTCTTTTATTTCTTCATTATTTTTTTCAATATTAATGCTATACCATTTGTTATGATCAAATACAAAGCCTTTTATTCTTTCTACTTTTCCATATTTATTTAAAAATAATTCATGTCTTAGATTTTTAATATTTTCTAAAGATAATTTTTTATCCATAATATATATAGAATCATAATCATTATTATCCATCACATCTTGTTTGATATGATCATATGACATGTAGCCACCACATATAATATCATTAAAATCAATATTATCCGTATATACTACATCACTTTCTTTAAAAACACGTTCTGACGAATATTTTTGTTGAAGATTATTTATATAAGTTAAATCTAATTTATCATTATTTTTTCTTTTTGATACAATAAGTTTTGATGCGTTTGATGATTCGCTTACTAATATATATTCATCTTTTTCACTTAATTCTTTTGTGCCTATATCATACACACAAAACACATTACCTATTTCATAAAAAGGGATAACTTCATCTTCATACATTGTATCAAAGAATTCATCTACATCATATATACCAGAAGGTTCTACTATAACCCTTGTGTATTTTTGTAATTTTAAGTTTATAAGTTTTGTTTTAAATCTTCTTTTGTGGCAATCTTTATCGCACCCACCTGCAATCATTTCTATATCTACATCTAGCCCATCAAACATTAAAGCATCCACATTTATTGCGCCATAATCATTTTCAAGTATGCATACGTTCTCCCCTAAGTTTTTTAAATACGATGCATATTTTTTAATAAAAGTTGTTTTACCTGATCCTAAAAATCCTGTAATTAAATCTATTTTTATCATATAATCACCTCATTAATTATACAATATTAATTTAAAAAATAGGAACTAAACACATGTTTAATTCCTAAATTTTTATTATTCGCTTCTAAGAGCTTGAACAGGATCACGTCTTGCGGCATTTTTAGCTGGAAGAATTCCCGCAATAAATGTAAGTAACATTGATAATACAATCATTATAATTGCTGTTGGTAATGTTAAGTGGCAAATAGATGTAAGTGCACCATTTGTTATACCATTTACTACAGCATTAATTACAAGACAAAGTATTCCTGTTACAAGTATTCCAAATACTCCTGATGAGAATCCTATCATTAAAGTTTCTGCAGTAAATAAGTTCGATACATCTTTCTTTCTTCCTCCAAGTGAACGTATAACACCAATCTCTTTTACACGTTCTACAACGGATACATAAGTTATTATTCCAACCATTACTGTAGACACAACAAGAGATAGCGCTGTGAAAGCTACTAGGGCTATTGTAACCATTTGTATCATTCGATTAATCATTGATATTACAACACCTACAGTATCTGTGTATTTTATTTTACCTGTAGCAGATATAAATGTATACCCATCTAGATTAGTGCTTGTTGTAACATCGGCTTTATGAATTATATTATTAGCTTCATTAATATAATATCCTTCACTTCTGTCAGCTTTAGTCAATGTTTTAGTTGTAAGCACTTTTGCATCTTCCATATTATTTTGATTTAAAATACTTTCATATACATTAAATGTAATATCATTATCACTATTCCAGTTATCTAGATAATCTGTTATTAAATCTTTTTTATCAAAATCAAGCGGATAAAAATTAATAGTTTGTGGAAGTGTATTTGCGCCTAGATATCTATCATCTATTGTATATGCAGTATACTCTAATCCACCTGTTGTGCTTCCCATTCCCATGAATACAGAAATTAATGATGACAATTGTGATTGACTTCCTACATATGCTTTATTGCTAGTATTTACAACTGTTTTTCCAACTCCATCATATTGAGCAGGGTTTTTATAGTAGTATGGAAGATTATATTCTAATCCATATAATTGATGTATTGATGTATCCATTGATGGAAGTTTAATTCCATTTCTAATTTCTTTTGCGATTTGGGTATTATAATTTATTTTAATAATTTCTTTTGCAAGCGCTTCTGTGTATAAGAATCCTGTAGAAAGTGCACCATATGATATACCACTCTTTGGTTTTACAATACCACAAATGTTTAAATCTATATGAGTCTTAGTATCAAATGATTCATTATATTTATAATTATAATTGTAATAATTTGAAATTGATGTTGGCATTAAATTTTTTGTATATACAGTATCATTTGAATACCATGTAAACTTCTTACCTACTAAATCTTGATATTCAAATTTTGTAGGATATCCTGCGCTTGTTTTTGCATTCTTATAAGCCTGTGCTAATTGAGCGTAGTTTTTCTCTTCCCCTGTTAATGCATCAAACAATCCATCATACACCATATTGAAGAATTCTTCTTCAGTAAAATATCCAAGTTGAGCTAATAATAAATCTGATAACATAGAATCCGAATCTAGCACAATTATTACATCGTTATAATTCTTAGGAAGATTTCCATATACTACATCATATTGACTTGAAATGTAGTCATTATTAGATACTGATTGTTGGAAAGTTGATGCGATTGATGTTATGATACTTGCATAATCTTTATAATCATCCATTTCTTTAATAAGTGATGTATAAGTATCAGTTATTGATTTAACTGATCTTACATCTTCTTTATCAACGCCTTCGTGTATGTCTGATGCATATCCTATATCAAATTTTGTATAAAGGTTTGTTGTAATATCTAATCCATAATTAAATTGTATAGCATTATAATATTCACTAGGCATACTCATTACATAATCTATATAATCCTTGTTTATCGCATTTTTACTAATCATATTTAGTAAAACATCTTGATTTGCGACTAAATATTGAATCATTAAATTTACATTTACAAAATCACCTTTTTCAAGGGCTTTCTTTTTAACATCAAGTGTTGAGTTACTCATGATTTGTTCATAGTCTATTGCGGTCTCCCCTACGTATACTGGATTACCTGATAACATATCATCTTGCATATTATCAATATAATCATTTACTCCTCTTGAAACCGCAAGAACTAATGCAACTCCAATTATACCTATTGAACCTGCAATAACTATCATTATTGTTCTTTTAGATTTAGAAAGTAGGTTTTTAAGTGAAAGTAAGAATGCTTGATAAAAGTTCATCTTAGCTTTTTCTTTTTTAGGTTTGTCTATAACTTCTACTTCTGCATTATTCTCTTCATTTAGTTTTTTAACTTCTTCTATTTCATCTTCTTCAGAGAATGGATTAGTATCTTCTATTACTTCACCATCTTTTAGACGTACTATACGTGTTGAATACTTTTCTGCAAGTTCAGGATTATGAGTAACCATGATTACTAAACGATCTTCGGCAATACGTTTAATAAGTTCCATAATTTGAACTGATGTTTCTGAATCTAGAGCTCCTGTAGGTTCGTCCGCTAAAAGTATTTCAGGATTATTGACTAAAGCACGTGCTATCGCAACCCTTTGGCATTGTCCTCCTGATAATTGATTAGGTTTTTTCTTATATTGACCTTTAAGTCCTACTTCATCTAGAGCTTCTTTTGCTCTTTTTATTCTTTCTTCTTTTGAAATTCCAGATATAGTTAAGGCAAGTTCTACATTTTGAAGAATTGTTTGATGTGGAATTAAATTATAAGCTTGGAATATAAATCCTACTCTATGATTACGATATACATCCCAATCTCTATCTTTAAATTCTTTTGTTGATACACCATTTATAAATAAATCTCCTGATGTGTATTTATCAAGACCTCCAATGATGTTAAGTGTTGTGGTTTTTCCACAACCTGAAGCTCCTAAAATAGATACAAATTCATTTTTTCTAAATGATAAATTAATACCTTTTAGTGCTTGAACTTCAACATCAGCGACTTTATATGTTTTTACAATATTTTTTAATCTAAGCATTTTTCTTCTCCTTACAACAGCATAATTTATAAATATCTTTCATAAACCTACTAAATTCTTCTTCTCCAAGTACTTCTATTGCATATTCAACCTTACTTGTTATATATTTTTTAGCTTCTAAAATATCTTGGTACCCTTTATCCGTTAAATGAATGTAAGTAAGTCTTTTATCTTCTTTAGTTTTATATCTTTTAACTTTTCCCTGCTTTTCTAAAGAATTTAATATTACAGCCATACGGGCTGTAGATACATTTAATGCCTCACTTAAATACTTGGATGTCCTATCTTCATTCATTAAATGACATAAGGCAAAAAGTTGTCCTTGAAGTGTTTCACTTAATATTCCATTAGGCTTTATTTCTATTATTTTTTCAACATATTTACTAGCCTTCATAAAACGCCTCCCAAAATTTACTAACACTGTTAGCAATATTATTTTAATACTTAAAATTTTCAAATTCAAGAATTATTTAATTAAAGCGTTTTCAAATAAGTTATACATTATACATATCTTAAATTGAAATAAAATAGCACTTATTGTATAATTTTAATATCAAGGTGATAGAATGAAGGAAATAGGATTTATTGAAATAAAAAAAGCAGTTAGTGATGCGATATACGAAGCGTGTCACAACCTAAATTCTTATACAGTATCTCATTTAAATACTGCATTAGAAAATGAAAGTGCGCCACTTGCAAAAGAAATTTTAAAAAATTTAATTGATAATCAACGACTTGCACGTGAAGAACATATACCTATGTGCCAAGACACAGGTATTGTGACATGTTTTGCATATATTGGTTATGATGTTCATCTTACTTGTGATTTATATGAAGCAATAAATGCAGGGGTTAGAGATGCGTATGATAAATATTATTTAAGAAAGAGTGTAGCCGACGCTATCACTCGTATTAATACAAAAGATAATACCCCTGCGATTGTTCATACTAGAATGGTGCCCGGAGAGAATTTAAGACTTGTACTTGCGCCTAAAGGAGCTGGTTCTGAAAATATGAGTAAGCTTGTTATGTTAAATCCTACTGACGGAATAGAGGGGATTAAAAAGTTTGTTTTAGATTCTATAAAACAAGCTGGTGGAAGACCATGTCCTCCTCTATTTTTAGGGATTGGAATTGGTGGAAATTTTGAAACTTCTGCCCTACTTGCGAAAGAAGCATTGTTGAGAAGTTCATCTTCTACCGACCCAAAAATAAAACAAATTGAAGATGAGATTAAAGAGTTATGTAATAAAACTTTTATAGGTCCTATGGGGCTTGGTGGTAATACTTCAGTTTTTGAAGTATTTATTAACACACTTCCATGCCATATAGCATCCCTTCCTGTAGCGCTTAATATTCAATGTCATGCGAATAGACACGAGGAGGTAGTTTTATGATAGATTTTAAATCACTTCATGCTGGAGATATAATAAATTTTAGCGGAACTATATATACCGCAAGAGATGCGGCACACCTAAGACTTAAAGACTTAATTGATGATGGCAAAGATTTACCTGTAGATTTTACGGATTCACTTATTTATTATGCAGGACCTACTCCTACAAAGCCTGGGGAGGTTATAGGCTCAATAGGACCTACTACTTCTTCTCGTATGGATAAGTTTATTGACTATATGCCAAACCTTAAAATAAAAGGTATGATTGGTAAAGGTCCTAGAGATAATTATGTATGCCAATGTTGTAAGAAATATGGGCTTATATATTTTGTAGTAACCGGTGGAGCAGGAGCGCTTTTATCTAAAAGAGTCACTTCTGCTAAAGAAGTAGCTTTTTTTGATTTAGGTTGTGAATCAATAAAAAAACTTGAGGTTAAAGATTTCCCATTAATCGTTGCGTACGATACATATGGAGAAAGTGTTTTTGAAAGGAAGGAAAAATAATATGGATTTAAAAGAAAAAGCTTTAAAAGCTCATGAAGGAGGAAAGTTTACTACTGGTTGTAGATTAAATCTTGAAACTAAAGAAGATTTATCTATAGCATATACTCCAGGAGTAGCTGAACCTTGTAAAGAAATTAATAAAGATGTAGAACTAGCTTATAAATATACATCTAAAGGAAATACTGTAGCTGTTATATCAGATGGTACTGCAGTATTAGGGCTTGGAGATATAGGACCTGAAGCAGGGCTACCTGTTATGGAAGGAAAATCAGCATTATTTAAACGTTTCGCAAATATTGATTCAGTACCTATTGTGCTAAACACAAAAGATCCTGATGAAATTGTTAGAACTGTTGAAATACTAGCTCCTACATTTGGTGGTATTAATCTTGAAGATATATCAGCTCCTAGATGTGTTGATATTGAACGTAGACTTATTAAATCACTTAATATCCCAGTTATGCATGATGACCAACATGGTACATCAATTGTTGTAGGTGCGGCTGTTATGAATGCGGCAAGATGTACTCATAAGAAACTTGAAGATTTAGTTGTTGTAATGTCAGGTACAGGTGCGGCTGGATCTAATATTGCAAGAATGCTTAAAAGACTTGGTGTTAAAACTATATATGCATCAAATAAAGATGGTGTAGTTGATATTAAAAATTATGATAAATACGATTTCTTAATTAAAGAATTACTTGATGACCATATTATTGATACTAAACCTGGTCATGATAACACATTAGCATCCCTATTAAAAGATGCGAATGTGTTCGTTGGTGTATCAGCACCAAAGCTTGTGACAAAGGAAATGGTTAAAACTATGAAAGACCCATTTGTATTTGCGATGGCTAATCCTACTCCTGAAATCACTTATGATGAGGCTTTAGAAGGTGGAGCTATAATTGTAGGTACAGGAAGATCTGATTATCCTAACCAAATTAATAACCTCCTAGCATTCCCTGGAATATTTAGAGGAGCCCTAGATTCAAAGGCTACTAAGATTACTGAGGGTATGAAGATGGCAGCGGCTAAAGCACTTGCGAATTTAATTAGTGATGAGGAATTAAATCCTGAATATATAATTCCTTCACCTTTTGATGAAAGAGTTGTCCCTGCAGTTGCGAAAGCTGTATCAGATGAAGCTATTAAAGCAGGCGTTATAAGAAAGTAAAAAAAAATAAGACATGATTTCTTTATTGAAGTCATGTTTTTTTATAATCAAATTATATAAAGAAAAAAGGATGGATAAATATTTATCACATCCTTTATTATTTTATTATGAAATATTACTTAGCAATTAATGAAATTGCATAAATATACATATTACCACTTGCAGAACCTAAATAATATATAGAACCTGCATCAACAGTTAATGTAGCTTCTGAAGGTGTTTTACATGTAGAATTATCTGCTGTAATTGTAGGGTTTTCAAAATTCCCTTCTTTCCATAAAATTAAATGTCTAGCACTATCATTTGAACCAGTACAATATGATACTTTAATATCTACACTTCCTTTATATGCAGATAAATCTATTTTAACATAAACGCCATTTGCTTTAGCACTAGCTACTTTTAAACGTTTTGCAGCAGTTTGTTGAGTACCAGTTAAATCAGTATAAGTTTCAGTACTAGCACCCGCATTTTCAATAAAAACTTTATCTGCATCTGATGCACTTGCAACTATAGTTAAATCTTTACCCCATTTTTCACTAGCCCCTACTGCAAGTGTTTTATCTTCTAAATTTGCAAGTGTATATAATGTACTAGTTAGGCTTGTTGATGTTGATGCATCTGAATTTGCAACTAATGTAACTGTGTCCGCAACATTAATTGTATATTCATCCATATCATATTTTGCTTTATCCCATGTAAATGAGAACTTAGTATTACCTTTAGCAACATTTACAGCTAAAATAAATGAAGTCTTATCGCCAGTAACTTTTTTACAATTATTAAATTCTTGTTCTGAAGTAGCTGTTGTAGTTATACCAGAAGGCACACTAAATTTAACAAATACTGTATTTCCTTTGTAAGTAGTATGATATGCTATTTCACCTGCTGTAATATTAAGTTTAGTATCATCTGCTGAGTCAACTGCTGCAGTAAGTCCTGTACTATAACCCTCTGCATCTTCTAATGCTATTTTTGCATGAGGAGTTTCTGACTTTTTAGTAATCAATTGATGATCTTCTGTATTTTGGAAATCAAATGTATATGTAACAGGTTTTGCAAATACATTAATATAAGTTGGTGTACTTTCATTTCCTGAAACATTAAAGTTATCATCATTACCCCAAACAATCTTAATTTCTTTAGAAACTAGTGCTGTTGTTTCTAGAGCAGTTTCAAGTTCAGTTTTTCCTGATACCGAATCCTTTGTTTCATTATCTAATATAATATATCCTGTAACAACGCCTGTTTTAGGATCTACATTATAACTTGTAAGCCCCTTCACGGATACTCCTTTAAAGATGATTATTGAATTACCATTAGGATATTTTGGTAATGCAAATTGAACCTTAACACCATAACCTGCTTTTCCAGCAACTGCTTTTTCATAGTAACAAATAGGCCCATTAAATTTATATGTATTTGTTTCAGATTCACTTATAAAACTTTGTCCTGTTTCAACAGTTTTAACATCACATGTAGCATTTGCTAAATCTATTACCTTTGTATCAAGAACTTCAAGCGTATTATTGTTTAACGTAACCTTGAAAGTTCCAGGTAGATCAACGTTAGATGAAGCTGTATAATCAAATGTAAAATTATTACTTAATTTTATTTCCTTTAATTCTTCAAGAGAGGTTGATTGTCCTTGTTCAACAACATCCCAACCATAGTCACCTTTAACAAGAATATTTGTTCCATATTCTTGATAATATACATTTTCAAATACTGCTGTAGTTGAACTATTTTGTCCAATAAATGTATTAGTTGTACTTGAAGAACCATTAGTTGCACTATTCTTAAATCCAATTACTGCTGAATTTTTAATTGTTACATCACATTTAGCTTTATTAGCATTCTTTAAATCTCCAATGAATGCTGCTGTATTCTTTACTGAATCAATAGATCCTGTCGCAATTACACCATCGAAGTTAAATTTACAATTATTTGATTTTTCAGCATCTTGTTGTCCAAAAATAAGACCTATTGATCCATTACTACTATCAGTACTATTAATATCAATATCAATTAGACAGTCAGTAAAATTAAGAGTTACATTTGATGATTTATTAATTCCTGAAACTACTCCTCCACTATATTTAGTAACTTCCATATTACTATTTTTAATTGTTAATCCTTCAAAAGTAGCTGTAATATCATTACCTTTAATTTGACCTGCAACTATTGATGCATATCCATCAGCACCTGTACTAGTCACTTCTGCTCCATCAAATGTTATATCTGAGAATACCGCGTCCCCTGTAATTTCACCTGCAATGAAACCCGAAGTCTTTTTATTAGTAGTAATTGTTGGTGATTCAAATGTAACATCTTGCATTGTACCACTAAACTTACCAAACAACGCAACGTTTGTTAAATCTGTTCCTTTAATTGTAAGTCCCGCAAGAGTATGACAATCCCCATAGAATTTAGCCGCAAATTCATTTGTTAAATTTGTTCCATTAGATAATCCTGCCTCAACGCATGTATCTTTAGTTCTATCGATAACTTCTGCAGACTTTGTTTCATCAAATGTAAGGTCTGCCGAAAGATAAGCATTTGTTTCAACTTTAGTTTGGTTAATATATGCCATAAACTCTGCTACAGATGTAATTTCTACAATTGTCCATCCAGCATAGAATGTTGTATTTTCTTTAATTTCTACAGTTGTAGGATCCACTTTATTTTCAGCTGTACATGCTTCATCAGTATACCATCCAGTAAATGTCATTTCATGTCCAAGCGAATCTTTAGCTGCTGTTGTAAATACAGATGGAATAATTGTTGCTTTTTTATTATATTCAACATTAGCTGTTGTAGATATAGAGCTTTCAGCCTCTACTGCCGCATTACCCTTTAGGTTAAATGTTACAGTATATGTTTGAATAGCATATGCTGCATAAATATAAATTGATCCATCACTTTCTTTTGTAAGTTTTGAAAGATCAGTAGTGGCAACTAATGCAGTTTTAACTTCTGTATCAATATACCAACCTGTAAATTTATATCCTGTCTTAGTTGGCTCGACTGAACCGATTTTTGTAATTAAATCTGAAGCTGATGTAACAGAATATGTTGTAGTTGTACCTTCTGCAAACTTAGCCACAGGATCATTTACATCAAGTTTGATTGTATATGTAGTTGTAGGGTCTACATCAGAATTATCATCTTTTTTATCATCATTTGTAACTTTATCCTTTTTTCCGCATGATGCTAGCGCAACTGTTGCTAACCCTAACGCAAAAGTTGTCAAGAATATTTTTTTCTTATTTATCATATCTATCTTCTCCTTTTAAAATATCTAATATAATTTTAGCATGTAAGCGTTTTATAGTCAAATAAATTTCTTATAAAACCACTTTTTTTTGTATTATTCTACAAAATCTAAAATTAATTTAGTATTTTTTTGCTCTTTTCCTATTTTAATTGCACCAAAAATAAAATCTAAAGCCTCACTAACGCCTTTTTCATTACAATATAGTTTTAATATAGTATCTCCTTTTGATACATAATCACCTATCTTATGTTCTAAAACAATGCCTACATTATAGTCTATTTCATCATCAAGTTTTAATCTACCTGCTCCAAGGCGTTGTGACGCAAGTCCAATTTTTTTAGCATCCATCTCTAAAATATATCCATCTTCTAAAGCTTTATATTCTATTATATTTTTAACTTTAATTTCGTTTTCATAATTCAAAATATAATCACGTGATGCACCTTGTGCTACTACAAAATCTATAAATTTGTTATAAGCACTTCCATCATGAAGTGTATTATAAGCTTTTTCTTTTGCAATATCAGGATTTGTTTCAACACCTGATAGTAAAAGTGCATATTTTGCTATTTCTGTGCATAAATCTTCTAAATCTTTAGGTCCATTACCTTTTAAGGTATTAATAGCCTCTAAAACCTCTAGGCTATTTCCTACAGCCATACCAAGTGGTTCACACATATTTGTAAGTATAGCTGAAACCTTCTTTCCTGCCATACTTCCAATTTTTGTCATTAAAGACGCAAGTTTTTTAGCTTCATCTATATTTTTCATAAATGCTCCACTTCCCACTTTTACATCAAGTAGGATTAAGTCATCGTTTGCTGCTAGTTTTTTTGACATAATAGATGATGCAATAAGTGGTATTGATGATACAGTTGATGTAATATCACGTAATGCATATATAAGTTTATCCGCAGGTGCTAGATTAGCACTTTGTGATATAACAGCTATTCCTATATCGTTTACTTGTTTGTAAAATTCTTCTTCATTAAGTGAAACATTAAATCCTTTAATTGCTTCAAGCTTATCAATTGTGCCACCTGTATGCCCTAATGCTCTTCCACTCATCTTCGAGAACTTTAAACCAAGACTTGCAATCATAGGTCCTATTATAAGTGTTGTTTTATCACCTACACCACCTGTTGAATGTTTATCAAATTTAAGACCTTGAATCATATCATGATTTAATATCTCCCCACTATCACGCATCGCAAATGTAAAACTTGCAGTTTCATTATCAGTCATTCCTTTAAAATACACTGCCATTAAAAACGCAGACATTTGATAATTAGGAATTTCTCCTTTGCAAAATCCTTGAACTACAAACTTAAGTTCTTCATTGTTTAATTCAATACCTTCTTGTTTTTTAGAAATAATATCTAATATATTCAATTTTACCACTTCCTTATTTTGAATAAATTCCTAAATTCTTTATTCCATATCTTCTATCATTTTTTAAATCCGAGATACAATTTAATATATTTTTAATCTCATCTTTTTTAGATGATATTTCAATATAAAAATTATATTTACCTAATGCTTCCTTTGTAGGACGTGAAATTATTGAATTTAGGTTTACCCTATATTCATTAAATAATTTTAACGCATCAAATAAAATACCAGGATAATCATCATTCATAAATAAGCATAGTGAACATTTAATGTCATCATTTAATATTTTTAAAGGATTTTTTTCTAATATAACAAACCTTGTATAATTTTCACTGCTATCAGAAATGCCTTCTAATACAACATTAAATTTATAATCATTCTTTTTATGAATAGGAATTACAGCTCCGTATGTTTCATCACTTTTTAGTAAATTTAAAAGTGATATCATATTTGAATCTGTTGTTATTAAATTAAAATTATTTTTTATTGTTAAAAAATCAATACATTCAGCTTTTGCTTTAAACTGAACATATACATTTTTTATCATTTTAATATCACTTGCAAATGATACAAACGCAAAATCAACTTTTTCTTCTAATTCTTTAGTAATCGAATAATCATTTTTAATTAAAGTGTCTAGAGTTTCAAGAACAAAACCATCCAGTGAATTTTCAAATGGCACTATCGCAATATCATTTATTTTTAAAGATTCAATAGTTTTTCTTATTGAAGGATAATATTCAATTTTTAAATCTTGTTTTGATTTTTTTAAATAATTCTTACATGAAACATCGCAAAACGTTCCTTCAGGTCCAAGACATGAAATAACTTTATTGTTATATATTGCATCCATTTTGTAATTATCCTCCTTACTAAATTTATATATACTATTTCTTTTATTATCTTTTATAACCTTATATGTGAAGTCATTAATATATATTGCAGTATCATTCTCTAGCGCTAATCCATCACTTTTATATTTTTTGGGTTCATCATTAAAAACATCTAAATCACAGTTATCATAGTGAGGGCACACTACTATATCTAAAAGTCCTATCCCCTTTTGCATTTTATAGTTATATATATGATAATTATCTTGATATGCATCCGTATCTCCCATACCATAGCTTGCTATAAAATTCATACCAGCACTAATTCCTACTATAAGTTTTTCGGTTTTTCTTAAATACTTATCTAAGCCATACTTTAGAGCCGCATCAGTTAAGCATTTAGTATTTCCACCACTAAAATAGATAATATCAGCCCAATCTAAGGACTCTATAATATTTATAGGGTTCCTATATAAATATAAAAATTTATATGTACACTTATATTTATCAAACAAAGCACTTAAATTCTTATCTGATCTAGTACTATCCATAGAGGCAGCTGGAACTAATAATATATTAGGATTATCTTTATAATTCACTATAAATTGCTCAATATTATCACTAATTGTAGTAGTACTTCTTCCACCTATTAAGAATAGATTCATTAATCTTTACACTTTCTTGCTTCAAGTCGATATATAGGACCAAGTTTTGATTTTTTAACTTCATATTCAGTCATAACATTAAACATATCTGTTTTATGAAGATCTAATGATATATTCTTTAAATACCACCCATTTTGGCTGAATGATTCTAATGAATATTCAAAAAGAGATTTATTATCAGTTTTTTGAATAATTTCTCCATCATCTTTTAATATCTTTGAATATAAGTCTAAAAATGTTTTATATGTAAGTCTTCTTTTCGCATGTCTTGTTTTAGGCCAAGGATCACTAAAATTTAAATACATAGTACTTATTTCACCTGCAGAAAACATTTCACACAAATCAGTCGCATCCGCATGTACTATTTTTAAATTTGGAATTTCTTCTACTTCCATCTTTTCAAGTGCTCTTATAAGTACACTTTCAAATTTCTCTAAAGCAATAAAATTTATATTTGGATATGCTTTAGCCATACCAATAATAAAATTACCTTTTCCACATCCAACTTCTAAATGTATTTCAGCGGAATTATTAAATACATCCTTCCATTGTCCTTTATTATCTTTTGGATTTTTTATAAAATAATATTCATTCTTTTCTAATGCCTCTAAGGCTCCATTTATTTTTCTAAGTCTCATTTCACTAGCTCATATATAGCATATGCATAAATAGCTATATCTTTCTTAAAATTATCTAATTCAATAAATTCATTTGGAGAGTGAATCAAATCATCACATCCTACAAATGTAGGCCCAAATGCTACACAATTATCAATAAATTTGGCATATGTACCACCACCAATTGTAAATGGTTTGTTTACATCATCTAAACTAATCTCTTTATATGCTTTGTAAAGGGATTGTACTAATTTAGAATCAGGATCTACATAATGCATATCTTTTCTTTCACCTACAACATATGACATATTAAATTCTTTAGCACATTTTGACACTTTCTCATCAATCACTTTGTACCAATCATTTTTAGGTGTTCGACAATCACATACTATAGATACATTATTATTTCCTACTCTAAATATACCAGGGTTTAGTGATAATTGCCCCATGTCAGCATTTGTAATATCTATTGCCATCTTTTCTCCATGTGGATCAAAAGATAAATATTTTAAAATAAATGATGTGAAATTATCTTTTTCATATTTATTTACAAACTCTGCCATAATAAAGTTTGAATTAATTCCACCTTCAGGCATTGATCCATGGGCAGCCTTACCATAAGTGATATATGTATCACCTTTTACTTCACCTTTATAATTATTATCTTTTAAGAATTCATTAAATTCTTTCTTTAAATCTTTATTTAACACCACTTCACATTTATCTGGCACTATATTAGAACGGCTTCCGCTATTCCATGTTTTGATAATTGTAGAATTAGTTAAACCTTTAATCTCAAAATTAGCAAAGGCTTTTTCACCATATATTAAAGGAAAATCTGCATCTGGTGAAAAACCAATATTTGGCTTGCTGTGATTTTTAAAATAGTGTTCAAGACATCTTGAACCACTCTCTTCATCACAGCCAACAATAAGTTTTACTGTTTTATTAAACTTGATGTTTAAATCTTTAAGCATCTTTATTGCATAATATGACGCAATAACAGGTCCTTTATCATCAGTAGATCCTCTACCATAAAGTTTATTACCTATTACGGTTCCTACAAAAGGATTTGTATTCCACTCTCCATCTGCAGGGACAACATCTAAATGCCCTAAAATTGCAAGGTCTTCCCCATTTCCATATTTAATTTCTCCTGCATAGTTATCATCATTTAATGTTGCAAACCCATCTCTTGCTGCAATATTAAGCATCATTTCTAATGCTTGTTTACAACCTTCCCCAAATGGTGCATCACTATTTGGATTATATTCATCTAAGACTGATTTAGCTGATATTAAATCTTTTAAATCATTCACTGCAGAATCAAAATATTTATCTGCAAGTTTTAAAAAATCGTATTCCATTTTTATTCTCCTTCATATTTAAAAAGCAACTTCAAAGAGTTGCTAGTTTTTTAAATTTCTTTTCCTATATGCATTTCATAAATCGAATCAGTAAGCGAATCAATTGCTGCTGCCTCATCTTCACCTTCAGCTGAAATAGTAAATATTTCACCATTATAAATTCCAAGACTCATAACACCCATTATAGATTTTAAGTTTACTGCCTTAGATTCAACTGATAATGTAATATTTGACTTAAATTTAACAGCTTCATTTACAATTATTGTAGCAGGTCTTGCGTGAAGCCCCGACTCAGAAGTGATTTTAAATTTTCTAAAGACCATTTTAAATACCTCCTACTATAATCTTTTTAAAATTTCTTTTTTTATAAGCATTGAATCATATTTGAATAGCAATTTAACATTATTTCCACTTATGAAAACGCCCTTTTCAGAAAGTGTATGAAGCATTTTAGTATCAACTGCTTCAACATCATTTACTGCGACTTTAAGTCTTGCGTTATCAACAGAAACTTCCTTGATATTTTCTTTATTACCTAAATAAGAGATGATGTTTGTGATGAATTCTTCATCTACACGAACATGCCCTTTATTTTTCATTTTTAAAACGATAGTAACAATAATTCCTGCAACAATTAATACTGCAACAAGTATAATCGCAATCATTAGATATTTTATCGAACCTGAAAGTAAAATCATATTATCAAACCTCAAATTTATTATACTTAGAATAAGAAGCGTTTTCAAGTTTTAATTTATAATTAAATTTTCAAAAAGCAAAAAAAGCAAATTAATTTTAAAATTTATACTTGCTTATTCATTTTAAGTTTGCTATAATAAATAAGCATTGTGTGTCGGAGGTGAAAAAATGGCAAACATTAAGCAACAAATCAAAAGAGTTAAGACAAATGAAAAGGCAAGACAATTCAATCAATCATTCAAGTCTGGAGTTAAGACTGCTATCAAGGCCGTTTTAGTAGCCGTTGAAAAGAATGACAAAGCTACAGCTACTACTGCATTAGCACTTGCATACAAGAAGTTAGACAAGGCTCAAGCTAAAGGTATCGTTCACAAGAACTTCGTAGCTCGTAAAAAGTCTGATTTAGCATCAGCTGTTAATTCTTTAAATTAATTATGATTATTGATTAATATAAAAAATAGAGACTATTAGGTCTCTTTTTTTTATGTTTAAAGGGACACTAAATAATATCTAGCATCCCATTTTATTAATATTAAATGTTTCAACCTTAGATGTATGCTTTAAACTCTTACTATCATATGCTATTCCTACAAGCATTACATCACCACTATAACTACCAAGTACATCTTCTTTATTCTTATTAAATGGTCCTGCAAGTTCATTATGATTTTCATCAAATGTTTTATTAATAAACTTTGTATTACCTTTTAATATTTCTTGGTATAATTTCTTTGATTTAGATATAGGATTATTTATTTCATATCAATTTAATTCTTCTATAGCATTTACGAATTCTTGTTTTATTTCATAATTTGGAATATAACACCCTTCAAAATCTGCATCGTATACTAAATATCCTAAGTGAATTAAAACAGTTTAAGCCACATCTTTAGAGTTAACTTTAGTTAAGTCATTATCAAATTTAGAAACATTAACCTCTACCTCATCACCTGAAATCATTTTAGCAATTAAATCTTTAAGTTTACCATTATCATAAT
>CAVFNL010000008.1:0-183155 GCA_963623875.1 Parabacteroides distasonis | reverse complement strand
TAAATACTCTTTATCCATGATGCCCTCCATATGTAAATATTATATCATACCTTTTAAAAAGAAAGCAAAAAAGTGAGCAAAAAAGTGAGCAAAAATATTACTCACTTATTTTTATTAAAATTTTAACAAACCCATTATTATTTATATACTTATCTATTACGCCTCTGGTAACACTCGGTGAACCTTTAAGTATTGCGCAAGAATTTGCATTATCTTGTATTTAATATGATAGTAATTTTTTTAAATCATTATTTTAATTCATATTTAATAATAAAACACAAAAGAGTGAGTTAATATAACTCACCCAATAAATTAATAAGGAAATTTTGGTATGATTTGATATTTTATACCATATTTATCAAATTTCTTTTCCAAGACTTCTTCAGCATATCCTTTTTTAAATGAATATCCATTTTGCAAATAGCTTTTCGATTGAACATAATTAAACCTTGTTAATTTTGAAATCAATTTAATATTTTCTAAAGAGATTTCATTTTCACCTAATATAAAAATCACATATTTAGTACTATCTAAATCCATGGGTGAGTTATAGGTTGTTACGACTTCATAATCACACGAAATACATTTGTTTATAATTTCTCTACCGTTATTCATTACTATTAATTCATTACCACATTTTGGACATTTAATCATATAATTTAGTAATCCTATCTTCTATTTCAAAACTTCCATCATTAATATTTTCAAGAAGTTTTTTTAATTCATCAACCATTTTTAATAATAATTCTTTGTCTCTAAAAAATTTATTTTTATCAAAACTACAATTAGAATCTTCTGAATCAAAATGATAATATGAAGAGTATAAATCCGAAATTTTCTTATTTATTGAGGCTATATCTTTATTAGAATCAATGATTTCAATTCCTGTTATAGGTTCACCAGTTTCTTGATCAGAAATCCATATAGCCCCTTGATTAAAGTCTAAATCTAATATTACTTTTTCTTTCATTTCTTATTCCTCCTTATTAACGCTAAAGCCTCTTTTTTTGATATTGGATATGCAGATACTATATATCCATTAGATCCTACACCCGTTTGTAAATAATATTTGCCTGATTTGCTATATAATCTCTCATAGCAATCTCGTCCATTCCTTTGTGTTACTTTTTCATATTCCAATTTACCATGTTCAATTATATTTTTTATATGACTTTGAATTTTATCAACTGACACACCATGCTTATTTGCAAAGTCATTTGAATGCCTAGCCTTTATATGATTTAAACCGCTTTGATCATTACCTTTTTCAAGCCAAATTAATTTGCCACTGCTATCATTAGTAACAAATATTACATCTTCTTTATTAAATTTAACACCAGCGTTTTGTAATTTCATTACATCTTCTTCAGTAACTAAAGTCTGCTGTTTTGGATAATTAGCTTGCTTTTGTTCATTCAATTTATTCATTAACTCATAATTTTCAAAACTTAATTGTCCATGAACAGCGCTTGATAAACCACTATTTATCTTTCTACCCATTGATATCACCCCTATTTCTTCTAAGTAAAGTGTTATCAATGATATAAACATCCACATTGTTCTTATATGCATAATCTAGCATATCTTTTGTAGATTCTTCTTTGGATACTGAATATACAATCAATGATTTAGGATGTCTTGTATCAATTAATTTTTTCAATGCTTTCTTAAATAAACTTTTATTAGGTTCATCCATTACACCTTTAAGTGATACTGCGACAACAGAATTTTTCATTATATGTTCAAAGCACCAATTAAGTGAATTTTCATTTGCATAAGTCATTAAAGGAATAACTACCGCATCAAGTTCAAATATTAACCATAGTGATACAACAAGCTACTTTCTTAAATTATTTAATATAACAGTTATATCAAAATCACCATATAGTGAATAATCAGGTGATATAAATATTTTAACATTTTTATATCTTTTTTATAATATTTTAATAGTTCAATATCTTTATAAATAATCGCATTATAAAGACCATCAATTGTGTCAAATATACTATCATCTTTAAACCAAGCTACACATGTATTATTAGTAATGTTATATAAGCCAGGTTCAGTCTCAAGAACAATAAAATCAGGCACAACATTTACAAAACAGCCTATATCAGGTAGCTCCATAATATTATTCTTAGTTGTCTTATTAGTTAGATAAAAGCCATATATATCACTTTTATCAACGGAGGAATAATCCAACTTGAGTTGTATTTTAGTTTTAATTTTATTAACTTTTATTTTCTTTTTAAAATTAAAAGTTAATGATTTTTTAGAATTTATCATAGTCATAACATCACCTCGCAATCAAAAAATTTGACTATTGATAAGTTAATGTAACCATGATAAAATCTAATTGCTATCTATGTTTTATACATGGTTACAAGAATTAATTCTATTGCAGTAGGATTAATTCTTTTTTATTACAATAGTATTACATCAATAATTGATACCCAAAGCAAGACAATCTAGTATTTAAAAACTGATGAAGTTGTTTTTAAAGAGATAAAAGTTAATCGCTATATCTCTTTTTCTTCCTTATCTTGCATAAAAACGCACTCAATCATACAATGACCATATTTTTTTTATTTTGGCATAAAACAATCAGGTAAAACTATGCACGTAATTGCAATCCCATACAAGGAGGATTCATACTTAATTATACAAATATATAATAATTTGATGAAATAATATCTTTTCCATAAATCTTTAGAAATAATCTCCAAAATTAATTAATCATCTAACATTTTCATTAAATTAGTAATAAATATTTCATCATACTTATTTATAATAGAATTAATAAATACAAATTTATCAAAAAGTGTTTTTTGTTCAGTAAATAGTTTATTTTTATGTGCTATATAAATCAAACCAAATTCAAACTTTTTATCTAAAAATACAGGTTCTTCACAATGATATAAAACATTTAATTCCTTGTCTTTTGGCCATATATTTTTATTTTGTAAATTATTATATAGTTTTATCAATAACAAAGAGTTATTGGAATCAATTTTATCGCTATAATCTTCTAAAAAAGATATTAAAAGTTTCTCATCATCATTAACTATACCTTCTTCAATTTTTGCCTTCATCCACTCATTTGTCCATATTGACAATATTGATTCTGAAAACCCAAAATTTCTAAACTTATTCGAATTAATTAAGCCATTACGATCAATAAATGACATTTTGCAATCATTTAAGAAAAAATATTCTTTTGCGTTATTTTTATCAAGTTCAAATTCTGATATATCTTTTATCATACTTTACCAACCCTACAAAAAGTCCTTCATAATTTCCACTAACTATTAAATCTCAAAAAAGTATCTAATTCACTAGCATACATTCTAGTTATTAATTTTGTTTTAGTATTATAATGTTAGTTAGATTTTTCAATAAAACAATTTAAATCTTTTATAAAGAACAATTAATAAATGCCTAATCCTGCCAGAAATTCAACCATTTTACTTATTATAGTAGATGATACTAAGGAACAATATTAATTTGAAATAAATTAGTTTTTGTCATCTCACTTATCACTATGCAAAACACTAATTTAATTCAGTTATAATTTATAATTCACTAATTTTTTTAATTTCTTCTACGCCTAATCTATAAAGTGTCCAATCTGACATTGGTTTTGCGCCTAACGATAAATAAAAAGCTATAGATGGCTTATTCCAATCAAGACAAACCCATTCCATTCTACCTAATTTTTCTTCTTTTGCGATTTGAGCAAGTTTTTTAAATAAAGCTCCACCATATCCTTTTCCTCTATATTCTTTTTTCACAAAAAGATCTTCAAGATAAAGCCCTGCTCTTCCTACAAATGTTGAGAAGTTATAAAAATAGAGTGCAAACCCAACTTCAATTCCCTCTTCTAAAATAAATATAACATTTGCGATTTTCTTATCAAAAATCCATTCTTCTAATGAAGCTGTGGAAGCTATTACATCACTTTTCATTTTTTCATATTCGGCAATCGACATTATAAATTCTTTTATTAAAGAAACATCTTTTCTTTCTGCAAATCTTATTTCATAATTATTACTCATATTATTCCCCTCCTAAATCAAAATACTTTAATCCATCTTTTTTATTTTTTTCAAGTTCTGATATTAGTTCTTCTTTCGAACTAAATTTTTTCTCATCACGCACGTGATGCACAAAATATACCTCAAGTATTTTATCATATATATCTTCATCAAAATTGAAAATATGAATTTCTAATCTTCTTTCTTTTTGGCTGTTAAAAGTAGGATTATACCCAATGTTAGCCATACCATAATATTCTTTTCCATCAAGTTTTAACTTTGTATAATAAACACCATTTTTAGGTAATAAAAAATCATTATACATAACATTTGCAGTCCTAAATCCTATAGTGCGTCCAAGCATGTTACCATGGCACACAACACCTTTTACCATAAAACATCTTCCAAGCATTTCGTTAGCGCACATTATATTTCCATCACACAAATAATTTCTAATATTACTTGATGATATTTTATTATCATTAATATCTAATTTATCTACAACGATAGTATTAAAATTCTTCTTTAAATCTAAAGAATTTCCAAGTCCCATATATCCAAAAGTAAAGTCATAACCACAAACTATGCTATCAAAATCAAATGCTTTTAAAAAATCAATGAATTCATTTTTATCTTTATGCATAATATCCTTATTAAATTCTACCTTAAATATAATATCTACACCAATTTTATTTAGTATTTCTTTTTTCACTTCATATGGCGTTAATAAATAATTATTAATATCTGATTTTATGCAAGTCATAGGGTGTGGTTCAAAAGTCATTACAGCTACTATTTTTGATAAATTCTTTGCGGTATTTATTAACTTTTGATGCCCTAAATGAACACCATCAAAATTACCTATTACCATAGAATATTTCATATTTAATTTTAATGCTTCTAAATTTTTTATTATATATTCTTTCATATTCTACCCAAGTATTACTACAGCCTTATATTTATATTCTTCATATGGTTTATATATAGCTATTAGCTTATCATTATTATAAACTAAAAATTCTTTATCAGTTTTGATTTGTCTTTCATCAAGCACAACACCATTCAAAACAAGTTTTGCCATAAAATCATTAACTTCTATTTTATCTAGGTTTTTAAACACTTCTTCTATACTAATAATATGTGCATCTAATCTAGCATCATTTAACGAAACTGATTCTCTTATATTAAATTGCCCCGACGAAATTCTTTCTAGATTATACATTAATGCATAAGTCTTTAAAACATCCGCAACATCACGGACAAAAGATCTTACATAAAATCCTTTTGTTGTGTTTAAATAAACATCAATTGCTTGATATCCATCAATAAGATATATATCACTAAGTATTTTATAATTATTAATATGCACATCTCTTTCTTCAAGTTCTACAGTTTGTCCAAGACGTGCAAGTTCATACATCTTTACACCATTTTTCTTTATTGCAGAAAACATAGGTGGTACTTGTGTTTGTTTTTTAGATACTATATCTATTGCGCTAAGAACATCTTTTATGTTAATGTTTGTAGGTCTAGATTCTAAAATATTACCACAAATATCAAGTGTATCTGATGTTTTACCAAAAAGAATTGTGGTCTTATATTCTTTAGTATGTTCTTTTAAAAGTTCAAGTGTTTTACATGCTTTTCCAAGGCTTACAACCAAAACACCTGTAGTGTTTGGATCTAGTGTCCCTGTATGTCCTACATGTTTTGTGTTAGTTATTTTTTTAATTTTATTGCATACACCAAAAGATGTTATACCTTTTTCTTTATTAATAATTAAAAATCCATCCATGTTTTTCACCTAGCCTATTGTAGCATAAAAATTAAAATTTGCATAAACTTTTAATATTATTATCTTTTAACAAATAAATAAAAGGTACTACAAGAAATATTTAACAAATCTTATAGTACCATTTCTTTATTTAATTTTCTTTTTTCTTTGTATCAATAAAATATATTAATCCTGCAGCTAATAAGAACGCTCCAAAAATTGCGCATTCTAAGTACGAAGAAATTACACTTCCGCCTTTTTTCTTAGCAATCGATTTAAACATCATTCCAAGTGGATATAAAGTAGTAATTGCGCCTAAAAGAATAATACCGTCTGTATATATTTTTTTTATATTTATACCTTTATTCTTAAGACTTGTATATAAATCATAAAGACCAATTACAAGTATTATAAAACCACAAATACATAGCACAAATAAATCCATATCAAATGAATAATCTGTACCAAAACCATCATCATATTTAGAATATGATTGTATAGATAATACTAAATATAATATAAATACGAATGTCCCAAAAAGTGTTGTAAAAATACTTCTTTTCATTATTTAGCCTCCTTTGCGTCACTATCTAGTGCGACTCCATCTTCAACATTAATGAATTTAGGATAGAATTTTGCGATTAAAACCATAATCACTGTACAGATTACCATATTAGGAATACAATAAAGTCCATTATATAAGAATGAATACATATTTCCTGAAACTCCCCACATTTCTCCTGGCCAGAAGAAACATCCTGAAGCTACATGGCATGCATATTTTAAAAGTGATCCTAGAACGCATCCTAATATAACAAATAAATATTTTGCTTTATTAGATTCAGTTTTGTGATAAAGTGATGCAAAGCTTCCTGCAAATCCACACATAGTATAAGCTAGTACATAGTCTAACATTACTTGTATGAAAGGACCTGCAGTAGATTTCCATCCTTCCATAGAACCAGAATTAATAACATAAATTCCTCCAAGCATTTGTACTAGTGAAAGAATTAATCCACATAATAATCCTGGTACCAATCCTCTTCTATAACAAATGATAAATACTGGAACCATCGCAAGTCCAATACTTCCTCCATTTGCAAATGCAGACTTCCAAATTCCGCCTTGAAGGATATCTAGTACGAATCCTATGGCTGCAAATATGGCAATTTCTGCTAAAACTTGAACATTAAATTTTTTCATAATTTTCCTCCTTAAATAAAAAAATGTTCCAAAATTGCGGGAACATACTAAAATAAAGATAAAATATAAAAAATATACTTATCCCTACGCTAGCATTACCTAGATCAGGTCAGGTCGAAGAGCACATCTTCCTCTCAGCCGGTCTTCCAGCTCCCACTAAGATTGTAGCACAGTTGTTTAAGAATTACAATAAAAACCCCTCAAGTCTTTCCGATTTCTCGGTTCAACTTTTGGGGTTCACTTCAAAACTAAGGCCTTTTTTTTATCTAGAAAAAGAATCATCTTTCTCTCTCATTCCTCTTTCAGAAATGAATGAATCATCAAGATTATTTTCATTATTTATATTATCATCTATATTAGTATCGATATTTTCTGATAATTTTTGAATAAGTTCATTATTCTTATTTAAAATCTTATTGTTAAGTTCAAGTTGAGTTTTAATTTCTTTAACTTCAATTTGATGTCGTAACTCAAATTCTTCAAAATTCAAAACATTTTTTGGTCGGCTATTTTCAAATAATCCATTAGTATTTTTAATAGCATAATCTTTATTAATATTACTATTAGATGAATTATATATTTCAGTAAAAGTTTTTAGTCCAAAAAATTTATACAAATTACAAACAAACTTATCGTTAGTATAGCAGTAATCATTGTAATTTGATTCTCCATTTTCATCATAAATTTTTTCATCAAATTTTGTCATATGTCCACTGCTCAATAATAAATCCTTATGGATAATCTCTTTTGTTTTATGCATAAGATCCTTTAATTCTCTCATTTCTTGTCTATGTGTTAATTTAAAGAAAAATGAGCGACTATTATATACATTTTTTAATTCATTTAAAGTACCAAACACGAAAGCTTTTTCACCATCTTCACTGACTTCACTACTTCTTGAAGTAGGTCTTATACTACTTTTAAACTTTAAATAGAAATTTAATCTATTATTAGCTGAAGCTATCGCATCTTTTGTACTAATATTTTTGTAGAATGTATCCTTAACATCTTTTTCACTTGATTTAGAAATTAATTGATTTGGATTAAATTCACCCAGTTTATATTCTTCAAATGCTTCTTCTAAATGAAATTTTTCATTAATCTTTTTGATAACATCTTTAATTAATTTTTCTTCACCGCTTAATCCTTTTCCTATTAGTTCTTCATAATCAGGATTATTTTTTTCAATAGATACTATATTTTGTCTATTTTCTTTTTTACTATTATTTAATTCTTTTGCAATAAGGCTCAAATAAATCTTGCTTAATTTATTATAATCAATTTTTCCTTCTCTATTTTTACATTTATTAATTCCTATTTTTTTCCATTGTGTTGTTAATTGTTTACTTGGCATAATATCAACCCCTCTTATTTTATTTTAACATATAATTTTTATGGATAATATATCTATTTATCATTTTTAGATTCGATGCATAAAATTTTCCCACAAACATTTATTTTTGCATTATTTGATACAATTTCATTCGATACAGCAAGAGGATTATATAAGCATAAATTATATTTTGTAACATTATACTTAAAGCCACTAAGTGTAATAATAGAATTTTCAAGCGCAAAAAATGAAATGTATTTATAATCGGATTTCAAAATAAATATATCTTTATCAATTAAATACATAGATGTATCATCATCAATAAATTTTACTTTAGGGTATTTATTAAATATGCATATATTTGCAATAAGATGATCTATTCTTTTTCCATTTAAACCACCAATTACTAAAATTTCATCAAATCTAGAATATACTAATTCTATTGCATGCATAGTATCTGTATCATCTTTTTCTTTATTTAGTTTGACCATCTCATCTGAAAAAGATGAAATGAAATCTATATTATCCTCTAAAGCTGTATCAAAATCACCTACTGCAAGATTCATATGTATGTAGTTTTTGGCTAGTATTAATGCGCCATTATCAACACCTATCAAATATGAGTTTTTTAAATCATATTTTTTTATATCACAATTTTGCCCTAAATATAAAATAGCCTTCATTACTTTAGGGTCACAACAGTAACACCGTTCAACCCTTCCCCCTCTCCTCCATATCTATATGATTTAACATATGGAGATTTCTTAAGATATGCTTGTACTGCATTTCTTACTGCGCCTGTTCCAAAGCCATGAATAATATATACTTGGCTCATATTAGCTAAGTATGCCTTATCAATAAAAATATCAATCGCATCTTTTACTTCTTCATATCTATATCCTCTTAAATCAAGTTCTAATTTTGCATATTTTGCAGGCATTGAACCGGCAGGCTTTTTATATTTATTATTATTTACAGGTGGTTTTGTAAGTTTTAAATCTGCCTTTTTAAAAGACATTAAAAATTGTCCCATTTGTACATCATAATTATTTTTATTAATAGACTTTATTTGACCTACTCTATCATATGATTTAACATACACGAAATCTCCAACCCTTAAATCTTCATCAAAAACTGTAGTTTCATATTCTTTTGATTTAAGATTTCTTGCGGCAAACTTAATATCTGCAAGTTCATGTTCTTTTGCTTTTTTATCTTTCATGTAGGTATCAATTTTTGATATTAATTCACTAGAATCATTCTTAGCTTTAGATATTATATCACAAGCTTCTTCTGATGCTTTCTTTAAAATTTCAAGTCTTTCCTTTTCAATCTTTTTCTTATAAAGTTCTAAATCAACCATTTTTTTGTTATATTCGTTTAATAATTCTTCCGCGGCACGTGATTTTTCTCTTAATAATTCATTTTCTTTATCAAGATTATTCATAAGTTCATCTGCGCCTTTTGCGCCGCCATTATTAATACTTATAGCATTATTTATAATAGTTTCATTTATTCCTAGATTTTTTGCAATATTTATAGCATTACTCTTGCCAGGAACACCTATTAAAAGCCTATATGTAGGTTTATAAGTTATTGCATCAAATTCTACTGAAGCATTTATAACTCCATCAGTGGAATATGCATATTCTTTTAAAAGAGAATAGTGAGTCGAAACAATTACTTTAGCCCCTCTTTTTAAAATATAATCTATTATAGATATTGCAAGACTAGAACCTTCTTTTGGATCAGTTCCTGAACCAATTTCATCAATAAGGCATAAACTATTTTCATTTACATTATCACAAATATATTTTACTTTTTTCATATGTGATGAAAATGTAGACAATGATTGTTCAATAGATTGTTCATCTCCAATATCTACAAATATATTATCGAATACTGAAACTTCTGATCCTTCTGATGCTGGAATCGCAATAGCGCACATAGTCATCAATGTAAGAAGACCTGTGGTTTTTAATACTACAGTTTTTCCTCCTGTATTTGGTCCTGTAATTATCATTACTTTATTTTTATCACCTAAAGTAATATTTTGTGCCACTACACTTTCTTTTGATATAAGAGGATGTTTAGCGTTTTTTAAATTAATATAACCACAATTATTTATTTTAGGAAGATTATAATCCATTTCTTTCATATACATTGCTTTTGTATAGATAATATCTAAAATTTTTATATTTTCTACACTTTGTTTTAATTCTTCCATATTATAATTTATTGAAAGTGATATTTCCTTTAAAATATCTAAAATGATGCGTGCTTCCTCAGACTTCGCACTTAATATTTCTTGTTCAATTAAACCGCATTCTAAAGGCATAATATAGACTGTAGTACCTGAACTTGATTCATCAAGAATCATACCTTTAATTTGATTTTTATATTCTGCTTTAAAAGGAAGGCATAAATGTCCTTTTCTAGACGCCACTAGCGCTTCTGTCAAAAGGGATTGTTTTTGTGTTAAATAAGAATTAATAGTATTATGAAGTTTATTATCTAAACTCTTAATCGTCCTTCTTATCTTAAATAATTCTTCACTAGCATTATCTTTAATATTCCCATCATCATCAACTTTATAAGATATATCATTTTTTAATCTATCATTGTAATTAATTTTTGAAAAATAATCCTCTAAATTTGATATATTAATTTTTTGTTGTTTTAAATAAGAATAATATTTTTTAATACTTCCTGTACTTTTTAAAAATGATATAAAACAAACTAATTCTTCTTTTGTTATAACCCCACCTATTTCAATTCTTTTTAAAACATTTGATATACCAGAAGCTTCTTCAAGAGGAAGTGAGTCATAAGAAATGATCACTTGATAAGCTTCTTTTACTTCTTCAATCATTTTATTTAAATAATCAATATTACATATTGGGGATAATTCTAAAATATCTTTTTTATTTTCATCCCATATTGTATATTTAGAAACATTATTCAATATTTTTTCAAATTCTAATGCAATAGTATCATACATATATAATCACCAAAAACATTATACACTATTTTTTTAAAAAACATTATCCATTATTTCTTTTTTGTAAGTACCATTAAAAAATAAAGCATATAATTTAATAAATAAAATGTGTTTTTTAATCTAAAATTCAAGTTTTATATATTGAAAATGTAAAATTTAAAAAGTTATAGACAATAATTTAAAAAAGCCTACAAAAAAATTATCTTGTAAGCTTTTATATGAAGTTATATTAGACAACTATCCATGCTGCAGGTAGACCATCTACATAATGCCAATATTTATAATCCATATTTGTAGGAGCATCTTCTTTATAATAATATCTGTATCAGTACAAGTTCCAATACCAGATACAATATAAGAATTTCCATCTTCGCTTAGAGTATATGCTAAACATTAACTATAATATTTTACTAATACACTTGTTTTATCTATTATTTCAGTTGTAGCATTTGCATCATGTGTTACGTCAACTGCTTCATGATGAACAAGCAAGTTGCTTGCGGCAATCTTTAATGCTTCAAGTTTTTTTCTGTCATTCCTGCTACATCACTAAATATTTCTCACATGTTGCACACTTATAGTAGCCATTATATCCTGTTTCTAAAAATGTTGCGTCTTTTTTCGCAACAGCCTCAATACTATGTGTATGCGATTTGTTAGATGTATTATCCTTATTACTTGAATCTTTATCATCTTTATTACATGATTTTACTGACAAGATAATAATTAACACTAAAATTATAAGTGCTAATAGCGGTCCTAACTATATAAATAAAGTTTTCTTGTTTTTAATTTTTTACATTATATCAACTCTCTTTATTTGACTTTATTTTATCACCATATATTGCAAGTCTTGATAGTTGAAATAAGGCTTTACCTTGGGATAAAAAACTACTTTTTTCATAAAACAGTACGTAATAATTTCACTATGAATAAAATATTTTCTTAGTCTTCAGGTATATGTTCATTATTAAAATACGCACGTTAGATTTACAAATTTTATTTAAATGTAAAATAAAAAGAACTACAAAATAAAATTATTATTTCATCTTATAGTTCCTAATATATTAGTTTTTATAATTTGATATCAATAATAGTTCACCTAAATTATTAGATGTCCCAATTCCATAAGATTCGTTTTGCATAACATTTAATACTTCATTATAACTACTATTTGGAATAATTTCAAAAGGACATGTGTCATCATATTCATTAAATTTAAAGTTGTCACTTGAAATAAAGCCTCCTGCATCACTAAAGTCAGTTAAAACATTATCATTCACTTCAAGCCATGTACTTGTCTCAACATCAAAGTATTTAATATTTGCAAGTTTTATTCCGCCTTTTGTAGAATCATTATCATTATTTCTTATCAATTGTTTTTTTACAATTCCTAAATAATAATTATTATTTCCATAAAATGAACCGCTTTGAGATATTAATATAGCTTGAGATACCATCGCTGCTTTAAATCCACTACCTCCACCAAGTGATGTATTTGTGACAGCTTTTTTCGCAAGATTTGTAGTACCATCATAGAATTCACTACGTGCAGTATAATAATTCTTCGCATCAAAAATAGAATTTGTAGATGTAACGATTGCGCCACGTACTTTAAACAATCTATCTTCAATATTATTAAATTTACAATAATTAAAACTTATTTTTAAATAATAATTATTAATTTGATTATTATCTCCTAGAAGGAATCCTTTCTTTTGTGCAGCCGCAATACCTCTTAAGATTTGTGTAAAGCTAAATCCTGCTTTTCTTAGTGCATTATAGTATAAATAAGACGTGCTATGATTTTGATATCCATCTTCTATTTTAGCCATCATTTTATATAAATACGTATTCATTGTGTCATCACTAAGTTCATCTTGATAATATTCATTAGAATTGCTATTAAATGTAGAGAATGTAATGCTTACACCCGTACCATTATCACCTTCAAAAGGAGCTCTAAAATATTCACCAGATGCTACATTTGTTTCATAAGAACCATTTGATACATCAATTTGTCCATCATATGATTTTCCAAAATTACAGTGATCTATCCAAATACCTGTTGAAAATGATATTTTGGCATATGCCCATCCAAATAAATCATAATCACCAATTCCAGATAATGTATTTTTAGATGCGTCTTCCCATTGATATATTTCATCCATTTCAAGATTTCTAATAACTAAATTTTGACATGAAAGAATAGAAAATCCAGCATGAGTGATTTTAGACCCATTTCTTGAAAAAATCAAAAGATTTGAAGTACCTTCTACTTTTATTTTAGTAATACCATTTAGTGCTATATCAGTCATTGAATATCCTGAAGATTGTAGTGAACTAGCGCCTTTCTTTTTGTCCCAATCTTCTAAAATGCCATTAGCTTTAGCTGCACTAGATAGACAATTGTATGCAAGATCCAAATTATTCTTAATTTCTATTACATGAACTAACCCTTCTTGTTGTAATGTTTGAGATAGTCCTCCATTTACCCATTTGTTTTCATATTGATATTTTGCATCGTATAACGCATTTGCAAAATCCTCTGCATTTTCTACTTCTCTATATGCATCTGTCCCCTTATACTTAATAAAATCTGTAACTCCACCACTAGCAAAACCTGTAGTTTGTGACAGATTCTTTAGTAAGTCATCTGATGCTTCTGAAAGTATAGTTCCATCTAAAGAAATATTGCTATTTGTTTTATATGCATAATTTAAGTGTGTGCTTTTATATTTAGCAAAGATAGTAGTATCTACTTTAATTTCTTTTGTAAAATCAAATTCTTTAGTTAATGCTTCATCACTACACCAATAATCAAACGTATAACTATAAATATCTACACCTTTTATACTTTTATTAGCTTTAGTTGTAGATGCTGGCTTTTCTATCTTATCGCCACTTTTTATAGTTAAATATTTATTATCATTTCCATTGCATTCATTTATTGTGACTAATATGCCCTTACTCCATACTGCATAAAGTGTAGTATCTGCATTCACTACTAATGAATCTCCTACTTTTCTTGAACCCTTTTGATTAGTAGCCCATCCCTCAAAAAAATATCCTGTCATTGTAGGTTTATAATCAGTTAAACTAAATGTTTTCCCTTCTTCAACATATAAATCATCTAAAACTGATGGAATAAAGGAATCTTCACTATTGGGATCATTAGAATTAAATGTTATCTTATATTTAGTTGTGTTATTCAAATTATCTTTATCCTTATTTTTACCACATGAAATTGTAAATAAAGATGTGATAGTTAATAATGTTCCTACAATTATTTTCTTCATAAATCACCTATTTAGAATTTTTAAAATATCTAATAATCGCATCAAGATACATACTAGATACATAATTTGTTCCGTTTATTATAGCTTCTGCTATAATTTTTTCACTATCATTTAATTCATTATTATTTTTTAATTTAATTGCCATTTTATCATAAACACTTTTAGCTATAGATTTATAAATACCACTTAGTCTATTGATATCTAATCCTCCTGGAAGATAATAAAGTGGACATTCTAATTTGTATTTAGTTTTGATATCATCTTGATCTATTTTATCAAGTGTCATTCCTACAGTGGCAACCGCAATACATTTATACCTTTTTAAGGCTTTCTTTAATTTTTTAGGTCTTCCTCCAAATATCCATGTTAAAAATATAACTTCATCTTTTTTCTTCAAAATTTTCTTTGCTTCTTCTAATGAAAAACAAGACACATTTAATTCACGTGCTAAAAGTTTAGCATATTCCATTGTATGTCCTGCATTAGAATTATACACTACGCTATACATTCATATCACTCCTTATGTAAACGCTTACTTAATTATATAATATACTTTGTTTAAAGTAAATATTTTAAATTTAAAATTATGAAATTTTAATTGATAATCAAAAGGAAGGCTTATGCCTTCCTAATTAATTTAATTTTTTTAAATGCGCAACAACTTCATCATATGATGCTTGGTATTGAGCTTGTTTTGCTTTTTCTGCATCTAATTTTTCTTTAGGTGCCTTATTAACAAATCCTGGATTTGATAACATCTTTTGAGATCTCTCTAATTCTTTTTGTAATCTTTCTTTTTCTTTCAAAAGATTTTGTTTAACTTCTTCGATATCAACAAGATCTGATGTAGGTATATAAATAGTAAGATTATCTAATACTACAACAACGTTATCACCATCTACCTTCTCGTTAACAACAATATTAAGAGATGTAGGGTTTGTAAATTTAACAAGATATGCTCTCGCATCCTCTAAAACACTAAAAACATCATTATCTTTACATGAAAGTGTAATGTTAATGCATTCCTTTGGTGCTTTATTAGCTTTAGCACGTTCATTTCTTACAGCTGTAATAACATCTAATGCTATATTTAGACCTTTTTCTTCTTTTACAAAATCAAATTCATTTTGCATCTTAGGCCAAGATGATATTGAAATTGATTCTTCATCATGTGGAAGTGATTGATAAATTTCTTCAGTAATGAATGGTACAAAAGGATGTAACATCTTAATAATTGATGTTAATACATATAATAATACATTCTTTGTAGTATTTTTGTTTTCTTCATCATCAGATGTTAAATCAACCTTTGATATTTCAACATACCATGATGCAAAATCATTCCATACAAAATTGTAAAGTGATCTTGCGACTTCTCCAAATTCATATTTATCAAAATTTTGATCAACAATAGCTATTACATCATTTAGACGCTTTAATATCCATTTAGATGCCATATTAAGCTTAGCTTTTTGAATATCAATCTTTTTATATCCTTCAAGGTTTAATAATACATATCTTGAAATATTCCAAATCTTGTTTAAATAATTCCAAGCAGATTCAATCTTTGTTTCATCAAAACGAAGATCTAAACCTGGAGCAGTGTTAGTGTTTAAGAAATATCTTAGTGAATCACAACCATATTTATCAATTACATCAAATGGATCTATACCATTTCCAAGTGATTTACTCATTTTTCTTCCTTCTCTATCACGAACAAGACCATGGATTAAAATATCGCTAAATGGCGCATGACCCATAAATTCTATTCCTTCGAATAACATTCTAGATACCCAGAAGAATATAATATCATAACCTGTAACAAGTACATTTGTAGGGTAATATCTCTTTAAAAGTTTAGAATCCATATTTGGGAATCCTAAAGTTGAGAATGGCCATAATGCACTAGAGAACCAAGTATCTAATACATCTTCATCTTGAACCCATCCATCGCCAGGGCATTCAACGCAAACCTTAGTTTCACCGTTTTTATACCAAGCAGGAATTCTGTGTCCCCACCATAATTGACGTGATATACACCAATCTTGAATATCATTTAGCCAGTGATTTAAAGTTTGTTTAAATCTATCTGGGACAAACCTATATTCATCATTTTCAAGAACTTGTTTAGCTAACACATCCATTTTTACAAACCATTGTTTTGATAACCTTGGTTCAACAACTGCGTCAGTACGTTCTGAATGTCCTACTGAGTGAACTATCTTCTCTTCTTTTACAAAATATCCATCTTTCTTTAAATCAGAAATTAATGCTTCACGGCACAAAAATCTATCCATGCCTTGATATTTTCCAGCCATTTCATTCATAGTTCCATCATCATTCATACAAAGTGGCATAGCAAGATTATGTCTAATACCTACTTGGTAATCATTAGGATCATGCGCTGGAGTACATTTAACACATCCTGTACCAAATTCTTTATCTACATATGAATCTTCAATAACAGGAATTTGTGTAGTAGTTCCTGGAATATATACTTTTTTACCTACGATATTTTTAAATCTTTCATCAGATGGATTTACCATTATTGCTTGATCCGCAAACATTGTTTCAGGTCTTGTTGTCGCAATTAAGACTGAACCACTTCCATCTGTGAATGGATAATTAAAGTAATAGAAAGCACCTTCATCATCCTTATGAATTACTTCAATGTTTGATAGGGCTGTTCTTGCGACAGGATCCCAGTTGATAATACGTTCACCTTGATAAATATATCCTTTTTCATAAAGTTTAATAAATACATAATTTACAGCTTTATTTGAATCCTCATCTAGAGTAAATCTTTCTTTTGTATAATCTAGTGATAATCCTAATGCTCCCCATTGGCTTCTAATTATTGATGCATACTCTTCTTTCCAACTCCAAGCACGTTTTAAGAATTCTTCACGTCCGATATCATATCTTGAAATACCTTCATTTTTAAGTCTTTGATCAACTTTCGCTTGTGTTGCAATACCAGCATGGTCCATACCAGGAAGCCATAATGCATCGTATCCTTGCATTCTCTTGCGTCTTATTATCATATCTTGAATTGTTGTATCCCATGCATGTCCTAAATGTAGTTTTCCTGTTACATTTGGTGGTGGAAGAATAATTGTAAATGGTTTTTTTGTTTCATCTCCAGCTTCAAAGAATTTTCCTTTAAGCCAAAAATCATATTTACCTTCTTCAACCTTCTTAGGATCATATTTAGCACTTAATTCTTTCATTTTATCCTCCTAAATAAAAAAAGCGTCCTAATCCAAGGACGCTAATATAACGTGTTACCACCTTAGTTCAGAATATATAATTCTGCACTCAAAATCTTTAACGAAATTACCCGATATAGCCTACTTAGTTTCACCTATATAGCTCCATGACTACCTTCAATATATCATTAATAATGCTTTCACCAACCGCATCTCTCTTCAATTAAATAATATATATACTCTTCACTTCAAAGCTTATGACTTAATTATATATTTTTTATGGTTGTTGTCAATATTTTTTACAATTTTATTCTTTAAGAAATTATATTTTATAATTCATCTTTATCCGAAACTTTCGCATCTATTGGATTTTGTTTTTCTAATTCGTCAAACATTTTAGTCATGGTAGGATTACCTTTAATAAGTTTCTTTACACTAAGATCAGTAAGTTTATTATTAGCTAATCTTAAATTATTTTCAGAACCTTCTAGTGCTTCTTTAATCTTCTTAAGATTTTCTATTGTTTGATCAATTCTTTTAATTGCGTCATTATATTTATCTGATGCTAATTTATAATTTTTTTCAAAACCATTTTTAATTTTTTCAATATTATCTTCAAAATTAGTAATATCTATGTTTTGGTTACGCATATCGATTACTTCTTTTTTATACCTTGCACTGTTAAGCGCCGCATTTCTTATAAGAGATATAATAGATAAGAACATTTGAGGACGTACTACATACATCTTAGGATATCTATATGATACATCAACTATTCCTTGATTATAAAGTTCGCTATCTGCCTCAAGCATCGAAACTAATACTGCGTATTCGCAATTCTTTTCACATCTATCTTTATCAAGTTCTTTAAAGAAATCTTCATTCTTATGCTTTGTAGATGTTGTGTCTGCTTCATTTTTCATTTCGAACATTATTGATACAAATTCAGTATTATCTAAGAAATCTCTAAATATAAAATCCCCTTTGCTTCCGGATTTTGAGACTTCATTATCTTTTTCAAAATAAGCATTAGGATATGCGGATACTCTAATTTGATTAAATGAATTTAAGCAATGTTGTTCTAGTGTTTCACCAATCATTTTTGTAGACATTTTAGTTTTTAAATCTTTATAATATTCAATTATCTCATCTTTTGAATTTATTGTGGCTTTTAATTTAGAAATCTCATCATTTTTTAAATTAATTGCTTTACTATTTTCTTCATTTGTTTTAGATACTGCAAGTTCTTTTATTGTATCGGCCTGTGAAATTTGTTGATTTAATTTAATGATTTTTTCTTCGTATGAAGATTTTACTTTTTCAAGTTCAATTTCTTTGTCTTTATCTTTAAATTCTGCTTGTTTTTTTAAATCACTTATTTCCTTATTTAATTTATTTAAAATATCATTAGATTCTTTTGTGGATTTTAGACGTTCATACTCTAATTCTTGTTTATATTTTTCTTTTAATAAATTAATCTCATTTTGAGCATTTAGAAGTTTAGTTTCATTTTCTTTAATTAAAATGTCTTCACTATATTTTTTATTTTCTTCAAAATTTAATATTTTATTTTTTAATGAATTTATTTCCTCATTATATTTGTCTTTAATTATATTTGTTTGTTTTTGAAGTTCTAAACTATTATCTTTTTCTATGTTAGATAATTGTTGTTTTAAATCAAATATAATCTTATCATATTTATCTTTTAATTCATTTTCCTTCTTTAAAATTTCTGACTTGTTTTCCGCATCAAGCCTTTTAAGTAAAGCCTCTTCTCTTTCTTTATATGTATTAGAAACGCCTTCTTCTAAGGCTTTTTCAATTGAATTAAAATCAACTTTATCTATATCTCTTAGATCAATATAATCACCTTTTATTGCATCTTCATCTAATAATAGTGTATTTTTATCACGTACGATTACATTTATTTTCTTCATTAAAATCACTCCTTAAATAAATTTTAATATATATTCAAAACAAATGGTGTCCAAAATATAGACACCATTAAATCAAATTTAAATCTTCCTTATTTCTTGTTGAAATAAACTTAAATATTGTATTTAAAATCATTAATACAGGTACTATTAAATAAATATAAAATGCTTTGTTTATATTTGTTTGATAGTAATGACACAAAATAATAAACATACTTATAAATAATATATCAAGAATAATATCTATTATAAATACATATTTATTCTTAACGAATATTGATAAAATAAACGCCATTAAATTAATCACTAACAAAGATATGCTAAACAAATATTCCTTATGCCTTAAATGATAAAATAGAGTTAAATTTATTTTATCTTCTACTCTTAATGATAACTTAATATAACATACTATTGAAATCACAAGAATAGCAAGATTAAATGATATAAAACCATCTATATTATATTTAGATTTTATTGCATCTGATCCTAAGACCTCCATAAAGCCTTCATTTTGTTGTAGGGATTTAAATAGAGGAACTCCTATTAAAGATACAACTACAGCTTCTCCTAGAAATACTGTAATCATTGTGTATATTATTGGTAGTTCATAAACTAAGGCAAGTTCTAGCCCCACAATAATACCATTTGATATAGATGGAAAAAGAGAAGATATTTCAAGATTTTTAATAAAAAGCATAGGAATTATTGCGATTACTGTCGCAAGTGTTCCAAACACTACATCTATAACTCCTACGGGTGAAAATAAATTTGATACAAAACAACCAAGTATCATCGATATCGCATATCTTCTTTTATACAAAACCAAAAGCATTAAAACTTCACTAAGTCTAAATTGCACGTCACCATAAGAAAGTGGTGTTAACGCTAAGGTTAGGCATACATAAAGAGACGCAATAAGAGATATTTCTATTACTTCTTTAATTCTATTTTTTTTCATCTTAATCCCTCTTTTTTATTTTATAAGCTGGTTATTAAAGCGAACAGCTTAATCTTTATGATAATTATCTATAAAGTCTTTCCCTTTTAAAGTCTCTGGCTCTTCAGTATATAATCCTTCAAATCCTATATTCTCAGTGGCTTTATATAGTACAATCGCAACACAATTAGATATATTAAGAGCTCTTACTTTATCAGTTGTGGGAATTCTAAAACAATAATCTAGATTATCATGTAATATATCATATGGAATACCTGTTGATTCTTTTCCAAACATAAAATATACTTCATCATCTTCACTTATTTTTATTTCACTTGGATTTTTATGACCATATCTTGTAAGATAATATATCTTTGCATTAGGATGTTTAGTTTTAAATTCATTGTAATCATCATATGTTTCATAATCTAGGTTATCAAAATAATTCACACACGATCTTTTCACTCTTTTATCATATAAATTAAAACCTAATGGGAATATTAAATGAAGTTTTGCGTTAAATCCAACGCATGATCTTATAATATTACCACAGTTTTCAGCTATTTCAGGCTCATATAATATAACATTAATCCTCTTCATATTCTTCACCTGTTAATGAATATGCATCCGCATCAAGTATTTTTGTTTTAACAATATCACCAATCGTTTTTTCACTATGGCATGCGACATATACTCTTCCATCTATATCATCAGGCGCAAATGCATATGAACGTCCATAATACATAAAGTTATCTTCATCATAACCTTCAATAATTACATCTTCTATCTTATCTACATGAAGATTATTTCTCTTAACTGCTATATCATATTGTGTATCCATAATGAAATTATATCTACGCATTTTTTCTTCTTCACTTATCTCTTGTGGCATAGTTGCAGCTTTAGTCCCCTCTTCAGGTGAGAATGTAAAACATCCAAGTCTATCAAATTCTACTTTTTTGATAAACTCCGCTAAAGCATGGATATCATCTTCATCTTCATAAGGGAATCCTACCATAATTGTTGTACGAAGAATTGCATTTGGAATCTCTTTTCTAATTTTTATTAAAAGATCTTCTATCATTTTCTTATTTGATCTTCTTAACATTAGCTTTAATATCTTATCTTCACTATGTTGAATAGGAATATCAAAATATGGCAACATCTTAGGTTCATTCTTAACAAATTCAATCAATTCATCAGTTACAATTTCGGGATATAAATAGAAAAGACGAACTTTAAAATCACCTTCAACTTTACAAATTTCTTTAAGTAGGTCTGTAAGCATTAATCTCTTTTCTAAATCATATCCATAATTAGTTGTATCTTGCGATACAATGCATAATTCTTTTGCGCCGTTTCTTACATGAATTTTAACTTCAGATAATATATCATCGATTGTTCTTGACTTAAGTCTTCCTCTAATAAGAGGAATTGCGCAAAATGCGCATCTATTAAGACATCCATCTGATATTCTCACATATCTTAAATATGGTGTATCTTCATCGTATACTCTGTCATTAAAATTCATACAAACATTCGTATTTTGATTTATATTTAAAACATCACATATTACTTTTGCAATATTAATATAATCTTTTATAGTTACAAATTTATCTACTTCAGGCATTTCATTTTCTAATTCTTTTTTATATCTTTGAGAAAGACATCCAAATACCATTAGTTTTTTATTTGCACTTTTATATTCTGCAATATCAAGGATTGTGTTGATTGCTTCTTCACGTGCTGATTCAATAAATGCACATGTGTTAACGCATAGAAGATCTGCTTCTTCAGGGTTATTAGTAGGATTTATTCCTAAATTCTTACATACCCCAAGAATCATTTCTGAATCTACTCTGTTTTTTTCACAACCCAAAGTTTGTAAAAATACTTTCATTAGTTTCCTCCAAATATTTTTTTAAACATTGATAAAACATTATCAACTTGAAATGATTTATGTTCTCCAAACGCACATTCATTTGAAAAATGTTCGCAGTTATTAGATACAAGATCATATCCTACATCACCTAAATGAGCTTTCGCATATGCTACAATTTCATCTGGTGTTCTTCTTTTTCTTAATTCTTCAGGTGTATAATCTGCGACCATAAGTTCGCCACCTTTTAAAAATTCTTCAAGCGTTGTTTCAATAACCATAGCTTTACTTGGATCTAATTCTTTTGATAATGAACCAAATTGTATTACTTTATCACAACCGATATAAATTCCATGATGGTCATAAATACCTCTATTTACTTTTATTTGATCACCTTTTTGGGGCTTTTTTGAAACGAAATTCATTATAATTCCTCACTATCCAATATAATTGTTACAGGGCCATCATTTAAAAACTGTATTTTCATATCAGCACCAAAAATACCTTCTTCAACGCAAATATTATATTCATTTCTTAAAACATCGTTGAATTTATTATATAATTCTATAGCATTACTTCCAGGCATAGCATTTGTAAATGATGGTCTATTACCATGTTTTGCATCAGCGTATAAAGTAAATTGTGAAATACTTAAAATAGATCCTGATATATCTTTCAAAGATTTATTCATCTTTAAATTTTCATCATTAAATATTCTTAAATTTGCGACTTTTTTTGCAAGTAATGATACCTCAGTTAAGGTATCATTGCATTTAAAACCTACAAGTAGTAAAAATCCATTATCACATTTACCCGTAAGTTTTCCATCAACTGTGCAAGTTGCGTCTTTAACTCTTTGTACTACTACTCTCATTATTGATTATCTCTTTCAATAAACATTACTTGTTTAACTTTCTTTAAGTTTACAATTAATGTATTTAATTCATTTAAATTATGCACAAGTATTTTAAGTTTTATTAATGATTGCAAGTTATCATTATTATTACAACTAATACTTAGTACATTAAGTCCTGATGATGATACAACATTTATTACATCACTTACCAATGTTTGACTTTGATTTGCATCTATTTTAATCCATACAGGATATTGTCTTGTGATATTTTTAGCCCATCTTAATTCAAGAAGACGATTAGATGTTAAAAATTCAAGGTTGTTACATCCATTTCTATGAACAACAATACCATTTCCTTTAGTAATATAACCCCAAATTTTATCACCAGGAATTGGAAGGCAACAATTTCCTAATTTTATTTGTGGATTAGATAATCCATCTACTATAACACCTGTTTCTGAATTTGTTGTTTGAACAAGTATTCTATTAGATTTATCCATTTGTTTTTTAAGTGACTCTTCTTGGGTAATTGTTGAACCTACAATTTTTGATGAAACTGTTTTAGGACTTATAACACCTTTACCAACATTTAAGTATAAGTCATCTAGGGAATTTAGGCTTTGTTTTGCAAAATTCTCTTTTACAAACTTATCAGTAAGTTCAATATTTATTTGTTGAGTTACTAGTTCCTTTTCAACTGCATCTTTTCCAGATTCAATTAAGATTTCTCTATTTTGTTTATTTAAAAATGCTTTAATCTTATGTTTAGCTGTTGATGTTTTACAAATGTTTAGCCAATCTTCACTAGGCCCAAATGATGTTTTAGATGTTCTAATTGAACAAATATCTGATGTTTTTAACTCGTATGAAAGTGGTACTATTCTACCATTTACAGTAGCTCCTACACAAGTATTACCTAAATTAGTATGAATTCTATAAGCAAAATCTATAGGTGTTGACCCAACAGGAAGGTCAAATACTTCTCCTTGTGGAGTATAGACATAAATGTAATTATCTAAGAAATCCTTATGTATTGCGTCAACATAAGCTTCCGCATCATTTGAATTTGAATTTTCATCATATGAAACAAGTTCTTCATACCATTTAAGTTTTTTAGCAATTTCAAATTGTTCTCTATCTTTTGAATATTCTACATTCTCTTTATATGCCCAGTGCGCCGCAACTCCAAGTTCAGCTATAGAATCCATTTCTTTAGTTCTGATTTGTACTTCGAATGTTTGTCCTTCATGAGCAATTACAGTTGTATGAAGAGACTGATACATATTAGGCTTTGGTACTGCAATATAATCCTTAATACGCGCTGGAATCGGTGTATAATGAGAATGAATTAAACCAAGTATTTGATAACATTCACCAACTTCATTCACAATAACTCTTAGTGCAAAAATATCATATAAATCTTCAAACTTTTTATTTTGGCTCTTCATTTTTTTATAAATAGAATAAATACCTTTAATTCTACCTTTTATTGAAAAATCTTTTAAATTAGGAGCTTCTTTTTCTAAATATGAAGTAATTTCTTCAGTCATTTTCTTGATGATATCATCTTTAGAATTCTTCTTTTTTTCAATTTTAAAAGAAATTTCTTCATACATTTGAGGATCTAAGTACTTTAAAGACCTATCTTCTAATTCTTTTTTGATTGCATAAATACCTAATCTATGAGCAAGAGGCGCATAAATTTCAAGTGTTTCGTTAGAAATACGAACTTGTTTTTCAGGAGCCATAAAATCCATAGTACGCATATTATGCAATCTATCGGCTAATTTAACTAAAATTACACGTATATCCTTAGCCATCGCAAGTAACATTTTTTGATGTGTTGCGGCTTGTTTTTTCTCTAATGACGCAAATTTAAGTTGTGATACTTTAGTAACACCATCAACTATTTCAGCTACATCTTGATTAAACATTTTTGTTAAATCTTCTAGTGTAGTATTAGTATCTTCTACTACATCATGTAAAAGACCAGCACAAAGAGTGTTTGGACCCACATGAAGTTCAGCTAATATATAAGTTACCGCAATTGGATGGATAATATATGGTTGTCCACTTTTTCTAAATTGGTTCTTATGCATTTCTGCTGCAAATTCATAAGCCTTTTTTATTAAATTTAGATCTGATTCTTTATGAATATAGCTATTAATCAACGCATATAAATCTTCAAAAGTTTTCTCTGCCATAAACTTCACCCTCTAACGTTTTATTCTAAATTTGATGACTCTGAAACTAAAGTTATAACGTTATAATCTTTTAGTTTTTCTCTTCCACCTTTATCATTTATTTCAATTAGGCATACGATACCTTCTACAATACCACCAAGTCTTTCAATAAGCTTTGCGGTAGTGTATGTTGTATTTCCGGATTGAAGTTTATCATCAACTATAACCACTCTACATCCTTTAGGTATAGAATTTGTATGACACGCAAGTTCCTTAGCTTCTCCTTGTTCTGATGTGTATGAACCTCTTACAAATTCTCTTGATAAATTCAAAGGATTACGTACAGGAACAAGTCCAAGTCCTAATTTAGTTGCAACTCCAGCTCCTAAAATAAATCCTTTAGATTCTGGGGATACAATAAGTTCTGGTTTCATTTGTTTAACTATCTTAGACATTTCTTTAATGGTGTACGCAAAAACTTCACCATTTTCAAATATAGGTGTGATATCTTTCTTAGCTTTACCTTTTTCATCGATTGATTCAATATTATAAATATAATCTTTTAAGTTCATATTAAATACCTCACTAAAATATAATACATATAATATTATATCATAATATTAAGTTTAATAGATAATTTTATATTAACATATTTAATTTTTTAAAGAAATTTCAATATTAAAATAATTTATGCTATAATTTTTATGATATATAAAAAGGAGCTGATTTTTATGATGCCTTTAGCATATAGATTGAGACCTAAACATTTTGAAGATGTAATAGGTCAAGATCATTTAGTTGGGAAAAATGGTGTTATTTCAAAAATGATATCGCACAATGTTTTTTTCTCTCTTATTTTATACGGTCCAGCTGGATGTGGCAAAACTACTATTGCGTCAATTTTAAAACAACATTTTGAACCAAATGTTTATGATTTTAATGCATCAACTGATACAAAAGAAAAGTTAAAAGACATCTTCAAATCTAGCACTTATTACAACGATACTTTTGTAGTGATTGATGAAATTCATCGTATGAAAAAGGATATTCAAGATTACTTACTACCTTATCTTGAATCTGGTAAGGTAACTATAATAGGCCTTACAACAGAAAACCCATATATCAGTGTAAACCCTGCGATTAGATCTAGATGCCATATTTATCAACTAAACCCCATCACTGAAGATGACATTATAAAGCTTATAAATAAAACAGTTTCTAGCGAAAATTTATTTAATGGTTCTCTTAGTGAAGACATAGTTAAACTTATCGCTCAAAAGTCTGGGTGTGAGGTTAGAACAGCATTAAATATGCTAGAATCTCTTACACTCCTAGATGATAATCTAACCTTAGATAGTGCTTCTAAAATACTTGGCAAAAAACCTCTAAAATTAGATGATAAAGGAATTTCATACTACGATTTACTTAGTGCTTTCCAAAAATCAATTAGAGGTTCTGATGTTGATGCGGCACTACATTATCTTGCACGTTTAATTAAACTTGAAGATATAGATATAATATGTAGACGTCTTACAGTTATTGCATATGAAGATATAGGCCTTGCGAATCCTTCATGCGGACCAAAAGTTATTGCGGCTTGTAGTGCTGCAAAAAATCTAGGATTCCCCGAAGCACGAATTCCCCTTGCAAATATAGTTATTGATTTAGCTTTATCACCTAAATCAAATAGTGCTGAATCATCTATAGATAAAGCTTTAGCTGATCTTGAAAATTTTTCATCATATGAGATACCAAAACATATTTTAAATAGAGAAATTAAAGGTGGAGCTAACTATAAATATCCTCATGATTATCCTGATGATTTTGTATCTCAACAATATCTTCCAGATACTCTTGTAAATAGAATATATTATGAAGGAAAAGATACAGGAAAATATGAGAGTGCTTTAAAAGAAAGAAATAAAATGCTTAAGCCTTATTTAACTATCAAAAAATAAGAGGTACTTTATAGTACCTCATTTTTTTGTTTTTCTTCTTTGATTGTTGTTGCAATTTGCTTTTTATCAGCTTTCTTTTGTTTAATACCTTCAATGTCAGTAGATATTAAAACAGGAATTATAATAGGGCTTCTTCTTGTATATTTATATACAAGTCTTGAAACCTCATTCTTAAGATCATTTTTATAATCTGACCATTCGATAAATTTAGATAACAAATATTTAGCTGATACTTTTGCAAAAGTCACATTGAATAATTCCATTAAATTTGTATCAGGTGCGCTAAAGTTAAATCCTTTGCAAACAAGTTCAGGCCCAGATACTACTTTTTTAGTTCTTGGATTGACGTTTGCGATTACCATTATTACACCATCTTCTGCAAGTAGTTCTCTATCGCGCATTACAACGTCTCCTAAATCCCCTACTTGTTTACCATCAATATTGATTTCACCAAATGGAACATCAGATAATATTCCTTTATAATCCGCATCAATAAAGGAAGCTTTATCCCCATTATCTAAAATAATAATATTATCTTTATTAATTTCAACACATTGAGCAACAGATATAAAAGCATATTGATGTCTATATTCACCAATAACAGGAAGAATATATTTAGGTTTTAATATATTAATCATACCTTTAATTTCTTCTCTTGTTGCGAATGGCGAAGGTAATAGATTAGAATTAAATACTTTTACTTTAGTTGTAACTTTATAAATCATATCAAGAGTACGAGCAGCCATCTTTTCTGTTCCTATATATGGAACTGTAAGGACTACAACAGTATCATTCTTTTCCATTTTGACAAGCCTATCAATTCCCTTGCTCATACGTTGTAGCATATGATATGGTTCATGACGTTCACCGGTTATAATTACAACTAAATCTTTATCATTATTTTTATGTTGTTCATCAACAAACTTTAAAGTCACCAATGATTCCTTAGGAATCTTTAAGTATCCAAGTGATATAGCTTTATCAACGATTCGTTGTGTTTTACGACCAATAATTGCAACTCTTTTATTAAATGATAATGATATGTTAATTATTTGTTGAATACGTTGTAAATCTCCTGAGAATAAACTAAATATTATTCTATTATCTGATGATATAAATATTTGTTCTATTCTCTTTTTAAATTCTAGTATAGTACCTCTTGAATCTTCATTACAAGCACCTAATGATTCACACATAAGTGCAAGTACTCCTTCTTTTGAAAAGTGAGTTAAATTGCTATACATTTTTTGATAATTTATTCTTGCGTTTTGATCAAATGAGAAATCAGATGTATAAATGATATTTCCATCCTTAGTGTTGATACATACACCATAACATCCTGGAATATTATGGGCTACTATGAAGAAACGAATATTCACATCATCAAATATTAAACGCGTTCTATCATTTACTACGACAAAACTTTCTTCCATATATTCTACATTATCAACATCTAGTCCATCTTTAACTAATGCAATAGTAAATTCACTACCATATATTTTACATCCTAGTTTTTGAAGCAACATACCTGCAGCCCCAATATGCTCAACATGACCATTCGTTAAAAAAAGGCCCTTTATATTCTTTTTATTTTCTTCTAGATAAGAGATATCAGGTACTATTCTATCAATTCCATATAATTCAGAAGTTGGGAACTTTATACCTGAATCTAATATAAAAATTTTGGAATCAACTTCAACGCAGTACAAATTTTTACCATTTTCTTGAAGTCCTCCAAGTGCAAATATTTCAATTTTACTCATAAAAATATAACCTACAAAAATAGGTTAAGTCCTCCTCTCAAGTTAAGAATCGTAAATTTATACACCTAATTATAACATATTTTTTTATTTGCGCAACTTAAATATTTTTTTTATGATAAAATTATGTTGGTGATTATAATTATATGATAAATTATCCTATCAAAAAAAATATTAAAGAAAATATAAGCAAAAATAATTCAAACAAAAAGCAACCAAATTATAATATGGCTAATCGTGGTATGAAGTTAGAACATTTACTAAATGAATCAAATGAATTTTATAGAAATCAAGATTTAGCCGTAATATACAAAAAGCCTGTTCCTGTTCAAATTGTAAAGGTTGATTATCCTTCACGAAATAAGGCTGTTATTACTGAAGCTTATTACAAAACACCATCTACTACTGATTATAATGGTGTTTATAAAGGAAAATATGTTGATTTTGAAGCCAAAGAGAATAAAAATAAAACATCTTTCCCTCTAAGAAATGTCGAAGAACATCAAGTAAAACATTTACTTCAATGTATGAAACATGGAGGAATATCATTTCTTATAATATACTGGGTACATAGAAACGAATTTTTCCTATATCCAATAGATAAATTTTCTATTCATTATAAAAATTTAAAAAATGATGAAAGAAAATCTATTAAATATGAAACCTTCCTTATAGAAGCTTACAAAATTGAAGAAAAATATTTACCTCGTCTTGATTATTTAAGCGTAATTGATAAATATTATTTAAAATAAACATCAATTAATTTTGATGTTTTTTTATGTAAAAAAACAAGTGGTATTTCTACCACTTGTCTTAATATTTGTAATTTAATTACATAGATTCATGTATTGTACGTGCAATAACGTCATCTTGTTGTTCTTTAGTAAGATTGATGAATTTTACTGCATATCCTGATACACGGATTGTTAATTGAGGATATTTTTCTGGATGTGCTTGAGCGTCTAATAATAAATCACGGTCAAATACATTTACATTTAAATGGTATCCACCATCTGAAACATATCCATCTAACATGTTAACTAAATTTTCTACTCTTTGTTGTGTTGCTTTTTCTGACATAATAATTCCTCCTTAAGAATTTAAATAGTCTTTTTTATATTACTTTCCTAATGCGTTTGGAGTTACTGCGAATGTATTAGAAATTCCATCACGTGAATCATCGTAAGGTAATTTAGCTACTGATTCAAGAGAAGCTAATGCTCCGTGAGTATCTCTTCCGTGCATAGGGTTAGCACCTGGTGCAAGAGGTTGTCCTGCTTTACGTCCGTCTGGAGTATTTCCAGTCTTCTTACCATAAACAACGTTTGAAGTAATTGTAAGAATAGACATAGTAGGCTCTGAATTTCTATAAGTATGATGTTTTCTAATATCGTTCATGAATGTTTCAACTAGCCATGTAGCAATTGAATCTACGCGGTCATCGTTATTTCCATATTTAGGGAAATCTCCTTCAACAGTGAAATCAACAACCATTCCTTCTTCATTTCTGATAGGAGTAACCTTAGCATACTTAATTGCTGATAATGAATCTACTGCGCATGATAATCCAGCAATTCCTGTTGCGAAATATCTATGAACTTGTGAATCATGAAGACCCATTTCTAATGCTTCATAAGAATATTTGTCATGCATGTAGTGAATAGCATTTAATGTATTTACATATACATCTGCTAACCAGTTCATCATAATTTCATATTTATGTTTAACTTCTTCGAAGTCAAGTGGTTCATTAGATGTAATTGCTTGGTATTCAGGTCCAACTTGAACATGCTTTCCAGTAACCTTATCAGTTAATAATTCATCTTTACCACCATTTATAGCATATAGTAAGCACTTAGCTAAGTTAGCACGTGCACCGAAGAATTGCATATCTTTTCCAACTCTCATTGAAGATACACAACATGCGATACAGTAATCATCACCCATTAATGGTCTCATTAATTCATCTGATTCATATTGAATTGCAGATGTAGTGATAGAAATCTTAGCACAGTAATTCTTGAATCCCTTAGGTAATCTCTTAGACCAAAGAACTGTTAAGTTTGGTTCTGGAGCTGGTCCTAGGTTTTCTAGAGTATGAAGTACACGGAATGATGTCTTAGTAACAAGAGCTCTTCCATCTGTTCCCATACCTGCGATTGACTCAGTTACCCAAGTTGGATCTCCTGAGAATAATTCATTATATGATTGAATACGAGCAAAACGAACCATACGAAGTTTCATAATGAAATGATCAATAAACTCTTGAGCATCAGCTTCAGTAATTAATCCTTTCTTTAAGTCACGTTCAATATAGATATCAAGGAATGTAGAGTTACGTCCGATTGACATAGCTGCACCGTTTTGATCTTTAACTGCAGCTAGGTATCCGAAGTATAATGCTTGAATAGCCTCTTGAGCAGTTTCAGCTGGTTTAGAAATATCGCAACCATATTGAGCTGCCATATCCTTTAATTGCTTTAATGCTTTAATTTGTTCAGAAATTTCTTCACGATCACGAATCTTTTCATCATTCATTTCTCCGCAAAGTAATGACTTGTCGAATTCTTTTTTCTTGATTAAGAAATCAACTCCGTATAATGCAACACGTCTATAATCTCCAACAATACGTCCACGTCCATATGTATCAGGTAATCCTGTTAAGATGTGAGCAGTACGGCAAGCACGCATTTCAGGAGTATATACATCAAATACACCATCGTTGTGAGTCTTACGATACTTTAAGAAGAAATTCTTAATTGTTTCATCAATTGTATATCCATATTGTTCAGCTGCTTGGCAAGCCATACGGATACCACCATTAGGCATAAATGCTCTCTTTAATGGTTTGTCTGTTTGAAGACCTACAATCTTCTCTAGACTTTGATCAATGTAACCAGGTTTATGTGAGTTTACTTGTGAAGGATTATCAATATCACAATCTAAAACTCCACCCTTTGCATGCTCTTGCTTCATTAAATCAGAAACTTCAGACCATAACTTTGTAGTTGCGTCTGTAGGTCCTACTAAGAAGCTTTCATCTCCTTCATAAGGAGTATAGTTTTTTTGGATAAAGTCTCTAACGTTGATTTCGTTAGTCCACTTTCCAGGGACGAAATCTTCCCATGCTTTGTTCATATTAAAATACCTCTTTCCATTTTGCGTTGTAAGAGTATTCCTCTTACCTTCTTAATTATAGCAAATCGACAATTCTTATTCAAGTAAAATGATTTTGAATTTTGTATGTTTTTTCGATACTTTTTCAATCATTTTTAAATTAAATTTATCAATTGAAACTACTTTTAAATTATATTTTTTATTTTATAAATTTTATCGAATTTTAAAATATATTTTGACTTATTTTATATCAAAAAATATAATTAATTATTTTTTAATTCATTTATTTTTGAATCAAGCCATAATTCTAAAATTTCTTCAGGTTGATATCCTCTACATCTTTGGATCTCAACACCATCTTTAAATATAATAATAGTAGGCGCAGTTCTTACTTCCCAAGCATTAATTAAATCTTTAGTTGATTCATCTACTTCTATATGTCTTAAAGTAAAATCTTTTCTTTGCTCCCAGATATTATATAATACAGGAAGTAATGTAAGGCAGTTTGCACAAGATTCTCCAGAAATTTCTACTACATTAATACCTTTTAATTCTTCTTTATAATTTTCTAGTGTAATATTATTTAATTTACTACTTTGCATAATTATCAACTCCTAATATTTCTTTTGCAAGTTTTACACTCTCTACAGTTGGAGATTCTACATCTTTAAATCTATAATTCATCTTTAAATTATCATATTTAATCTTACCAAGAGTGTGATATGGTAAAACTTCAACCCTATCTACAGTCTTCAATGTATCAATGAATTCTCTTGTTCTTTTTAGTGATTCAGGATTATCAGTCCATCCAGGGACTAAAACTTGTCTAATCCACATATGTTTTCCATTATCAGATAACCATTTTGCAAAATGTAATTCATTATCATTACTCTTTCCTGTAAGTTTAATACACATAGGATCATCTATATGTTTAATATCTAGCAAGAATAAATCAGTATACTCAATTAATTCTTCATATTTTTTTATTACATCAGGATTTTTATAATCAAATTCATATCCAGAAGTATCAACACATGTATTTAATCCTTTTGCTTTTAATTTTTTAAATAATTCAATTACGAAATCAATTTGGCATAATGGTTCTCCACCAGTTACTGTAACTCCGCCCTTATCACCAAAATAGTTTTTATATTTAAGTGCCATTGTAACAACTTCATCACTTGAATATGTCTCATTTGCCTTAAAATCCCATGTGTCAGGGTTATGACAATATCCACATCTTAAATGACACCCCATTAAAAATACAACAAATCTAATTCCTGGACCATCTACAGTCCCAAATGATTCAAACGAATGAATGTTCCCATCCATATACAACACCTATCCTTTTCCACGTATATTTTACAAATAAATTAATAAAATATCAATCAAATTGCTTTATAAATATGATATAATTTTTATTATAAAGGAGTGAAATTATGAGAATATTATTTTTAATAAATAATGGTTTTGAAGAAACTGAAACATTTGCGCCATTTGATATTTTTAAAAGAGCAAACTACGAGGTTATACTTGCGTCAAACAATAAAACAGCTGTAGGTGCACATGGCCTACATATCACTAATTTAGAATTAATTAATGATATTGATTATAAATCATTCGATTGTCTAATCCTTCCAGGAGGTCCTCAGTATAAAGAAAATATGAATGATGAAAAATATCTTAAGGTTATGGATTATTTTGCAACAAGCAAAATAATAGGCGCAATCTGTGCATCTCCTACAATTATTGCAGGTCATGGCTTTTTAAAAGGTAAAAAATACACATGCTTCCCACCTATGAAATTAAGTGAGGAATATGGTTTGTTTACTGGAGAAAAAACTGAAATTAGTGATAATATCATCACTTCACGTTCTGCCGGAACATCTCTTGAATTTGGGTATGCTGTTGTAGAAAGACTCGAAGGAAAAGAAAAAGTGCTAGAACTTCAGAAAAGCATGTACTACATTTATTAATATTTAAATATAAATCAAAATGGAACAATTTTACTTGTTCCATTTTTTATTATTTTAAATTTTTGCATACAATGTTTTGTCATACGCAGGCATAGTATAACTGTTTCCATCTACCTTTGTTTGATATGTTTTATCAGTATACCAACTAATTACATTATAAGTTGTACCATTAATTTCAACAGTTGAAGGAAGAGTTATAATATCATTATAATTCTTAGTCTCAGTTGTTGTAATACCATTATAATCATAAGTTATGGTATGTGATATAGTTCCTTGTGATGAACCATTCTTATATTTTGTATCAACAGCATAAGTTTGATCAGCACTTGATACAAAATTATATAGATCACTCATATCAAGATCATGACAAGAACCATCATAAATATTTGATAATGTAAGATTAGATGAAGTTAATTCAATAACTGATACCATATCTAGACTGAATGAATCAATATTTTTTAAAACATTTACAATCTTACCTTCTGAATTTGTAATTTCAGTAGTAGATAATGTAACGTTTAAGTCTCCAATATTAGAATCTTGAACAATTTCTCCTAAATCAAAGTTAAATGAGAATTTATTAGTTCCAATAGATGCGCTATTTACGCAAGATGCGGCATTCGGAGTTCCCTTATTAGAGCCAGCTGAGCTATTAATTTTTGACATTATTTTATCTGGCATACCAAGACCATACTCTCCAAGAAAATAATTTAAGAAATCGCTCATATATTCTTGATAAGAAATCTTTAAGAAGTACTTATTAGATGACTTCCACCATAAAGTTGAATCATTATCAATTCTATTTTGATAAATAAAGCCATCTTTGTAATATATATATAATGTCTTCTTATAAATCATTTTCCAAAAAGTTGGGCAGTTAATAGTAATGAGTGCTTCAGGTTTACCATCGTCTTGCACATGAATTTTAGCATTAACTCCTGCTGTATAATCTAAAATACCTATTGCTGTAAGTTTAACATTTCCAGTTATCTCAAAGTATTTCATTTGAGCATTCTGATATAAAGCTTCAAATAAATTGCTCATGTTTGTTAAATCAATATACTTTGATGTATCAGATGGAGCTTCAACATTAAGTTCTAAAATTTCATTTATTGAAACATCAAGAGATGAAATCTTCATATTATCACGTTCGTTAGAATATGATAAATATAGGTTTTGTAATTCAACATTTGTTAATTTATCATCACTCTTAGTAAGACTTATATTAATATATGACGAATTAGACATAAACTTATTGAATGCACTTTGATCTAACACTAAATCAAGTGATGTATCAGAAAGTGTAATATCATTTATTAGTTTATCGAATTTAATCATAAGTGATCCGCTATCCATCATATTTGAGAATGTATCAATATTCATTAAATTTTGAACAGAATTTATTAGATTTTTAATTCCTGTATAAGTTGAATATACTTTTATTGTATCTGACTTATTTGATTCATTATTTCCATATGCACCATAAACCATCGCATCTCCACCAGTTTTAGATGAAGATATTACAGTAAGTTCAACATAATGCCATCCGTATTTAACATTATTTCTATATTCAACAATTGTTAAATTAAGAATTGCATCAAAATCTTTTAATCCATCAATAATATTTAATTTTACTTCTCCACTGATTTCAAAATATGATGTAGGATCAGCTTTTTCAAGTCTTAATTCATTGATGTTTACACTAAATAATTTTTGTTGTGCAATATTGTATACAACATTTACATAATCTAATATTTCAAGAATTTCACTCTCACAAATCATCTTACCAACAGGCGCAACAATATCTTTTTCTGTAGCTGACGCAATATTTATATTTCCAACTGCTTCAACATAACCATCTGTATTAATGTTTGCGTTAGTAACACTATCTTTAGTCACAAGTTCTACAGTAATTGTTAATGCTTTAGAAATTAGTGATTCTAGATTTAGTGAAATAGAATTATTTGTAAATACTATTGTATCTAATACCTTAACTATATTAGATACTTCTACTTCTTTATTAGCATATAATGTATAGTTTTTATCTAACATAATATTAAGTTTATTTAACACATCTTCTATAAACGTATTAATATTTTCTAAATCTAATTTAAAAATTTGTCCTAAAGCCTCAATATACATTACTTTATCCACAACTTTTATTGTTAGATTTAGAGTATGTTTAGAATCAATAAGCACATTTAATGTAACACATGCATTAGATTTATTCACATAAATGTTTCCATTTAATTCTACATTATGGTCCGCAACTTTTAATGATAAATCACTAATATTTACTTCAAATGTATTAGTCTTAATAACATCATATATATTTAGTCCGTCATTTATTAAACCATCAATTGAAATATAAGATTCATCAACTACATTTATAACCTCACCAAATGAAGAAATATTTGTAATGCTACCATTTATCTTTGAAGAACTTAAGCTAATATTTAAATCCTTATCTAATTTAATAGTTAAATCACTACCAATGTAGTTTGAAGTATTTAATACTAAATCAATAGCATTAGAAACATTTATTGATTTAAATAAATCTATGATAGTTTTTACATCAAGTTTTGTATTTAAGTCTACAAATTTTGATATTGCAGTAGTTAGTGTATCTTTTGATACCTTAACTTTTACATTTTCATATTCTAGATATATGTTGTTATTTACATAATATAATACTATATCTCTTGAAATATCATCAAATGAAATATTTAAGATTGCTTTTACTGATAATGGATTAAGTTTTACATAAATATCTCCACTAACATTATATTTATCATATGTAAGATTAATATTTGTTTGAAGTCCATTGTTATCTAAAATATCTTTTACAAGTGTTGAGATTGAATCAACATATGAGTCAATACTTACATATTCTATTTCTTCAATGCTGATATTTTCTTGATAAGCACTTATATTTGTGATATTACCATTTATCTTTGTAGAGCTTAGGCTAATATTTAAATCCTTATCTAATTTAATAGTTAAATCACTACCAATGTAGTTTGAAGTATTTAATACTAAATCAATAGCATTAGAAACATTTATTGATTTAAATAAATCTATGATAGTTTTTACATCAAGTTTTGTATTTAAGTCTACAAATTTTGATATTGCAGTAGTTAGTGTATCTTTTGATACCTTAACTTTTACATTTTCATATTCTAGATATATGTTGTTATTTACATAATATAATACTATATCTCTTGAAATATCATCAAATGAAATATTTAAGATTGCTTTTACTGATAATGGATTAAGTTTTACATAAATATCTCCACTAACATTATATTTATCATATGTAAGATTAATATTTGTTTGAAGTCCATTAGCATCTTTAACATTAGAAACTAAAGTATTTATTTGTTCGATATAAGGCTTAATTGTATCATAATTAATATAATCATCACTATTTACATCTACGCTGTATTCATCAGACGATGGAGTTAATGATAGCATAATATTTGATAATTTAATGCCATTAATATCTAGTTCAGTATTATATGTTAAATCAATACTAGAATTAATATTTAAAGAAATATTTTTAATGTATGACATAATTAAATCATACTTTAAAGATGTAATATCAAATGATGCAGTATTTTCTGGAATCATTTGTTTTATTTCATCAACAGATATCATTAATTTTAATTTATCTATTGCATTAATATAAATATAATTATCTTTATAAATTACATTTAGATTAATTGTTGCGTTATTATATAAAGCTTTAGCATCGATGTTTATTACGTTATTTAATAAATCCGCATTAATTATACCATTTAAATCTAATACTAAATCATTATATGTAAGTTTAGTATTAAGATTTGCAGAAAGAGATCTTAACTTTGATACATTTGTGTTTACTGTTGTTTCAAAACTATTACATAAATTTGCCTCAACACTAAAATTATTATCAGATATAGCAAAATCTGCAGTTAATGTTTTAAATTCTATTGTATCCTCATTTGGTGTGTAGAATCTAAAGATAGTAGGTATTGATAGACCAAACAAATCGAATGTAATAGAAACATTTGTGTATTCACCATCATGTGTCACAACTCCTGAATTAATATTTTTCATAATACCTGATATTAATTCATCTTTATCAAAAGAAAGAGCGGTTGTAGAAGATTCACCTGAAGGAATTAATTCTTTTAATTCTTTAATATCTAGATATCCTTCTATAGATCCATTTAAGTATAATTTGTTATCTTTATATGAAATTACTTCATTGCCTATTTTTATATAAAGAGTTTTATTTGTACCATCGTATGAAACTTTTGCGTTTAATTCTTTATCGTTAACTTTAATATTAATATCACCATAAACAGGTTTAGAGATTAGACTAACCATTGTTCCAAGATAATCTAAGGCTGTCATTTCAGTATTTTCATCAGAATCATCTGGTACTTCCATGTTGAAATAATCTTTATAAAAATTATATTTAGGCTCTATTTTTGATTGTGATTCTTCACTTGTTAAATATGTAAATGTTTCAGTTATATTTGTTGTAGTTTTAATCCATGATTTCATCTTATATATAGAATATACTTCATTATAAGTTGCTGAAATAATATTCCAATTAGAATCATATGTATAAGTTAAATTAACTGATACGAAATTAGGATATGATGAAATAGACGCATTCGTCTTAACTTTTCTTTGATAGTAAGTTGGAGCTACTGTAGGGTCTAGGGTATATGATGATGTAAATGTTCCATCAGCATTTTGATTAACACCACTATCTTCTACAAGAGTTTCCTTACACACAATATAGCCAATTATTTTATCTGGACCATAACCATATAGATTAAATTCTTGTTTATTAGATCTTGCTTCTACTTTTGAAACTTTATCATAGTTTGCTGAATCAGAACTAGATCTATATAATACTTTATCTCCTGTAAAAAATTGTTCTTCATAAATTTTAACCCATTGAGATGTTGATCTAGTATCCATTAAATAATACTTACCACTCTTTAGTCTATAATCATAAACATTTTGGTCAGTATTCATTCCATTAAAATTAGCTGTTGCCTTACCATTTGTTGTGGCTTCAAAATCTGAATTTTGTAACTTGTATGCAAAATAGGCAAAGTTTGTTAGGGCATCATAATCTTTAGGAGTTGTGCCATCAGTTGGTGTCTCTAAAACTAAAGTTTCTAAATCAGTTTCAGTGTCTACTTTATTTCCAGAAGGTTTAGTTCCTTTTATTAATAATATAGGATTAAATCCTGTTATTGTACAAAACAGGATGAGTGCTGTCGCAAGAGATGCGAATAAAGATAAAAGTATAATTAATCTCTTTTTTCTTTTTTTCATAAGAATTATACTTCCTTTCTATACATAATTTTACTTATATAGTATAAGTCAATGATTTCAAAATGTCAAATCAACTTAACAAAAAAGGCTACCATGAAGGTAGTCTCTTTTTATAAATCTGCTTTTTTTAAATAATACATTGAAGAAAACATAAATGAAAACGGTATTAACTGCCATAAAAATAACATAAAATATTTATCCGTTCCTACAAAACTAAAATTAAGTATGAATCCTAAATATCTAAATGCATAATATAGGAAGGATTTTAATAAAAATACCGCAACCACCATTATTATTAATGTTAATAACCATATCATAAATTTTCTAGAAAATAGTGCAAGTCCTAGTGCTATTGATGTTAAACACATCGTAATTAATAATCCAGATGAATACAAATATAAAAATATAAATTTATTTTTTGAAGTATATATAACTTCATCACCTTTAAATGATAAAACATATTTTAAATCCGAATCAAAAAGTTTGGATATGGCATAATTAAATAAGAAAAATAACGTGTAACATACAAATGTTAATATGTATGTAAATAATACTTTTTTATTAATAACACCATTCCTATTATTTTGATAAATTATTGTATAAGCACTATTTGTATAATCTTTTAAGATTAACACATAAATTGCACATACTACTATAAGTGTAGATATTAGAGCTATAACTTTAGTTGAATAATTTAAATACACCAATTCATCTTGAGTTTTATTATCAAAATCATCCATGCAAATTTCATAACTTACACCTTTATCCTTAAGGCTTTTATATAGTAATATTTGTTTTTCATAATATCTAATCCATTCTTTTGAATGCTTTACATTTTCCTTTTTTAATTCTTCTATTTCCGCTAACACATTATCAATAACTGTTTGATATTCTTCATCAGTTTTATATTCTTGCATCACATAAATAGATGAATATTCATTATTCATTGAAGTTTTAGCATAACTTATAAAAAATATTGAAGTAAGTATTAGAGATAATACAACAATTAATATAAATGCTTTATTTATAAATAATTCTTTTAAATTTTTTATCATATAATCTCCTTTAGATAAATATTATCACAAAAATCAACAGGACTAAATTCTATAACACCATATGGAATAAATTTATTTATAATTTCATTAGGATTATTAGGTATTTTTATAAAAATGCAATCACTTGTTTTTTTTATAATTTCAACATCATTAAAATCTATTTCTTTTAATGTTTTTACTTTGTATATTAAAAAGTCTAATTCATTTTTATTTAATATTGTGATATTATGTTCCTTTAAAACATATATATAATCTATAATATTTTTATCATATATTGATTTATCATGAGATGATATTAATATAGTTTTATTATTACTTTCTTCTTTTATTATTTTTTTTAATAGCACTATATTATTAACATCTAGTGAATTAGTTGGTTCATCTAGCAATAAAAGATTTGATTTTTTTGAAAATGCGATTATAAGTTCAACTTTTTTTCTCATACCATTTGAATATGTTTTAACATAATCTTTTATATAAGATGAAACATTAAAATATTCTATATATTTTTTAGCATTTATAAACTCTTCTTTATTTAAAAAATACTCTAAGTTTTCTAACCCTGTTTTTTCACTAAATAATATATCCTTATCGACTAATAAGGATGTATGGTATTCGTTTTCGCATTTATCATTATTTTTAATTAAGCTTGCAAGTATTTTGAATAATGTGGTTTTTCCACTACCATTTTCGCCAAGCAGTAAGTTTACTGAATTCTTTTCTATATTAAATTTTATATTTTCTAGAACAATTTTATTTTTAAACTTTTTTGATATTAACATTTAATCACCCTATTTAAAGTATATAATTACTCAGTTTTATATTCATATACACAACCATATGCGTTTCCATTTTTATTTATTATTTTAACAACATAATCGTTTGACAATTCTATTTATGCATCATAACCTTTTAAATATATAACGTCTCTATCAATTTTTACCATATCTTGATTCATATATTTGTATAATTCAACTATATTACGCCCATAATAAAACACCCAAGAACAATTTTCTTCATATCCTACATATATATCAGAATTGACTCCCATAAAATCATAAAAGTCGCATAATACTAAATTATATTCTTCATAAATAAGTCCAACTACTCCCATGGTGCTTAGTGTAATATACTTATCTGAAATTTTATATTTAAATGCTACTTCATCCTTTATTAAATATCCATAAGTGTCACCATATTTACCTTTAAATTCAAGTTTTGAATTATAATGTTCTGAAGTTTTATTTTTTCTTCGTAAAAATTTATATGGATTTATATCTTTTGAATTTACTTTTAAAATTCAAAAAATTGTTAAAAACCCCATTAACAAACATAACTTATAATCCTTCATTTAAATCCCTATCTAGCAAAAATTAAAACTAATTCACGTAAATCGTTTTATTTTATTTACTTTGAGTATATTGTTTGCATTTTTTGTCAACAAATTTAGTAGGCCATGTTGACTAACCCCAAGAAGTAACACCTGATTCCTTATTTATTATTTATCTATAGGATAATCATATGTATAGCCATATGCATATCCATTTTTATTTATAATTTTTATAATGTAATTTTCTGACATTTCAAACGTATACCTTGTATACCCTTTCAAATATATTGCATCTTCATCAATTTTAACCATATCACCATTCATATGCTTATATAATTCAACGATATTATCATATTTTATATCATCTGTGTTATAATAAAAGTTCCACTTACACTCTTCAACATAAGTTTCTGTTGATGATTTTTCACCAACTAAGCCAATGAAATCACATAGTATAAAACAATATACACTATCAACATGTTGTTCCTCACCCATTGTACTTAATGTTAAGGTTTCATCTGTCACTTCGAATTTGAATGCAACTTCATCCTTTACTAAATATCCGTAAATATTATCATATTTATCTGTAAATACCAATTTTGAATTATAATATTCAGATGTTATTATTTGCTCTTCATAGAATTCAAAAGGATCCGATATATAATACCTATTATGAACTTCAACAGGAGATGAACGACCTTTGTATATTTCTTTAACTTTAGTTTTACCAAGAGATAATCTTACATCATTGTATGTTGATTTTACATATACTTCTCTTTTCTTATCATAAAAAACTAAAACTAGAGTTATAGCGATTATTGCGCCTATTATTATAGATGTTATAGATAATATAATTTTTTTCATATCATCACCTACTTTTTAGCTGTTATCACAAGTAAGTGAGAGTCTGTAATATTTCCTATTTTATCTTTAAAAATAATTGATCTATTAGGATCCCCCCAACCTTCATTTACAATATAGCCTTCTTTTGAGGCTTCAATTGTTTTTAAAGTATTATTTTTACGATAAGAAATCGTATAACTAATTGTTGTATACCCACACACAACAACTGCATGATCTGTTACTGCATAAAGTTCAGGAACATTGTTTGATAAAGATTTATTTAACTTTTTCTTTATATGATACCATTCAGTATGTCCATGTCTTTTTGAGCCTGATAGGCTATACCCTAAAGTTAATAAATTATTCATTTTACTATTCTCTGTACCATTTGTTCTTGTTGTATAGTTGTTTTCAATACCATATGTTAATATATCAGAGTAAAATTCTCTTTCTCTTTGATATCTTGTATCATACTCTGCATACTGATAGTCAATATAACTATTATTATCATGCTTATTATAAAATTCAACTGTGCTTAGTGTAGCTACAACTGCACATGTACCTTCAACTTTATTGTTTCTATTTGGATGATATGAATTATAATAAGCATTCAATTTAGATTGATCGAAATTTTTACAACTATCAATTAAAAATTTATTACTTTCAACCATATTTATACTTTTAATATCATATTTCGAATAATATTCACTTTTTATATATTCACTAATATATTCAGACTTATACCTAATAACATCATCAGAATTTCCACATTTAAAAGACGTTATATTCTTTAAATCCACTCCCAAAACACAAAATATTGTTAAAAACCCCATTAACAAACATAGCACACAGTTCTTCATTTAAATCCCCTATCTAGCAAAAATTAAAACCAACTCGCATGAAAAGTCTTATTTTTATCTATTCATAGTTTAATACTAGAACTATTTATTGTCAACAAATTTGTTAAGCTTTGCTTACCAAACAAAAAAGCAACCATCTTAGGTTGCTTATCTATTATTAATATTTTCAGGATACAGGTCATGCATTAAAAGGCGTTGTTCAGCAATTTTTTCGAATTTTGTACCCTTCATTCCGTAATTACAATATGGATCTATTGAAATACCACCTCTTGGAAGAAATTTACCCCAAACCTCAATATAACGTGGCTTCATTAGTTTTATTAAATCCTTCATTATAATGTTCATACAATCTTCATGAAAGTCTCCATGATTTCTAAATGAGAATAAGTACAATTTTAATGACTTTGATTCAACCATTAACTCATCTGGTATATATGATATATAAACACTTCCAAAATCAGGTTGTCCTGTTATAGGACATAGGGACGTAAATTCAGGGCAGTTGAATTTTACAAAATAATCATTTTCTTGATGTTTATTTACAAATGTTTCTAAAATTTCTGGTGTATAATTAAAATCATATTTTGTATTTTTATTACCTAAATTCTTTAAATTTTCTTCTTCTCTCATACTTACTCCTCATAATCTATTGGATCTTTAAGTCCATTTAATTTAAATGCTTCTTTTCTATCTATACATGTTCCGCATTTTCCGCAAGCTTTATCTCCGCCCATATAACAAGACCAAGTCAAATTAAACGGAACATTTAGTTTAGTACCAAGCGCTACAATATCTTTTTTTGACATATTAACAAAAGGTCCTTCTAATTTTAGTTCATTTCCTGAACCTAAATATATTGCGTCTGCCATTGCTTTTGTAAATTCTTTAGAACAGTCAGGATATGCATTACCAGCCGCATCATCTTTATGTGCACCATAATAAATTACATTACATCCTTTAGATAATGCAATTGATGATGCTGACGATAAAAACAATCCATTTCTAAATGGAACATAGGTTGTAACAGGATGTCCATTTCTTTCTTTTAATTGTTCATTATAACTTTCTAATGGAATTTCTTCACCAGATGACTTTAAAAGTGAACAATTTGAATATTTAAATATTTCAGCTAAATCTAGATAAATATGTTCTACACCATAGTATGTACAAACATTATTCGAAGCCTTAATTTCTTTATCGTGTTTTTGCCCATATGATATAGATAATGCTACTACATTATCTTTACCATATGTTTTAATTGCTTTCGCAAGGGCTACTGTTGAATCAAGCCCTCCTGATGATAATACTAAACATTTCATTAATTTAATACCTCCATATTAATATGCCCTATATTAGATATTGTAGTCGTTTTAGAATCTTTTTTTATTCCTCTTGCAGAAACGCAAGAATGTTTACCAGAAATTCTTACTACAATATCATTAGATTTAGTAATGCCTTTTACAACATATAAAATATCATTTGTAATTCGTTCTTGAAGTTGTAATCTTTTTGATACCATATCACAAATGCGGGCAAGTTTTGATAAACCTATAACTCTTCCATTAGGAATGTATGCAACATCGACAGTCATATCATACATTAAAGCTAAATGATGTTCACAATATGAAAAAATAGGAATATCTTTTATTACTACAACATTTTTACTATCTGTCATATAATCTGTATCAAATGTTTTATCAAACATTTCTACAAGTTCATCATTTGTATAATTCATTCCCTCAAACATTTCAACAAACATCTTAGAAGCTCTTTTAGGAGTATCAATTAATCCTTCTCTTTTTGGGTCATCTCCTAATGCTTCTAATATCATTTGAAATGCTTTTTCTAATTTCTTTTCATCAATCACTTTAAACACCTCTTTTATCTTTATCCCAAATAATTTTATGAAGTTGAACTTGCAACCTTGTATAGTTCATATTATTATTTTTTAAAAATTCAACTATTTCTTCAAGTTCAATTTCGCCATAAATTGGTGATATAAATGGATTAGTAACTAAATCTAATTTATAAGTTTTAATTATTTCTTTCGCCTTTAATAGATCTTCTTTTGAACCACATACAAATTTAACCACATCATTTTTAGTTAAATATTTATAATTTTCTAAATTCATTTTATTACTCATAAGTGATGATGGTCCTTTATAATCAAGTGTAAAAGATACTCCTTTAAGACCAACATATTTTTTAATATCTATAGAGCCATTAGTTTCAAGTTCTACTCTATATCCTAAATTACTTAATTTATTAATTAAAAGATCAATATCTTTTTGAATTAATGGCTCACCACCAGTAAGTGTAACATTATGTATTTTATTTTCATTTATGTATGAAACTATTTCATCAATACTTTCATTTGTGTAACAAGGATTTTCATAAGAATACTTCGTGTCACAATATGGGCAACGAAGATTACAATCAGCAAATCTTATAAAAGTTGCAAGTTCACCACTTTTAAGTCCTTCTCCATTTATCGATACAAATTTTTCTATTACTTTCATTTTCTATACTCCGCCATATTATTTGGTGTTTCATACACCTTCACACTTAAAACATTATATTTTTTTTCAAATTCATCAAAAAAATATTTTGAAAAATTTTCAGCAGTTGTTCTAAAATCTACTATTCTAATTAAAAAGTCTTTTGTAAGTAATGCCATTAATTCTTCGCTAAGACTTCCTTTTTCAACTATGAAACTATGATCAAAATAATCGCATAATTCTTTTAAATCTTTTTTTAATACATTAAAATCAACTAACATACCATTATTTAAATCGCCACTAACTTCTAAAAATACATTCCATCTGTGTCCGTGAATGTTTTTACATTTTCCATTATAGTTTGATAAAAAATGTGCCGCATCAAATGATGCAGTAGTGCTTAATACATACATAATTTTGCCTCCAATAAAAAATACCCATATTTAGGGCATTAAAAAAATAAAATGGGACAAAAAAGTCCCATCTAAAGCATATTTTAAAGCCCTGGTTTTATTTATAGACAGGATGGTACAAATGAACTGTCTTCTTAAATTAATTTATATAATACTCCTTTAAATTAAATAAATCAATATTCATTTAAATTTTTTAAACCTGAATTCAATTAAATTTTGCATAAAGCATGACTTCTTCATATACATATTCAGTCCATGTATTTTTCCAATTATCTCCATGATCGATTTCTTTAATTGGCGGAACTGTATCTGTTTTAAAATCCCACTTAGTTAAAAAGTCTTTATCCTTATACCAACCTTCAAATTTAAAGCCATCTTTTTTAGGCTCTTCAGGTATATATTCAATAGGACCATTTTCACATTCATCAATCCAATATATTTCATCATCTACCATATATGTTACATTAGCATGCCAAACGCCTCCGTTTTTTATATTTTCTTTTGAAATATCTACATTATATGGCAAAAACACATCATAATCCCAAGATCCATACAACTCGGTGTTTAATAGACCATCACCTAAATAAAAAACTTTATGCCGATTAAAACTACTTTTATTAAATTCATCAAGTTTGATTGTAATATAAATTTTTTTTGTATCATTTGAGCAAAAAGTATCATGCCCCCATCTGCTTTTTCTTATCTTATTCACTCTATAGCCATCTATATATTTTGGAATTACAATCACTTTTTTCTCCATACCTATATCTGATAAACCAACAATTTCTGCAACTTTCTTTTTATTCTTTTTATATATTTGATATTGATAATCACCACTAGTTATAGTTTTTATTTTAATACTGCATGATGATAAAGAAAGAGGTATAAATATTAATAATATTATAAAAATTAATCTTTTTTTCATTACACATCACCAACATTCATAATATATTCTCTACAATCACTCTTCCAATCATCATTGTATTTTCCAGAGGCTCCAAAACGTATAAATAACATATCCGAATCTAAGTCAGTTAAATTGACTATAAAATTAATTCTTCTTGTTTCATAATTTTTGCTCGCATCATCTATTTTATATTCTTGTATTAAATATTTATCATCTTTATAGGCTTGCTTAAACAAATAGATATGCTGTGTTCCCTCATCTATTTCTTTTAATCTTATACGTATTTCTATCTTTAATGTTTTATAACCTAATTCTATTAATTCATCTTTACTTATCTTTATTACTTCAAATAGGTTTATTGTATCATATTTTTGCTTATATTTCCCACTATCAGTTACTTTATATTCTTCATATGTCTCATATGTTCCTTTTTTGAACCATTTACAATATAAATCTATATTTTCGTGAAAAAACTCTTTAAAGCTATTCAAATATATTACTTCACTATCTTCATCTGTTGGCATAACATACCAACCAATACATGTGTATGTGCCATTAGATTTGTTTTGCAATACTTTTTCTTCATAAAAATTATATTTTTCAACAAAGGTATCATAACTACCATTAAATCCATTATAATGATATGTTATATTATAATTTATAACTTCCCACACTGCAGTAAGTTTAATATATCTTTTATCTTTATCTAGTCCTGAATTTATAAAATATGACATATAGCATTCCATACCAACATCAAATCTTTTTCCATCATTTGTCTTCCAGTATAATATGTCAAAACAATAATCTTTTTTACCAAACAAAAGTCCTATATCGGTATAATAGTTATAACTTTCTATTTCAGTTTTGTTATTATTGTATGATACTCCACCTGAAAAATCATATTCTATATAGTATCTATAATAATCCCATTTAGCCCATAATACTTGTGCATTAAAATAACCTATTTCATTACTTAAATATTTATTTTTGCAACCTGAATCGTAATATAGGCCAACCAAATAATATGTATAATATCCACTATCTCTATTCTTACAGTTTAATGTATCAATACTTATATAATCTCCTTCATATACTTTATATAATACATCACCTACATATAAGCTATCATCTTCTGTGTATTCTTTTAATTGCTTTATCACGTATGCCTTAGAAACATCTATTCCATCGAACACACAAATATCTATATTTAACAAGGTATTATAATATTCTTTTAAATTTCTATCACAATTAAACTTTAAATTATCTATATTTGAATAAATATTTGAAATATTATTATAATTAAAACTTACATATATATTTAAATCTTCTATATTACAAAACGCATTATCACTTATATAACATACGTTTGATGGAATATAAATTGTTAACTTTTTTATATCACAAAAAGCATTTTTTGATATATGATTAATATTCTTTAAATCATCATAATCTACCACTACATCATCAATTGCAGGATAATATATTAATGATTTCCCTAATATTATAATTTCATTATCATCATTTCTAATATTATTATACCACTCAGTACCTAAAAAAGCATCTGAACCTGTTATTAGAACATTTGGCGCAAGTACACTGTTTAATTTAACACTATCCCTAAAAGATTTATCCTCTATATATTTTACATTATTTAAATCAATCTCTTCTAGATTACTATTTTGAAAAGCACCTGATGATATTAAACTTACACCCTGTGGTATTTTAAAACTTATATCATCTCTTCCTTCAGGATACAAATACAGTGTGGTACTATCTTTATTATATAACACTCCATCTTGTGATTTATAGTTTATTGAATTAATATTTATATTTTTTAATTCTTCACAACCACTAAACATCGTGCTATATGCTATATCAATATCACTTGATTTAATATCTACATTTTCTAAATTTAGGCAATCGCAAAAACCATATTCATCAATTTTTTTTACAGTATTTGGTATTGAAATAGTTTTTATAGTCTCGTTTGACATGAATGCTCCATATCCTATTTCAACTACCATTTTATCACCAATTCTAGCAGGAATTTCAATATCATCTTCTTCACCTAAATAGCCTGAAATTCCAACAGTTGTAGAATCTATATCATATAATAAATACATAGTATCTTCTTTACTTGATGTATTTTCTTTTAACGAATCCATATTAATTTTTTTACATATATAATTTATAAAACTTTTATCTTTTGTTTCTAAATTGTGAACTACTGATGGTTCACTATCTATAGCTTTATTATATAAATTTGTGTTATATGGAGTAAATATTTTACAATACTCATTAAAGAAATTATACCCACGACCTAATTGTGAAGCTGTATCTACAAGTCCATCATTCATCCATACTAGTCTCTTTTTTAAATTCTTATATTTTGTTTCAGTTATAAATGTTTTAAGAAAAGCACTCACCATCTGAATGGTATTTGATTTAGAATCTTTTAAAAGTAGTACTATACTTTTGCTAAACGCATCCCATCCATCATCTATAGTAAAATGATTTATTACACTAAGATTATTCATCTCATCTAATTTTAGTGCGATAGTTTCCATTAGTACTCTAGATAATACTTTATTTATGTTTATAGTACCACTTACATAATCTATTGTGTTGCTAGAGGTTAAAATATCAAATAATAAACCATATGTTGTCTCCCCTGCTAGTGCATACACATCTATATTTTGATATAGTTCTATGTTATTATTCCATCTATTTTTATAAGATGTATATAATTCTTCATTAACTATATCTTTTTCACCATCTTTAGAATTTATAGAAGATCCTATATTACAATCATTTAATTCTACATCAATTTTTGCAGTACTAGATCCATTATATGGAGTCCCAATAGAAAATATTTGGTTTACCATATCCGGATGATCTAGGGCATATAACAAGTTTATTAATCCACCTCTTGAATGTCCTATTAAATTAATTTTAGGAAGCATGTCATTATTTGACTTTTTTATATCATATACAACCCTACTAATTACTTCATCAAATTCTTTATAACTTAAATCGTTAGATTCATAAGCATCTTCTGTTTCATATAGTACTATTGTATGTTTTATTTTATCATCACTATAATCATCAATAAAATATTGAGTTACATCTTCAATTTTATATTTCAAATCATTGTTAGCCACTAAAATATCAACTTCATTGTCCAATTTTTGACACAAATAATTTACAATATTATTCTTATTTGACACATTTTGATATTCTTTATTTTTATTTTTGAAATCAGCAAAATGTGATGCACTACCCCCAAGGCCTGGAGTTAAAACAGTCAATAATGTCTCATCACCTACCCTATTTTTGTTTTTCATTGATAAATTATAGTGTGAATTGTTTTTTTCATAATCATCTACATAATTATACGTATTCGTTTCACTTAAACTAAATTCCTCTACTGCAGATACCTTAACTAAAAAAATCAAAGGTAGCATTAAGAGTGTAATTAAAAACAATATCCTTTTCCCCATTTATGAAAACCCTCCCATTCATTAATTTAATAATAGCATAAGTTGATTAAATAATACAAGTTTTTGTTAATTATAAATCAACAATTAAAAAAGGAGCCTAAGCTCCTTAAAGTATTCTAATATTCTTTTTCTTCTTTGTGGCAACATTTATCCTTAACATCACCTACAGCAGCTTCTGTAGTTAAGAATAGTCCTGCAATTGATGCGGCATTAAGAATTGCACTTCTTGTTACCTTGGTAGGATCTACGATACCACATTTCTTTAAATCAACCCAAGTACCATTTTTAGCATCAAATCCAATTCCATCTTCTTTTTGTAATTGCATTTCAACTATATCATGTCCAGAATATCCTGAATTTTCAGCAATTTGGAATAATGGTGATTGAAGTGATTTTAATACAACATTAATTCCACGTTTAACATCTACTACATCAGATGTAAGTTCATTTTTAACTTTCTTATAAACTTGCATTAAAGCTTCTCCACCACCTGGAACAATACCTTCTGCGATTGCGGCCTTTGTAGCATTTAATGCATCTTCTAATCTTAATTTCTTTTCTTTAAGTTCAGATTCTGTTGTAGCTCCTACTTTAATTAAAGCAACACCATTTGTAAGTTTAGCGATACGCTCATTTATTTGATCTTTTTTATACTTAACTGTTTCATTGTTACTTTCAGTTCTTAGGTTATCGATGTAGTTCGAAACATCATCTTTAGATCCAGCACCATCAATTATTGTAGTTGATTCCTTTTCAATAATAACTTTACCTGCAGTTCCTAAATTATCAATACTAATTTCTGATAACTTTCCATCTGGAAGATTCTTATCATAGAATTTAGCACCACATATTAATGCGATATCTTTTAATTCTTCAGTTTGTGAATCACCAAATCCTGGGGCCTTTGTTGCAACTACATTAAATGTTCCACGTAACTTATTGATTACAATTGTTGATATTGTTTCTTGATCAATATCATCTGCAATAATAAACAATGGCTTATGTGATTTAACTACATCTTCTAATAAAGGCAATATTTCTTGAATTGAATTAATCTTATTGTTTGTAACTAAAATTAATGGATTTTCCATAGTAATAGATTTTTGATTTCCATCTGATAGCATGTATGGTGAAATATAACCTTTGTTATATTTTAATCCTTGTGTTACTTCAAGTGATGTTTCAAATCCTTTAGATTCATCTACATTAATAACACCATTTTTACCAACAGTTTCCATAGCGTTAGCTATAATATCACCAATTTCTTTAGATCCTGAAGAGATTGTCGCAACCGAAGATATATCAGATACAGTATCTATTTCTTGACTCATCTTTAAAAGTTCTTCTGAAACCTTCTTACTTGCAATATCAATTCCTTCTCTCATTAGTACAGGGTTTGCGCCTTTTGATACTTCATTTAATCCATTATGAATCATATCTTGTGCAAGTACTGTAGCTGTAGTTGTTCCATCACCAGCTACATCATTTGTGTTATTGGCAACTTCATAAATTAATTTAGCTCCCATATTTTTAAATGGATCATCAAATGAAATTTCTTTTGCGATTGAAACTCCATCATTTGTAATAAGTGGTGATCCATACCCTTTATCTAAAACTACATTTCTTCCTTTAGGTCCTAATGTTACTTTTACAGTATTTGCTAGATCATCAATTCCTTCTAGCATTTTATCTTGAGCATTTTTTCCAAATTTAATTTCTTTTGACATATTAATTACCTCACTTTTTATTCAATAATTGCTAAAATATCATCTGCTGATATAATCATATATTCTTCATTATCATATTTAATCTTTGTTGGAGAATAAGTTTTATACAATACTTTGTCTCCTACCCTCACTTCAATAGGGATAATTTTACCAGTGCTATCTGTTTTACCTTTACCAACAGCTATTACATGTGCATATTCTTCCTCTTCTTGTTTTTGGGATAAAATTATTCCTGATTCTGTTTTCTTTTCAATTTTTTCCTTTTTTAATACAACATTATTATTCAATGGTTTTATCATAAAGTTTTCCTCCTAATATTTAAGTTAGCACTCTCACACGTTATCTGCTAACTACCTATAATATAGTCTTCTTTTGGCACATTGTCAAGTAGATTGCCAAAAGTTTTTTATTTTATTTTTTTGCAAAAAAATAAGCAGGCTTTTACCTGCTTAATATTATTAAAATGCAAAATTTCCATCCCTAAATATTTGATGCTTATTGCCTTCATGATCATAACCAACGATATTTAAATCTTTTGTTCCAACCATAAAATCCACATGAGTTAATGATTTATTGATTCCAATTTTATCAAAATCCTCATCGCTCATATTCTCATATCCTTTTATATTATCTTTAAAAGCTTCACCAAGTGCTAAATGGCACGCAGCATTCTCATCAAAAAGTGTATTATAAAATAAAACCCCTGATAAATTTATAGGACTATCGTATGGAACAAGTGCAACTTCACCCAGATGATGCGAACCTTCATCAGTATCAATAATCTTTTGAAGTTCTTCAATTCCTTTTTTAGCTTCAGCCTTTACAACACGTCCATGCTCAAACCATATTTTAAAATCTTCAATTAAAACTCCATTATGGCTTAAAGGTTTAGATGATACTACAACACCATCCACTCCATTTACATCAGGCATAGTAAATACTTCTTCTGTAGGCATATTTGCAACAAACTCTATACCTTTAAGAGAATTTTCAGATGCACTTTCCCACAAATGATTTTCATGAAGTTTCAATTTTAAATCAGTTCCGTTTGAAGCACTATATTCTAAATAATCTAAATTTAGTTTATTTAAATAGTCTGCTTTTTCCTTTAATTCTTTAATGTGATCATCCCATTGCTTAATAGGATTTTTTGTATCTATTCTTGTTGTTTTAATAATTAAATCCCAAAGTTTTTTTACCGCAACACTATTAGTATCATCCTTAAAAATCATTTTAGCCCAAGAAAGAGATGGAACTGCTACAATACACCATTGGTCGTAACCATCTGTTATATCTCTATATTTCTTAAGAATTTTTCTTCTTGCAATAGAAATACGTGAAATTTTATCGTTATCTAATCCATTAAATGCTTCAGGATCACTATCTTCGACATAAATTCTACAAGGTATAATTTCTGAATTAAGCTTAGCTTTTGCCACTTCATAATCTTCTACTGTAGACAAGACTTTTTCGTCTGCATATTTATACTTTACATAGTCAATTTCATCATCAAACCATTCAACATTTACTTTTCTTGCATTATTTTTATAGCATTCTTCAACAATGTATTTTGCAAACACTTTTTGCGATGTTGAAATAGTTAATATGACATCTTGTCCTTTTTGTAGATTAATTCCTTTTTCAACAATAACTTTAGCAAATCTTTTATAAATAGTTTTATTCATTTTATTCCTCCACAATATCTTCATAGGATACCCTTACAAATTTTTCAATTTCTTTTACATTGAGTTCTACTTGATATCCAATCTTTCCAGCACTAAATATGATAGTATCATAATCTAGCGCAGTATTATTTATAACTGTCATGAAATTTTTCTTCATTCCTATAGGTGAACATCCACCCCTTACATACCCTGTAAGTGGTAATAATTCTTTTAAAGGCAACATTTCAACGTTTTTTTCATTAACTGCTTTAGCACATTTTTTTAAATTCAATTCTTTTTCAACAGGAATCATAAATGTATAATATTTTTTTGCCTTAGAAACACAAACAAGAGTTTTAAACACTTTGTTAGGATCCTCATTAAGAAGTTTTGCGACTAGGCTTCCCACAACACATTCTTCACTATGTTCGTATTCATGAGCATCATATTTAATCTTTTTTTGATCTAAAAGTCTCATAACATTAGTTTTTTCCATTTTACCACCCAAAACAAGTATACCACTTACATTAATAAAATATAATTAAATCACTAAAATTTTCATCATAATCTTTTTCAGCAAATTTTAAAATCACATCTTCATATACAACAATATTTGCTTCACTAAAAATAATATCATTAAATTTTTCATATGAAATATTATTGCCGTTTTTTAAATAAGCACCATAAGCCAATTCTATTTCAGACATAATATGGGAAGGAATTAATATTTTTAATATTTCTAGTTTTTCTTTCACTTTATCATTATAGAAAGAAAAATAACCAACAATACCACTTTTACATCCAGTAAGAATAAAATCCATTATATTTTCATACCCTTCAACATAATTGCCTTCCCTACCTTCTACGATATTATACACATATTCTAAAATATAAAATCTTTTGTCATACGCATTAGCACCAAAACGTCTATAATGATCTTTTTGCGTATCAACACTCACATACGGAACAATGTTATTTTTGAATTTTTTACCTAAAAAATAATATTTTAGCTTATATCCACATAGACTAATGTTTATTAGAAAACAAAATACACTAATTAAAACTATCCAAAAAACCAAAAATATAATAGATATTATCAAATTTATTTTAAGAAAAGCAAACGAAATTAGGGGTAGCACGATAAACGATAGCATAAATAAGATGTAATAAATTTTTACCATTTTAGAATTTTTATAATTAAATCTACTTTTTCTTAAAATCTTAAGTTCTTTTTTATTCATAAAGCTCCTTAAAAGATTGCAACTATATACGCATCAAAAAATACAAACAACACAAGGTATAAAACAATAGATCCGATTGCTAGACTAAAAAGTCCACCTTTGCCTTTAAAGCAATCATGAATTTTATCAACATGCATATTAAGACATGCATCCTGGTATTCTTTTGAATCAATATCTAAATCTTTATAAGGGATAATTGCTTTATTAATGATGTTCAAATATATAAAATCATAAACATAAGGAATCGCTATAAGAACTATTAAATATACGCATTTCACATCAAAATACATATCTTCTTTCGTTATTAAATATAGTGGTATATATCCGATAAAAATAAATAATATTTCATAAAAAAATCTTATAAAATATAATTTAACAGCTAAATAATACTTTTTGTTTTTTAAAGATATAATTCCAAATGCATACAATAATACAAATATTAAAATATAAATAATAGATAATAAAATTCCAAAAATTTTCATATATAGCCTCTTTAGTATTTTACTTTAATTAGATAATAAATTAAATAGTTATATTCATTATTTATAAAAAAGACTTGAGTAAAACTCAAGTCATTTATTTTATTAGATTACTTTAATAAATCTAAAATATCAGCTTTTTTAGCTCCTGAAGGAATCTTTACACCTTTTTGTGCAGCGATTTCTTTTAATTCAGCAACTGTTTTCTTAGAAAGGTCTTCAGTTGTTGTAGTTGTAGTTGTTGTAGTTGCAGCTTGAGCTTGTTTTTCAGCCTTAGATGCTTTCTTTAATACTACTACATTTTCAACAGTCTTTTCTTTCTTAGGTGCAGCATTTGCAGTTTTTACTAATGCAGCAAATCCTTCTGCATCATTAACAGCCATTTCAGCTAACATCTTTCTGTTGATTTGAATTCCAGCATTTGCAAGTCCTGCAATGAATAATGAATACTTAGTTCCATTTAATTGGCAAGCAGCATTAATTCTTTGAATCCAAAGTTTACGGAATTCTCTCTTTCTTTGTTTTCTATCTCTAAACGCATATTGTAAAGAACGCATAACTTGTTCATGTGCAGTTCTATATAAAGTATGCTTTGATCCATAGTATCCTTTTGCTAATTTTAAGACAGCCTTACGTCTTCTTCTTGTTGTATATCCACCTTTAACTCTTGGCATCTTTCTTACCTCCTATAATTATCTCATGTTGCTGATTAGAGATTTAATTCTCTTCTCATCAGTCTTGTGTACTAAACCTTGTTTAGAAAGATTCTTGTTTTCTTTGTGAGTCTTATTAGTCTTTAAATGACCTGTATAAGCATGTCCTCTTTTAATCTTTCCTGTTCCTGTAATTTTAATTCTCTTTTTTAATCCACTATGTGTCTTTTGCTTTGGCATTTCTTTTACACTCCTTTTAATTATTTATCACTTTTTGGTACTAACACAGTAAATAGTGATCTACCATCTAGTTTAATTGGCGATTCAATTTGAGCACAATCAGCTAGACTATCAACGAATCTCTTAATAACATCTTGCCCTAATTCTTGATGTGCAATCATACGTCCAAAGAAACGTAGAGAAACTTTTACTTTATTACCCTTTTGAATCATCTTACGAGCATTATTAGCTTTTGTTTCAAAATCATGTTTTTCAATAGTTGGCGAAAGTCTAATTTCTTGGACTACTATTACTTTTTGATTTTTCTTCATTTCCTTAAGCTTCTTTTGTTGTTCAAAACGATATTTTGAATAATCCATAATTTTAGCTACCGGAGTTTGTGCATCTGGTGAAACTAAAACTAAGTCTAATCCCATTTCATCTGCTTTAATTAAAGCTTCTTTTCTTGATAATACCCCTAGTTTTTCACCTTCGTTAGTGATTACTAAAAGTTTTGGACATTTAATCATTTCATTGATGATTGCGTCATCATTGGTTCTTCTATTGTTGTTAATAAGTTACACCTCCATATTAGTTTATCAGCAAAAAAATAAGGGACGCAGTAACGCCCCTTTAAAATCATTTTAATTTAGCTTTTTTGCCTACCAACCAAGTCAATCAGGCGAGAAACGGGCGTTTCTTCTTTCCATCTATTTAATTAACCTTTATTATTTTACATTATCGAATACCATATGTCAATATGTTTTTTATTTATTTCTCCAATTTTAATTCTTTTTTACCAAAAATTCTTATTAACATTTCTAAATATATAAAAACAATAATAAATGATCCTAATATAGTTAAAGGCGCTATTTTATTATTTAAATCCGGATTTAAAAACAAAAAGCTCCCAAGTACTTTATTCATATCAAAGAATATTCTACTTATAAAATATATTATAAACACAAGAATTGCAGCATATGTAACACTCGTTATTCTTATTATTAATAATGACATCAATACCGCTTCAAATCCCATAAGAACCATCATTATATATAATTGTAACATTTTATAATTAAATCTAAAATGTGAAAATCTTGCAAGACCTATAAGCATAATTATTACATATGCAAATGATATATAATAAAATGCTAATGTTAAATATACTCTTGTCTTAATTCTTAATATATTTTGTGGTCTCACTTTTGTACAAAACAATATATCGAACCTTTTAGAATTGGATATACTATCAATTATTATAATAGTAATTAATACTACTATAGCAATTGGCATTGTGTATTGAAGTGAATATATCAAAAAGTCTTTATGATAAAATTTATAATCCATACTATAGTCTATCATAGGAATTGAAAAATCATATAGGTTAACAACTATTCCCATTATTACAAGAGATATAGATATGATTATTATATTTGCTCGATTGAATGTATAATTTAAATATAATTTTTTTATATTATCCATTATTCTTTTCCCCTAATTTCAATATATTTGTTGTGCAATCTTCAAAGAATGAAACATCGTGTGTAATAATTATTATCGTTTTATTATTTCTTTGTAATTCGATTAAATCTTCTTTGAAAAAATTTTTAGACTCATCGTCTAGTCCATTTAATGGTTCATCAAAAATATATAACTCTTTATCCTCTGCAAGTGCTTTTATAAGAGCTATTTTAATTGCATTTCCTTTTGATAAATTACATATAAATTTATTTTGAAGTTTATACCTTTTAATATAATAATCTATAGTTTTTTTATTTACATCGCCGCTAAAATATTCATATAAAAAATCATAAGATTTTACAAGAGATGGGAAAACATATTTATCAGGTAAATATGATATATCATTAAAATCGTTTATTATTTCACCACTATCTTTTTTACTTAGTGTATACAAATTTAAAATGAGATTAATGATTGTAGTTTTCCCTGAACCATTTGATCCTTCAATCATAAGGAAATCATTATTTTCCACTCTAAATGATAATTCTTTTAGAATCATATCTTTTTTAAAAGATTTAGAAACATTAACAAATTCTATCATGAACTCATACTACTCCTTACTGCTAAACTTATAAAATATGTATTATTATCAAATGTAAATTCGTTATTATTTACTACTATGTTTTTTATTTTAATAGTTCCTTTTGAAAGCATTATTACCGCAAACATTTCATATGTTAAATTATTTGATTCTATGTCTAGTCTTATTCCATCATCTAATATTTTGTATAGCATATTAAATGCTTCACAAGATATAACCTTTTCAACTACAGCCACGTTTTCTAATACAATTTTTACTTCATCTAAGTAATTATCTTCATTAGATATTTCAAGACTTTTGTATGTTATATCGCCTAAATAAATATCTTCTATTATATCAAGACTTCCTATATCAAATTTATCTATATAATATTCGTTTGATGCGATTAAATACAAATCATCAACATAAAGTTTTGATACATTAGGTATTTTTGTTTCAAGTTCAAATCTATAATATTCACTATCTTTTATAATATCAATTTTGCTGAATTCTACTTCCATATTAAAATCTTCTTCATAATTTGTTAAATAATATGTATTCCTTGCGGTATCCATAAAAAGAGGATTTTTTTTATTCGAATATAAATATATTTTCATTTTTATATCATCTTCGTATAAAAAATTGTAATTACATCTTAGTGAATAAGAGTGTTCGATATATGTTTTTTCCTTATTGATACTAACTCCTAATATTAATAAAAATGATATCACAAGCATTGTTGTTATAATAATAATTATCTTTTTCATAATTTTTCCTTTACAATTTTCAAATAAACATCTACTAATTCAAAGAATTCAAAATATCCCTGATATTTTCTAACCCATGTATCATAATAAGATGCATGTCCATTAGTAAGATATCCTGATCCTTTTAAATAAATTAAAACCTTAGTTCCTGGGTCTACTGTCATCTTTAATGATTCTGCTGTTTTGCATGTAACACTAGATTCTTGCGAGACATCAATTCCAAGGGAGGCATCAAGACCTCCTTTTATTTTTTTTACAGTTCCACTTAAAGATGTCTTTAAAGATCCTTTTACAGTAACACTTACTTTATCCATTGTAGTTTCTGTTTGTTCCAAATGGTAATCAATCTCAGATGTTCCATTATTTACAATAGATAAAATAGTTTTAGATGTAAAATTGCATCTACATCTATAATCGATGTAAGTAAATCTCCAACCTAAGAATTTTCTTTTTGAAGTTTTCTTTTTATATGGTTTTAATTCTTCGTCAGAATAATTTTTTAAGAGTTTTCCTTTTGAAAACTGCATGTAAGAGAATGTTTCATAATTAGAATAATCCGCTCCTGCGGTTGATTTAGCATCAACACTCTTTGTATTAACTAAAAACAAAGATACAAATATCAACACACTCAAAAATAATAAAATATTTTTCTTCAACTTAATCACCTCAACATTTATATATCTTTATTTTTTAATTTTTACTAAAGAAAAAAAACGATTAACTAGAATATTCTAATTAATCGTTTTTTTACTACTTTAAATCTTTAAATACATTAATTTTATCAAGTTTTTCCCAAGGAAGGTCTAAATCATTTCTTCCAAAGTGTCCGTATGCGGCAGTTTGTTTATAAATAGGTTTTAATAAATCAAGAGTTTTTATAATTCCTTTAGGTGTTAAATCAAAATTGTTTTCAATAGCTTTTACTATTATTTCATTTGATACAGTTGATGTATCAAAAGTATCAACTAAAATAGAAACAGGTTTTGCGACACCTATTGCATATGATAACTGAATTTGACATTTTTTAGCAATTTTTGAAGCCACAATATTTTTAGCAATATAACGTGCCATATATGATGCACTTCTATCAACCTTTGACGGATCCTTACCAGAAAACGCACCACCACCATGGCATGCGGCTCCTCCGTATGTATCTACAATAATTTTTCTTCCTGTAAGTCCTGAATCTCCTTGTGGTCCACCTACTACGAATTTTCCTGTTGGATTAAATAAAAATTTAGTATTTTCATCAACAAGTTCTTGAGGAATAATAGGATCTACAACATATTTTTTAACCATCTTTCTTAATTCCTCTAATGGAATAGCAGGCGAATGTTGTGTTGAAACTAAGATGGTATCAATTCTTTTTACCCTCTTGTCGTCCCCATATTCAACTGTTACTTGAGTTTTTCCATCTGGGCGAAGACAGTCAAGAATATGATTTTTTCTAACATACGCAAGTCTTTGGGCAAGTTTATGAGCAAGAGATAGTGTTAAAGGCATAAATTCATCAGTTTCATCAGTTGCATAACCAAACATAATTCCTTGGTCTCCAGCACCCATTTCATGATTTTCTGTTTCATCAACTCCCATGGCAATATCAGGAGATTGTGGATCTATTGCGGTTAATACAGCTAGATTATCCGCATCAAATCCGAACTTTCCTCTAGTATACCCGATTTCACGTACAGTATTTCTTACTATTTCTTGAATATTTACTCTTGCGTTTGATGTTATTTCTCCAAATACTAAAACCATACCTGTAGTTGCGACTGTTTCGCAAGCTACTCTAGCATTAGGATCTTCTTTCAAGTATGCATCTAGAATTGCATCACTAATTTGATCGCAAATCTTATCAGGATGTCCTTCTGTAACAGATTCGCTTGTAAAATAATATGACATATTTTTTCCTCCTATTTTTAGTCATTATAATTGTTAAATAGTTCTTCAAAATCTTTTCCAAATCTTTCAAATCTATCTATCAAATCATTGTCAAAATAAATATAATATACTTCTCTTATAAGTTTCATTGAATTCTCATGAGAATATGTTCTTTTATAATTTCTTGGAGATCTAAGTATAATATATAAATCTGATAATAATATTATATTTGAATCTCTATTATTTTGAATTTGTTTGGTTTTCGCAACAAATTCTTCACTACTCCAACCTTCATTGTTAGAACGGTAGATATCTTCAGCTTTACGTCTTAATTCAAGTCTTCTTGCAATTTCATTTCCAATCGATGTTTGTTCTCTTAATTTTTTGAATTTTTCATCATTTGATGTAATATTTGAAGTATCAAGATCAACTGCTGCATTCAAATGTATGGTTGAAAAATTCTTATTCTTTAATGTCTCTTCTTCACTAAGTCCTATAACATCTGATAATTTTACAACCATTTTTTCTAAAAGAGGTCCTTGAAGACGTTCTTCTTCAGTAATTTGGTTAAAGTTTAGTGTGACATTAAACATGTCAGTAACTATTTTTGTAAAATCATCTTGAACAGTTTGTCTTTTAATTAATTCAACTTTTCTTTGTAATTGCTGTTTTGATGTAATATCCGCAAGCGAATACATTACGACTAAGTATGCCGCAAGCAGTAAAGTTCTTACTAAAATATCTTTAAATTCATCTGATACAAAAAAGCCTTTTACAAATGCCAAAACACTTTTTGTGTATGACGCATGCACTATATCATATGTAGTTGAAAGATGTAGGCACGATACAACAGCTAGTACATATGGCGCAATATTTTTAATTAGTTTTGGAGATTGATAAAGCGATATTACACCAATTGAATAATAAATCAGTACATATGCTGCATCACTGTATATAGGTTGTCCGCCAAGAGCATTTTCAGTGAAAACTCGCATTTTAACATAAAGCATAATAGATACAACAAACATGTAAAAAACACAAATATATGACGCAATTGTTTGTTTTACCATATCTTTTTCGTCACCATTAACAAATTTATTAAGTGTCTTATTTACAACAAATGACAAAGGGAAAAGTATTAGTGTAATCGCAAAATTACTTGTACTTTTATCCGCAAATGCTAGTATCATAAATATAATCGAATATACTATATTTGAGAAAAATATAATATTTTTTACAACAATATTTCTACGATATAACATCGCAGTATCATCAGTTATATCTACATCATATTCAACCGCAAATAATTTACTGAATAAACCTTTAAATTTTAATTTTGAAAAATTAAATTTAGGCATACTATCATCCTCTCAACTATTTACATTATATCAAATTTAATCGAATATATCATTAATATTTAATAACTTTTGCCCATTCAAGAAATCTTTAGCTAACATCAGCTTCTTTCCGTTAGGTTTGATCTCTAAAAGTCGTATAGCCGCATCAGATGTTTTTACTAATATTTCTTTTTTCAAAGATAATATTTGGCCAGGCTTTTCATTACCATCATATGGCACAATTTCAGTTTTATATACTTTAATAATTTCACCATTTATCAAAGCATATGCGCCAGGTTCTTCTGAAAGTCCACGAATCTTATTAAATATGTTTCTTGAACTATCATTAAAAGATATTTTTTCTTCTTCTCTCATAATGTTTGGAGAATATACTACTTTATCCTCATCTTGGGCTATCCCTTGGTTAGATCCATTGTATATATCCTCTATACTATCAAGTAGTAAATCTTTTCCTAGTTGTGCTAGTTTAATAAACATTGATTTATTATTATCACTATCTTCTATTTCTATACTTTTTTGTGAATAGATAACACCTGCATCTAGTCTATGCACCATTTCAATAATTGAGATACCAGTCTCTTTGTCTCCATTCATAATTGAGCGTTGAATTGGCGCACCACCTCTATATTTTGGAAGTAATGATGCATGGACATTAATGGCTTTTTTTACACTTTTAAGCACCTCATCAGGTACTATTTGTCCATATGCAGCTGTCACAATCATATCTGCATTAACTGATATAATTTCATTATAATCTTCCTTCATTTTCTTTGGTTGGAATGTTTTTAACCCTAATTCTTTAGCCTTTGTGATAACTGGTGGATTAGTTAGTACTCTTTTTCTTCCTACTTCTTTATCGGGTTGAGATACTACAAGAGATATCTCATATTTTTTATTTAATTCTTCAAGAATAGTTGCGGCAAATTCTGGCGTTCCCATAAATATAATTTTCATATAATCACTTCCTTTTAATTGTTATCATTATATCTTTTCTATTTTGATATACTAAATTTATATCTTCTATCGTCTCGTATAAATCCTCATCATTAAATTTAATAGATAATTTATACCTATAATTATTATTTAACTTGAATATATAATCCTCAAACGGTCCAAGTACTTGGCATTTTACATCATCTTTTATGTGATCTTTTATTTTTTTGGCTTCTATATATGCATTTTTATAATATGCAGATGATACCATTATTTCTAAAATATTTGTAAATGGTGGATTTTTTAACACTTCACGATTTTTAATTTCTTCATTATAAAAACCTAGATAGTCATGTGTCGCGGCATATTTTATTGCATAATGTGTCGGAAGATATGTTTGTATAATTACTCTTCCTTCTATATCACTTCTTCCAGCTCTTCCTGATACTTGTTCTATCAAGTCATAAGAAATTTCTGATGCATTATACTCACTCATTTTAAGTCCGATATCTGCATTCAAAACACCAACTAGTGAAACATTTGGAAAATCTAGTCCTTTTGCAATTATTTGTGTTCCTACAAGAACATCAACTTGATGATTTTTAAATTCATCAAATACTTCAAAATATGATTTTTTTTCATTCATACTATCCGCATCAACTCTTCTTACTCTTGCATTAGGATATAACAATCTTATCTCTTCTATAGCTTTTTCCGTTCCATCACCCATAGGTTTTAAAAACTTTTTATTGCACGAAGGACACACTTCAGGTTTTTTTATCTCTTTCCCACAATGATGACATTTAAGAGTCTCACTGAATTTATGATATGTGTATGGCATATTGCAGTTAGGACAATCAATCGTTTGTCCGCAACATCTACACATTACAAAACTAGAATATCCTCTTCTATTTATAAACAAAATTGCTTGTTCTTTTTTCTCTAAAGTATTTTTTAATGCATCATTTAATTTTTTAGATAGTACACTCCTATTTCCATTTAAAAGTTCTTCTCTCATATCCACTATTTCACTAAAAGGTTCTTTCTTTAAATTAGCTCTATATGGGATATTTAACAATTTAAATTCATTATTTAAAGCCTTATAATAATCTATTATTTTAGGTGTTGCACTTCCAAGTACAAGAGGGATATTGTTGTATTTAGCCCTAAATATGGCAATATCTATCGCATCATAGCGTGGGTTAGTATCTTGAATATATGATAATTCATGTTCTTCATCTATTATTATAATACCAAGTTTTTTAAATGGCGCAAATATAGCGCTTCTTGCACCAACAACTATTTTTTTATGTCCATTTAGAATACTACGCCACTCATCATATTTTTCACCTTCTGAAAGCCTTGAATGAAGCACTGCGACAAGATCATTAAATCTCGCTTTAAATCTTTCAGTCATCTGCGGTGTCAATGATATTTCTGGTACTAATATAATAGCTTCCTTACCATTTGATATAACATCCTCAATAAGGCGTAAATATATTTCTGTTTTTCCACTCCCGCAAACACCATGTAAGAGGAAAGTATTATAATTATGGTAAGATTCATTAACAAAATTATACACATTTAGTTGGGCTTCATTTAATGTGACTTTTTTATCAATAGTATTAGGAATATATGGTTTTCTATAAATTTCTTCAAAACATATTTCAATTATATTATGTTTTTGAAGTGTAGAAATACTAGATATACTATACCCCATAGATATTAAATCTTTTTTTGGTATCATCTTATTCTCTTTTAATAAATATTGATAAAGAATTGAGGACTGTTCGCTTAATGGTTTAATAGGTATTCCTATAAGTTTTATCATAGGAATTTTTTTGATGCTACTTTTATCAACAAAATCATCTATTATATCTACAACACCTTTAATTTGCAGTTTTTTAAATATAGATATTAATGGATCTTTAGGAGTTAACTTATATATATTATCTTTAAATAAAGTTTTAAGGTTTATATCAATCAAATCAGGTTTTATTAGTTTAATTATTTTTAAATAATTCACTGATAAAGCTTTGGGTATCATGGTTTTAAGACAAGTAATATAAAATGAATAATACCTTTTAACCATATATTTTGATAGTTCTATAAATTCTTTATTTAAGATTGCATTCATATCAAGAACATCATCAATTTCTTTAATCTTAGAAATATCACTTGAAGCTACATCATGAATATTCATAACAAATCCTAAAACTTTCCTACTACCAAAAGGCACACTAACTCTATGGCCTACACTTATTACGTCTGTAAGTCTTTTTGGTATTTCATATTCATACATTTTATTAACTTCTTTATTAATAACATCAACTACAACATCCGCAAACAACACGCTACCTCCTTCACCTAAAAAATAAAAGCCCACAAAGATGGGCTATAATTCTTGTTATTTTCCATCTATCAAGCATTAGCACCTTTTTCAAAATAGAAGAGGTTGCTGTAGGGTCACAAAGCTTGCCTTTCGCCTACTCTTTATGGTATTGCAAAATGATTATATAATATTATCTATTTAAAATCAATCATTTAATTTCTTCATCAACAAAAATATTATCAATTTTCTTATTATAGTGATTTATGTCATCGCATATTCTCGCATCTATTATATCTAACGCTTTAAATGCAGGAGCTAATCCTTTAAATATTAAATACATTAAAAGTGATTGTGGAATTAAATATACCACATTTTTTGGTAGGGAAATTGTTAAGAAATATGTTTTTAATGCTTGATGACTTAAATTTGTAACATCAGCCCATAATATAGAACCTAAAATTGCGTTTAACAAAATATTAATTATAAGTCTTGCAAAGAAGGTTTTAGAAAACGATACTTTTGTTTTATAAAACATTATCCCATATGTAAATCCAGAAAGTGCTGCCTGGAAAACATATCCAATATGGAATGGGTATCCATCTGGGAATACAAAAAATCCAAACACATCAGAAATGGCCCCAATAATAAAACCTACAAAAGGACCATATATAAGACCTATTATTGCGAAGAAAAATGCACTAAGTGATATTCCAAGGCTTCCAAATCCTGAAGGAAGTGGAATTAAACGCACTATTTGCATCATCGCAAGTAATAGTGATAAAAATACAACATCTTTTAAAGATTTAAAACACTTAAATTGTCCGCTCCAATATTTTTTATGAAATGGAGTTCTAAATATATTTAGATTATCATATTCAAGATTGTCTACTGCTTCTTCTTTTTTAAGAATAACAAGTACCAGTATAATACCTAGATATACCACAAATACCCCTAGCATTCCAATACTACCCCAAAGATAAATATTTGTAGCCCCAACAGATGGAATAATAGTTTTAGATATCGCCTGTGTAAGGCTTGATGTTTCGTTTATTCCATCTGTGATATATGTAGGATTTGAAGAAATTACACTTATAAGCGTTGCCATATATCTTCTGGCTTGTTGCCACGAGTTAAAATATCTAGTTTGAACATATAATGTATTCACATCACCATTTGTTTTAATATATGATGTCTTATTTAACTTTTTAGTATTTACATAATCAAATGAAGAATAACTATATTGATATTTTAAATTAGATGTAGCTTTATAATTAATATTCAATGTGCCATCATTATATACTACATATTCACCATCGATTGATACACTTCCATTATATAAATATAAATAATAATCATCTATTACAATATATTTCTTTCCTTCAAACTCAAAAATATCTTGTTTTAATTCTCCATATTGAAGCTTCTTATTATCATTATCATAATAAATTGTAATTTTATAGTTATCTTTATCGTAAGATGTGCTTATTGCATCACCTACTTCATACCAATAATCATTTAAAACTATATATTTAGTATTATCTCTTTTTTCTACAATAGTTTGTTTAGCTTTATTATGTGCATCAAGTGATAGTTCTTCAACAGATGTAGATTTAAAATCAAATGTATAATATTCATTATTAGGATTGTAAATTTTGTATGCAGAAATAAGACCTATTGCAAATCCTATAATCAAAAATATTATAAGCGATACTTTCCTTTGCATAATGCATTTAAGATAACGTTTAATAAATTTCATAAAAAAGACCTCCAAAACATAGAGGTCCACTATAATTTTAAAGATTAACTCTTCTTGATATACAGCGGACGCGGTTAACAATCGCCACCCAAAGTGTTTCGTCTCTATCCAACATCCCGTGATAGAGCACTTTACGCAATTAACCTACTCTGAATTACAAGAAGAGTTTATATTTTTTATATTACATTGTCAAGAATTTATTATCATTTTTAACATATTTAATAACTATATCTATAGATTATATTTTTCTATACAAGAAATTATTTAATCCACTTTATATTAATTAATGATTTTAAAGGTATAATTCTTGAAATGATTGGGGTATTATTAATATATTCAATAAATCTTTCATCATTAGAATAATTTTTTAGTTGTCTTTTTTCAAGCCTTTTTGCACCATTTAGCATTACATATACAATTAATAAATAACCCAATATTGAAAAAATCCATGACATGTAATCCGTTTTAAAAATAGTAATACCACTTACAAAGATACCTGTCCAAAATATTATTTCTCCAAGATAATTAGGACATCTTACATATTTATATAATCCTTTTGATACAAATGTATTTTCTTGCTTTTTATAATATGATTTTTGAATATCAGCTACCATTTCAACAATTAATCCTAAGAATGAAATAATAGCTCCTATTATAGCTAGTACTAGGGATAAAGTTGATGTACTTTTAGATAGATAAAATCTGAATATAATTGGATATGTTTGTAAAATATATAATATGGATACCGAAATCCAAATTAAAAATTTCACTTTAAAATTCATTTTATCTTTCGTTTGATCCATTATATTATTAAATACTTTTTTATAAGATTTTGATTTGTTTTCCCTAACAATTAAGAACAATGATAGTCTTAAACCATATAATATTAAAAGTATTGCTAAGATATAATTTATGGCAGGGCATTTATCAATATTAAAGTAACGAAACTTAAAAATTCCAAATATTATTAAGGCAACACCTATTCCTAAAATAGAAAATCCATACCCTATTGATAAGAAATAAACATATTTCTTAAATCCAATTGCACAAAACAAAAGTGATATTATAAAAAGTATTAATAAATATATCCAAAATGCTAATGTAGTTTCAATCATAAATTCTCCTTATCCAAGCACATGGCTAATAAAATCTAAAGCCATAGAGAACCAACGTGCAACATACATATTTTCTTTTCTAGGATCTCCTAGTGAACTTTCTTTAGTAGCAACGCTAAGTCCATGAACGCCTTCTGGGAATATGTGATATTCTACTTTTACATTATTTAAAATTAACTTTTCTACAAGTTTTAAAGAATTGAATACGGGAACTGATTCATCAGTTGCGGTATGCCAAATAAAAGATGGTGGAAAAGAGTTTGTTACATTTGATACTATGTCTACTTCTTGTAATAATTCTTTATTATTAACACCTTCCCCTAGTAAGTTGTAAAAAGAGCCCCTATGAGTAAAATAATCATTTGAAAGTGTAACCGGGTAACATATTATATTTAAATTAGGAAGTCCATCGTATTTATAATCTTTTGCCTTAATTGATGCAAGTGATAACAAATGTGCTCCTGCACTAAAACCAATTCCTATAATTTTATCTTTTATTGCGCAATCCATGTTTCTTGCATAATCTATTGCAAAAAGTGCTTCTTCAATAGGAATTGGATATAAATCTATTGTTTCTCTGTATCTTAGTGTTACTGTATGAAAACCATTTTTATTAAATGCTTCTTCGACATATTTTCCTTCTCTAACTGATGTGTGGTCATATCCACCACCTGGAATTATTACTACAACAGGGCGTTTCTTATCATCAACCATATTTATTTCAATATAATTATTTGATGATAAAATATTTACTTTTTCCATATTATAAAACACCTTCTATCTCTTTAATTTTAGCTTCTAATGGTAATCTCTTATCATTTTGACATAAAGATGAAGCTTCTTCAAAAATTTTTTTCCTACATGTCCATTTTTCTATGAATAAAGGTGATTTTTCTTTTCTTAAAAATGGTCCGTATGAAATATCTAAATCCGTTAATTTCATTTCACCAGGTATAGCTTTTATAATTTCATAATAATGATTGTTATCTTTTAATAAATGTTCAAATTCTATTTTAAAACCATTATTTGCAAGAAATTCTCTTACAATATCTTCTTCTTTATTAGGTGATAATATTAAAGCTTTAGCCTTTAGAGCTTTCTCTCTTGAGGTAGATAAAATATCCTTTATAAGCGCTCCACCCATTCCAGCTATAACTATAACATCAACAGGATAATCAAAGTTTTTTAAACCATCTGATAAAATAGGCTTGATTTTATTTTCTAGACCATTTTTCAAAATATTCTTTTTAGCATTTTCTAATGGGCCATTATTTACATCTAGTGCATATGCACAATCTAAATTATACTTTTCAATAGCATTAATAGGGACAAATCCATGATCTGTCCCTACGTCACATACACTATTATAGCCATCAAGCATAGAAGTGATGTAATCTAGTCTATTCATACTAGCCTTTTAAGCCTCTTGATTGACGATCCATATCTTCTACAACTATGTCAAAAATTTCACCCAATGTACGGCAATATTCTAAAACTTTCCAAGGCTCATTTGTATGATAATGAACTTTTACAAGATCCTCATCACCAACTATTAATGTACAATCACCTTTAAAGTTGTTAGTGAAATATTCAGTCATTTTATCAGGATCAAGGTTTTCACCTTCGATTAATAATTGTGTATCATATCTATATTGTATTGTATCCATATTATACCTCCTATATTTCTAACCAATATGAATATAATTCAGGATGATTAATTTTCATTTTATTAATAATATTTACCTGAATTTGTCTAACTCGCTCTTTTGAAGTATGCATTAGAGTTGCGACTTCATCAAGAGTGTGTTTTTTATTACCATCTAGTCCATATCTTAGTGTAATAATTACTCTTTCTTTATTAGAAAAATCATTTAAAATTTTAGATATGTCATGTGATAAAGCTTTATTAAAAGTAAATCTTAATGGAGACATAGATTCATCATCAGATATAAAATCTTCTAAAGTTGTAGTTTCATCAGAACTACATTTTAATGAAAGTGATACAGGCTCTTGCATTAATTGTTCTATTTCATATGCTTTTTCTTCTGTAATACCGAGTTCTTTTGCCACTTCAGAGAGATTTGCTTCTCTTGAAAATTTTTGACTCAATATTCGTTTAGTATTTGAATATTTTTTTATATCATCGCAAACATGAACTGGCTTTCTTATTATTCTTGATTTATTATCAAGAGCTCTGTTAATGTATTGAATTATCCAATTTGTTGCATAAGTAGAAAGTCTATATCCTCTTTCATATTCAAATTTTTCAACCGCTTTTATTAAGCCTACATTTCCTTCTTGAATTAAATCCATAAAATCCAGTCCCTGATTTTGGAATTTTTTAGCAATCGATACTACTAATTTCAAATTAGAATTAATGATTTTTTCTTTGGCATTTTTTGCATCAGTTATGATTTTGGCATATAAGCTATTATTTTCATCAAGACCACTTGCAAACCTATAAGTTTTAAATAATTCTATCTCTTCTTCCTTAGTAAGTAAAGGGATTGAACCTATTTCATCTAAATACAATCTAACCAAATTAGTTTGTTTTACTTTATTATTCTTTTGACTATTCAATTCATAAACATCAATTACATTAATATTATTTTCTAACAATATTTTTTTTATTTCATTAAACTCTTTAGAATCTCTTTTATAATAATCTAATATTTCATCAACATTTACAAAATTTTCATTATTTTTGCTATAATTTATTAATGTTTCAACTAACTCGTTAAAATTCATATAATATTTTTTCTCTTTTCTCAATATACAAATAACTTTTTTAATTATTATAAAAATCTTTTAGAGGTTTAGCATTCCTCTTCATTTTTTGTTTTGCTTTTTCTTCAATTTGTCTTATACGTTCACGAGTAACATTAAATTCTTTTCCAACCTCTTCAAGAGTTCTAGGTCTTCCATCAGTAAGACCATAACGAAGTCTCATTATACGTTCCTCTTTAGGAGTAAGTGTCGCTAGCAATTTTGCAATTTCGACTTTAAGCGCTTGTTTTTCAGTTTCTTCATATGGATCTAAAGATGTAGTATCAGCTACGAAATCTCCCAGTGATGAATCTTCTTCTTCACCAACAGGTTGTTCTAATGAAATTGGTTCTTGGGCAATCTTTTGGATTTCTTGAATTTTTGATACTGTATATCCCATTCTTTTTGCAAGTTCTTCAACAGAAGGTTCACGACTTAACTCTTGTGTCATAGTACGTTGTGTACGTACTAATTTATTAATAGTTTCAACCATGTGAACTGGAATACGAATTGTTCTTGCTTGATCAGCTACAGCACGTGATATAGCTTGTCTAATCCACCAAGTTGCATAAGTTGAAAATTTATATCCTTTTTCATATTCAAATTTATCGACTGCTCTTATAAGTCCCATATTTCCTTCTTGAATTAAATCTAGGAATGGTAGTCCACGAGTTGTATATTTTTTAGCAATTGATACAACAAGTCTTAAGTTAGCCTCAACAATTTTATCTTTTGCAATTTGACCACGTTCAACTTTATTTAATAATTCTTGATATTCTTCATCTGTAGTTTCTTCAAGTCCAGCATCAATCTTATCAATACGCTCTTGTGCTAATTTTCCATTATAATATACTTCAGCAAGTCTACGCTCTTCTTCTTCAGATAAAAGTTCAACTGATCCAATTTCCTTTAAATACATTTTAACAGGGTCATCAACATTTACATTAGAAGGAAGTTTATCGAAATCTGAAATATCAATTTCTTCTGCAGCTTCTAAATTAAATTCTTCATCACTAATATCAACATTAATATCTTCTTGATTCGCAACTATTGCAATTTCTGCATTTTTTAATGCTTCTTCAATTTCTGTATATTCTGCAGAATCTTCAGAAAAATGTTGTGTGATATCATTAATTAAAATTTGATCATTATTTTGATGTCCTTTTTCGATTAATTCTTCTATTAATTTTTGTAATTCCATAAATATCATCCTTTCTTATTTTTTTGTTCTATTTTACTTTTAAGCATTGAAAATTCACTTAACAATGATATGAGTTTTGTATCATCATTACAAGATTTAATTTGCTTTTTTAAATCATCAATTTTCTTAACAATACCTAATTCATTAACTATTTCAATACACTCTAATAAATCCTCATTATTAAATTTAGATATATTATCAAGCGCAAGCTTATTTATATCATCTACAAATACTTCAGTAATATCTTGCATACCATTAATAATTTGTAAAAACTTATCTCTATCAAACTCATCTTCAAACATATAATATGTATTAATTAATTCAGCCCATAGTCTAAAATGCACATCATCAAATGCATAAGGATCTATACTAGCTTCAATAGTTAGTGCATTTTGTTTTGAAATTGTCGCATATCCTATTATTCTACGTACGCATATTTCATACTTACTATCAATTTTAACATTACTTTTAAATGGTTTAATAGGCTTGGGTGTATAGACTATTTTATTATAATTATTCCTTCTTAAATATGTATTATAATCTTGAAGCAATGCATCAAATGATGTATTTGATTCCTTACTTAATTTATTTAAGTACCTTTCGGAAATGGTTGCTTCATTGATTTTTGCAAGAAATGAAAATACTTCTTGTTTGGCATTTTCAAAATCGTTTGCATTCGCTAAATCTTTTCCAAATGTAGATGCTAGATAATTAAATTCTATTTCTGATAGTTCATTATCAGTAATATATTTATTAAGTTTATCAATCCCATACTTTAGCGCATATTCATCCGCATCTTTAGCATCTTTAAGTTTTACGACACTAACGTTGAGTCCTACACTTTTAATAAGATTGATAGCTTTTAAAGATGCTTCAACACCAGCCGAATCATTATCATACATAAGAAGTACTTGTGGTACATACTTTTTCATTAACATACATTGTTCTTTTGTAAGTCCTGTACCCATTGAACATACGGCTTCCCTAAATCCTGCCCTTGATATTGCAATTACATCCATTTGTCCTTCACACAAAATAAATCTATGCGCTTTATTTGCATGTGGAATGGCTTCATAAATATTAAATAGAGCATTCCTTTTCTTAAATATTACATTTTCGTTTGAATTAACATATTTTGGTTGTAGTTTATCAATATCTTTATATACACGTGCAGAATATCCGATGATATGACCTTGAACATCTTTGATAGGAAACATAATTCGTCCCCTAAACAAATCATAATATTTTGAATCAGTATTTTTAACAAGCCCCGAATCAACCATGTCTATTTCTAAAATATTTGCAGATTTAAGAATTTGATAAATAACATCTGGTTTATCACTTGATAGACCTATTCCAAATTGTTTTATATCATCACTAGATATTCCTCTTTTTAAAAGATAATCTATTGCTTCAAGTCCACTTTTGGTTTCATTTAGATTTTTTGTATAAAATTCTTGTGCAATATCCATTATCTTATAATATTTAGAATAATCTTTTTCACTTGATTTTTGTGATTTTATATTTACTTTTAATCCGGATTTGTCAGCACAATATTTTGCGGCTTCAATAAAAGGAATTTTTTTTACATCTGCAACAAAAGCTATAGAATCCCACGTCTTATGGCAACCAAAACATGTCGCAATTTTTTTCTCAGGTGATACATAAAATGAAGGGGTTTTTTCATTGTGAAAAGGACAAAGTCCTCTATAATTGGCTCCTGCTTTTTCAAGTGTAACAAATTCAGAGACCACTTCAACTATATCAGTATTATCAACTATTTTTTGAAAAGTCTCATCATATGCCAATTAAATCACCCCTTCTTTTATATTAAAATTCACATTTTGATTTTATATATTCTTTAACTTCAGATACTTTTAGAGTTATTTGTTCCATTGTATCTCTATTTCTGACTGTAACAGTACCTTCTTTTGCTGTATTATCATCTACTGTAATGCAGAAAGGTGTTCCAATCGCATCTTGTCTACGATATCTCTTACCAATAGAACCTGTTTCATCATATGTAACACTAAATTCATTTAATAATTCTTCATAAACTTTATTAGCTTCTTCTTGATGATATTTCTTAACTAAAGGAAGTACACAAGCCTTATAAGGTGCTATTGCTGGAATAAAGTGAAGAACTTCACGCGAATCACCTTCAGGTAATTCTTGATTTTCATAAGCTGAGAATAATATTGATAACATCATTCTTTCAACTCCTACAGATGGTTCAACAACATAAGGAATATATTTTGTATTAGTTTCAGGATCAAGATATGTTAAATCTTGTTTTGAATGATTTTGGTGTGCTGTCAAATCATAATTTGTACGAGACGCAATACCCCATAATTCACCAAATCCCCAAGGGAAATTATATTCAATGTCTGTTGTCGCATTTGAATAGAAACTTAATTCTTCTTTATCATGATCTCTAAATCTTAGTTCATTCTTATTTACACCAACTGATACTAAGAAATCCATGCAGTATCCTCTCCAATAATTGAACCAATCAATTTCAGTTCCTGGTTTACAGAAGAATTCAAGTTCCATTTGTTCAAATTCTCTTACTCTAAATATAAAATTACCTGGTGTAATTTCATTACGGAAAGATTTTCCAATTTGACCAATTCCAAATGGAAGTTTTCTTCTTGTAGTTCTTTGAACATTTTTGAATTGTACAAATATACCTTGAGCTGTTTCAGGTCTAAGATATACTTCACTCTTAGATTCTTCAGTAACTCCTTGATGTGTTTTAAACATTAAGTTGAATTGACGAATTGGTGTAAAATTTAATTTTCCACATGTAGGACAAACAATATTGTGTTTATTTATATAATCAACCATTTCATCGTTTGTCATACCATCCCCAAGAACTTCACCATTTGTGAAATCCTCTATTAATTTATCAGCTCTAAAACGAGCGTGACAACTCTTGCAATCAATAAGTGGATCGTTAAAATTAGTTAAATGACCAGACGCAACCCAAACTTCTGGATTCATAAGAATGGCTGAATCTAGCCCCACGTTATATTTATTTTTTGTAACGAACTTGCTCCACCAAGCATTTTTAATATTTTGCTTAAGTAAAACTCCTAGTGGTCCAAAATCCCAACTATTTGCAAGTCCTCCGTATATTTCACTACCTTGAAAAACAAAGCCTTGTTCTTTCATATAAGCAACAAGCTTATCCAAATTAATATTAGACATTTTATTACTCCTCCGTCTATTAATATAATCATTACAATTATAACATACTTTTTTCAATATTTCTTACAATTAATTTAAATATTTATTTATATTTTCATTTTTTTAATAAAATAGATAAAAATTCAAAAACTAGGACCTGAGTCCTAGTCTAATTTTATTGAGCTTTTTCATTTAAATAAACCATATGTACATGGTCTTCCCATTTACCATGAATTTTTAAATACTTTTTTGCAATTCCTTCGTTATAAAATCCTAATTTCTCAAGAAGCGCTATCGTAGGTGTGTTCGATGGCATTACATTTGCTTCAATTCTATGAAGACCAAGGTCATTGAATACTATATCCATACCTTTTCTAATTGCTTCACTCATATAGCCATTTCTTACTTCGTCCTTATCCATTCTAAAAGACATGAATGTAGATTTAAAAGAGCCAAAGAATATACCATTAAAATAAATAACACCAATTATCTTTTTCGAATCTTTTTTAGTAATCCAAAATTTAAACATAGTTTGTCCATTTACAAATAAATATTCCTTTAATAACAATTTCTTTTGATATTCTTCTGTATAATATTCATCAGGTCTAATAGGTTCAACATCTTTTAAGAATTCTTTATTTCTTATAAAATAATTTGTAACTTCATCCGCAAGTTCTGGATTTGATGTATATAAATTTAATCTTTCTGTTTGGTATTCTTCTTTAACCATATATTGTTCCTCCACCTATAGTGTTTTTTAATACAACGATAGTATTATACGTATATATTAATTTTCGTATAAAATCTTTTTGCTATATGTATTTATATTTTATCATTATAGTTAAAAATATCAAGTTTTAACATATGTTTAGCAATGTTAAAATATATCACTAGATTTCTATTTATAAATTAAATAAATATTCTAGTTTTAATTAATATCACTAATATATAACAAAAAGAGTTCCTTAAATAATTTGTTTTAAACAAAATCACTTTGGGAACTCTTTATTTTACATTAAATATGAATCTATAATTTCTAACGCTTCTTGTGCACCTATTTTTTTTAATGTTGAAGAAACAATAATTTTATCTTCTTTCGTAAGATCTAGAACCTCTCTTGTAGCTTTAATTCTAGAATAGATTTTTGTTGTACCTACTCCATCACTTTTAGTCATAACAATCACAAATGGAATATTATAATGCTTACAATAATTTAACATATCAACATCTAATTTTGTAGGATCATGACGTGCGTCCACTAAAAGAAATGCACATTTTAAATTTTTAGAATCTCTAAAATACCCATTTACTCTTTTTGCGAATAATTCTAATTCAGATTTAGATACATTAGCATACCCGTATCCAGGTACATCTACGAAATATATTTCTTCATTTATTAAATATAAATTAAGCAATTGTGTTTTACCAGGTTTAGAAGATGTTCTTGCAAGATTTTTTCTATTCACAAGCATATTAATAAATGAGGATTTACCTACATTTGATCTTCCACAAAACACAAATTCTACTCTGCTTTCTGGAAAATGTGCTACATCAGGTGCTGATGTTACATATTTTGCGTCTTTTATTATCATTTTATTACCTCCCATATTTTTAAAAATTCTTCGTAAGGAAGAGTTGACGTTCCTATCATATCATGTTTTAGGTCACCATGAAAGTCAGAGCCCGCACTAAGTAATATGTTATATTTTTTAGCAAGTTCTATAAACCTTTCTTTATCTCCTTCTTTATTCTTAGGATAATTATATTCTATCGCATCTACTCCAAGTTTTAAAACTTCTTCTACAGTTTCAAATTTAGATAATGTAGGATGAGCATAAATAGTAAAGCAATTATTTCTTTTTAGATATTCAATACCATACTTTGTTTCAAATTTGGCTGATTCTATATATGCAGGTGAATCATTAGATATCATTTTATTTAATTCTTTTGGATCTATGGTAGGGTTATATTCTACAAGATGTGAAAACATATTTCCTCTAGTAATGATATCTTTTGATTCTAAAAGTTTAGAAATATCCATTTCTACATTAAATATTTCTTTTACTTTATTCATCATTAAAATTGATCTTTCTCTTCTTTTTTTATTCATTTCGACTTGCAAGTTATAAATTTCTTGTGGCACAATGCCATGCTTAAATAAACCTAAAACATGTACTGATTCACGATTATAGACGGTTGATAATTCTATACCTTTTATAACTTGAACTCCATATTTTTCTCCATAAGAAACAGCTTCCTCAACTCCATATACCGAATCATGGTCTGTTATAGCCATAATGTCAATTTTTTTCGATGAAGCAAGTTTTATCAAATCTAAAACTGATAAAACTCCATCACTATAATTTGAATGATTGTGTAAATCAATTTTCATTTTTAATACCTTCAACTATCAATATTGCAGTTTTAAGTCCATCAAGTGCGGCACTTGTAATTCCCCCTGCATACCCTGGTCCTTCCCCTATAGGATATAGGCCTGATATATTAGACATTCTATTATCTCCTCTTAACATCCTAATTGGAGATGATGATCTTGATTCTATACCTGTAAGAAGCGCATCAGGATTTGCAAAACCTTTTAATTTTTTATCAAATATAGGTAATGCTTCCCTCAATGATTCTACAACAAATGGTGGAAGACATGTATCAAACGATGTAAAGCAAATACCATGTGGGTATGTTGCATTAACGCTTCTTAACGATTTAGCAACTTTATTTTCTAAAAATTCTTTCACAAGATTTGCAGGGGCTCTATAATCATTTGAAATTTCAAATGCCTTCTTTTCATAATATTCTTGATAATATATCCCATCAAGTGGCGACGATTTATAATAATCGTTAGGATCTATAGATACTAAAACCCCTGAATTTGAATTTTCTTTATCTCTTTTGAAATAACTCATTCCATTTGTAACAATTGTTTTATCTTCAGATGCAGAAGCCATAACTTCTCCACCAGGACACATACAAAATGTATAAACACCTCTACCATTTGATAGATGAGTTGATAATTTATAATAAGCAGGTTGTAATACATCTTTAAAGTCTTTATATTGAGCATAGTTTATGCTATCTTTAGTGTGTTCAATTCTTACTCCCATACTAAAACTTTTAGGTGTCATATTACAACCTTTTTTATAAAGCATTTCAATTGTATCTCTTGCGGAATGTCCAAACCCTAAAAGCAAATGTGATGTATCAAGTACTAATCCATTACTTAAAATACATTTGATATTATCTTCTTCTTTATTAAAATCAATAAACGTTGTATTAAAGTAAAAAGTTGCGCCTAAACTTTCACATTCAAGTCTAATATTTTTTACAACTTCTCTTAGATAGTCTGTACCTATATGCGGCATTGATTCATATATTATTTTTGATGGTGCGCCATGTACAACAAATTCTTTTATTATAAATTTAATAAGCGAATCATTTACAGATGTTGTAAGTTTACCATCACTGAACGTACCAGCTCCACCTTCTCCAAATTGAACATTTGAATTAGGGTTTATTTTTTTATTTTCTAAAAATTCTAAAACATCTTTAACCCTATCTTCAATTCTAGATCCTCTTTCAACTATAATTGGTTTTGCATTACATCTTGCAAGATATAGTGCCGCAAACATCGATGCTGGTCCAAAGCCTATAATCACAGGTCTATCATTATATGAATATTTTTTATATTCTAATTTGATATCTTCATCTACGTATTTTGAAATAAAGTTATCATATTTAATGATTTTTACATCATTTATTAATTCAACTATTAAATTGTATACTAAATATATATTATTCTTATCTCTTGCGTCAATTGCTTCTTTTACTATAATAATTTCTTTAATATTTTGTTTTAAAAAGGTATATTTCTTTGATAATAAAATATTAAGTGAAATATCTTTTTTCGACACATGGACTTTAAATTGATTTATTTTTATTTTCATATCCCAAAACACCTGCAATTACATAACTTGACGCAAACGCAAAAAACATATTATAGCCACCACAAACTCCATCTATATCAAGCATTTCTCCCATTAAATAAATGTTATTATCATTAACTAAGGAAAAATTATCATTTATAAGAAATAAAGGTACTCCTCCTGAAACTACTTGAGACGAAGTATAATCATATGTAGAAATTATGTTTATAAGAAAATTATGAACATCTATTTTATTTTTTATAACATATTCATATAAAAGTGGATTAAGTGCGCCTTTTAAATATACATCATTTAACCCTTCTAAAATATCAAGGACTAAATAAGGATTCTTTTTATTACATCTGTTATAGTATGATGACATATTCATAATTACAATACCAGATATACCATCATTTTTAAAAATAACTTCCCCTCTTTCCTCGCAAATAAGTTTAGAATCTACATATAATTTAACTAAAGCTTTCACTCTAACGCCTTGAATATTTTTAAATCCTTCTTTTGTTTTAAAGCCAACCAAAGATGGATTTAATTTTGTTCTTAAAATATTTAAGCTATTAAGATAATTGTACGTACTTTCCATTTTTTCAATAGGAAGAGATGCAATAGATCCACTCCCTAAAACTACATAATCAAATTCTTCTAGATAATCATCAATAATATATTTTGATCCATTTTTTGTGATTTTTTTTACTGTGTGATTTAAAATTATTTTTGCATTAATATTTTCAAGCAATATATTTAAAACAGTAGAACTTATATTTGACAAAGGATATACTCTTCCTTCATCATCAGATATCATTTCTAACCCTTTTTCTTTAAATATGTTATAAATATCAACAAATGATACTTTATCTAAAAGCCTTTTTATAAATTGCGGATTATTATAATTGCCTGGATTTATATTTTTATTTAATAAATTACATCTTCCATTTCCAGATGCTAAAAGTTTAGATGCGACTTTCTTATTTCTTTCAAAAATCGTGATATCATATTTATCCTTTAATAACATACTTAAAAATAAGCCTGATGCACCCGCACCTATCACTGCAATTTTCATAAATCCACCTCATATATTATTATACAATAAAAAATATTAATTGAATAAAAAAACATTTGTTTTTTACAAATGCTTTTTTACAAATAATCAAAATTAATCTTTTACTGCATCCTTAAGTGCTTTTGCAGCAACAAATGCGGCTGTTTTAGTTTCAGGAATTTCGATTTCTTCCCCAGTTGCAGGGTTTTTACCAGTACGAGCTTTTCTATCACGTACAACGAATTTTCCTAACCCAGCTAATGTTACTTCATTACCATCTGCAAGTTGTTTTGTAATAGTTTCAATTAAAGCCTCGACTGTTTCAAAAACATCTTTTTTAGTAAATCCTGTTTTTTCAGCAATTTCGCTTACTAATTCTTGTTTGTTAATTTGTGACATTTTAAATCCTCCTAATTTCTAATTTCATTATATTAAATATTTTTATTAAAAACAAGTGAAATATCGCATAATCAGCGCATTTTTTTCATTTATTTGAAAACGTTTTACAAAAGTAGCTCATTTAAAAAAAAGATATAGTTATTTCTAACTATACCTTAATAAATTTATTCTTGTTTTAAATCTCTATTTAAAAGTAAAACCATCGCATCTTTAATGTTAACACCTTCAAATAATACCTTATATGCAAGGTCTATTAAAGGTAGTTCAACATTATAATTTTTACCAATTATATGTGCTGCCTCTATAGTTCTGATTCCTTCAACTGTTTGAGCTGATGTTTCAAGAACATGTTTGTAGTCTTCACCTTTCCCAATTCTTAATCCAGCTTGGAAATTTCTAGAATTCATTGAGGAAGCTGTAACAATTAAATCTCCTATTCCTGATAAGCCATATGCTGTTTCAGTTTTTCCACCTAAAATTTCAACAATTTTAATAGTTTCTCTTATTCCTCTTGTAATTAATGCAGCTCTTGCATTTTCTCCAAGTCCAATACCAGTCGCAACTCCCGATATAACAGCAATAGCATTCTTAATAGATCCTCCTGTTTCTACTCCAATAACATCGTTCGAAGTATAAACACGAAGATATTTATCATTAGAGAATATTAATTGTACTTTTTGTGCTGCATCAAAATTTACAGATGCACTTACAAGACATGTAAATTTTCTTTCAATCATTTCTTCTGCATGAGAAGGTCCTGATAGAACTACGTAGTCCTCTAATTTATCTTTCATTTCTTGTGAAACGATTTGAGATACAAGATATGATGTATCAGGTTCAATACCTTTTGAAACATTAATCAACGTTTTCTTTGTACTTGATACTTGGTATAATTCTTTTAAAACTCCACGCATAAATTTAGTTGGAACACATAAAACTAACGTATCACTAAAGTTCACTAATTTTGTTAAATCAGTTGTAGCTTTAATGCTTTCAGGTATTTTTTTATCAAAGAACGGATGTAAATGTGTACTATTTATTTTTTCAACAAAACTCTCATTTATATCTCTAATCAATACTTCATTATTATTATCGGTAAGAGCTTGTGCAAGGGTAGTCCCCCAAGAACCACCACCTATAATTCCTATTTTCATTAACTTTAATCTCTCTTTCTTAATTCAATCTTAATTGGCGTACCGAAGAAATCAAAATTCTTTCTAAGTTGATTTTCTAGGTATCTCATATATGAGAAATGTACGAAATTAGGGTCATTTACAAAAATCGCAAATGTAGGAGGCTCAATTCCAACCTGTGAAATATAATAGAATTTAGCTTTCCCTCCATTCCATTCAGATGGTGGGAACATTGCGATTGCATCCGCAAAAACATCGTTTAATACAGAAGTCTTAACTCTTGTTTTATACGCTTCTGCTACTCTGTCTATTTGTGGAAATAACGTATGTACTCTTTGTCTTTCCTTAGCACTTAAGAAAACAATAGGTGCAAAATCCAAATATTTAAATTTTTCACGTACATCTTTAGTCCATACATCCATTGTTTTAGAATCTTTTTTTACCGTGTCCCATTTATTTACTACAATTATACATGGTCTATTATATTCATCTATAATTTGACCTACATGTGTATCTTGATCAATAATACCAGTCTCAGCGTCTAATAGTAATAAAATAACATATGATCTAGCGACTGCATCAACAGTACGCAATACTGAATATTTTTCAGTATTTTCATATATTTTTCCTCTTTTTCTAAGACCTGCAGTATCTATTACAACATAATCTTTTCCATAAGCTGTAAATCTTGTATCAATCGCATCTCTTGTAGTACCAGCTATTGGAGATACAATAACTCTATCATCCGAAAGTAGGGTATTTGTAAGAGATGATTTTCCTACATTTGGTCTTCCTATAAGGGAAAATGTAGTCGCATCATCATATTTAACATCAACTTTATTCTCAATATGAGCTATTACTTCATCAAGTAAATCTCCCACCCCTATTCCTTGTGTACAAGAAATTGGAATTGGATTTCCTAGACCTAATGAATAAAACTCATAAATATTGTCTAAAAATTTTTGATCATCAACTTTATTAACAGCCACTATAACTGGCTTTTTTGAACGATAAAGTAGCTTTGCAACATAAGTATCATCTTCTGTTACTCCACTTCTACAATCTACGCAGAAAATTATTACATCAGCTTCTTCCATAGCAATTTCAGCTTGAGCTTTAATTTCTACTTGGAATGGTTGATCAGAAAGTTCAATACCTCCTGTATCAATCATCATAAATTCTTTATTTAACCATGAAGCCTTATAATAAATTCTATCACGGGTAACACCAGGTTGATCATCTGTGATAGATAATCTAGTTCCAATTATTCTATTGAATAGAGTTGATTTACCTACATTTGGTCTACCAACGATTGCTACCTTTCCTAACATAATATCACCTTATTTATTATTTTTATTGTTTAAAATATCTCCTATAGTTGTAGGTGTATCTTTTTCTTTATCCATATCTTGATATTTTTCAAATTCTTTTCTTGCTAAATCTTCTTGATACATCTTAATTGATGCATTTAAAATCCAACTCTTAGGATCTACTTTTGTGATTATAGCCTTTACTTCATCACCTACTTGATAACTATCTTGTAGTTTATTCGAACCATTATCTAATATTATATCTTTTAATGAAATGAATCCATCAACTCCAAGAGTTTCAATCTTAAGTCCTTTAGGAGTAACTTCAGTTACTTTTGCATCAATTAAATCTCCTTTTTTAGCATTTACTCTTGACCAAGGATTGTCAATTAATGCTTTACGAGATAATGATATTTTCTTTTTTGCAACATCGATTGAAATAATTGCACACGATACCACATCACCAATCTTAAGCGATGCATCTAGATTATCATTTGGATTCCATGAGAATTCACTTCTATGAAGTAATCCTGTAACATTTTCATCTAATTTTAAAACTATACCAAATGGTAATTTTTGAACAACAGTACCTTCTACTACCATAGAAACTTTATGAGTTTCTACATAGGCTTCAATCGGAGACTTTGTTAAAGCCTTAAAAGATAAATCAATTCTTCCATTTTCAAGAGAAATAACTTTTGCTGACACATTTTGTCCTATTGTATATTTTGAAGTTGGATTTTCAATATATTCATGACTTAATTCTTTAAGTCTTACCACTCCTCTTAATTTACCAAATTGAACAAATATACCATATGGTTCAATACGGCAAACTTCACCTTCAATAACATCTCCAACTTTAGTACTATTAAGTTCTTTTGCTTTTTCTTCAGCTTCAATTGCTCTTTCAAGTGCTCTTGCTGAGACTAATCCTTGGGATTTTTCTTCATCAAACTTAAGAAGCACAACATTTATTTTATCCCCCTTCTTAAGTTCTTTTGATACATCATTTTTTGGTAAGAAGAATCTTACTCCATTAGAAGTTGTTACATAACCCTTATCAAGTACTCTTACAACAGATACATTAAATGGTTTACCATCATTTTCGCTCACAAACTTAACTGCCGCATCTTTTTTAGCTAAATCAAGTCTAGATAATAAAATTTGATTTGTTTCATCAAAAGATACTTTTGTAACAACGGCTTCGATTTCATCTCCGACTTTAACATAATCATTAAATTTCTTACCTGCAGTATCAACATCATAGTGATCTAAGTGAATTATACCTTCAGTATATGCACCATCAATAGAAACTGCGCATGTTTTGTCATCAATAATTGAGACAACCTTACCTTTTACTGTATCTCCTACTTTTATATCTATAATAGATTCCTTCAATAATTCATCAAAACTTTTTTCTTGTTCCATACTATTCATCCTCTTTTCAATAATTTCAATTATTTTATTACAAACTTCTTCAATGCTCATTGATGTAGTATCAACAAGTATTGCATCATCAGCCATTTTAAGTGGAGATATTTCACGATGTGAATCCATATAATCTCTTTCTTCAATTGATTTTTTAATATCTTCTAAAGACCTTTCGTCTCCACTTTCTTTTAACTCTTTATATCTTCTTTGTGCTCTACATTCTACAGAAGCTGTTAAAAATATTTTAACATCCGCATTAGGAAGTACTACAGTACCTATATCTCTTCCATCCATTAAAACATTACCGTTAGATGCAGAAATTCTTTGAAATTCAACCATTTTTTCTCTAACAACTTTAATTTTAGAAACTCTTGATACATTACTTGAAACTTCTTCACTTCTTATTTCTTTAGAAACATCAATATCATTAAGATATGTATGATTTTTACTATTTATAATCTTAATATCAGTTAAAAAACTATATTCATTTTCATCATCTAAATTAATTCCTCTGTGTAAAGCTTCTAGGCACACAGCCCTATACATAGCACCGGTATCGAGATGACTAAACATTAATTTATCCGCAACAATACCAGATATAGATGACTTACCGCTTCCAGCTGGTCCATCTATGGCAACTTGAAAATTATTCATATTTTCACCAAACCTTATCTTATTAAATTTTAGCATAAAAGTGGATTAATATCAACGTTTAAAAAATAATAGCATTAATTATCAATGTAAGTTATACATCTTAGAAAAAACAATTTTATTATATTATCATAAGAAAATATTATATGTTAAAAAAATGGCACTAAATAATTTACTAATTTAAATCAAGCATTATACATTCCAACTATTGTTTTTTCATAATTTATACTGTTTGTAATATAAAATAAAAAAATGTGATTTTATATTACAAATTATCATCACACCTTTTAATTATGAATATTATTTTATACCATAAAGAACTTTTATTTCATGAATTGTAAGGGGTCTATATGATCCTTCTACAAGACCATCTAGCGTGATACCTGCAAACACTTCACGCTTTAAGTGTTTTACTTCGTACCCTACCACTTCAAACATTTTTCTTATTTGTCTATTTCTACCTTCACTAATCGTAATTCGCACTAAAGATGAATTATTAGTTTTGTCTATCGATATAAGCTCAACTTTAGCTGGTTTAGTTTTAATACCTTCGATAAACACTCCTCTTGTAAGTTTTTCAAGCGATGCATAATTAAAAATACCTTTTATTCTTGCGACATAAGTTTTTGATACAAAATTATCAGATTTTAAAAGCCTATTAGCTAATTCACCATCATTTGTTAGAAGTAAAAGCCCTGACGTATCATAGTCAAGACGTCCTACATGATAAATTCTTTGTTTCTTTAAATCTTCAGGCAAGATTAAATCCATTATTGTTTTACGTCCTCTATCATCTGATACAGCAGTAAGATATCCTACTGGTTTATATAGAGCATAATAAACCTTTTCCTCTTTTAAAATCAGTTTATTATCTACATAAACACTATCTTTTTTACCAACTTTAGTACCCAATTCTTTTACTATTTCATCATTTACTCTAACTCTTCCTGCAAGAATTAATTCTTCACATTTTCTTCTAGACGCAATTCCACATTCTGCCATAAATTTTTGAAGGCGCTCTGGTGCATTAGGATCTACTACCTTTTTTTCTATAGTTTTAGGCGCTCCTTCCTTTTGCATAATTGGTTTGTTATTAATTTTTTTATTTCTAAATCTATTATGATATCTTCTATCTTCTGCCATATTTTTCACCACATTGATTCTATCATATTTTAATTTTTATTAAAAGCAAAAATGGAATATTACTTTATAACATTCCAATTGCTTTAATTTTATAGACTTTTAAATAATGGTACAGATACTACTAAATCTTGTTTTTGTTTAACCTCAAGAACAACATACGCATTATTTTTTATTGCTAAATTTTTAAACTTTTTAACATCAAGTACACCTTCACCTAAAGCTAAATGACATTTTTTTCTATCCTTAGCATCATGAATATGGAATTCATCAAATTCTAAATTAATATCTTTTAGCAAATTCCATACTATATCGTTGGATAAATGATCATGACCTATATCATAACAAAATCTAAATTTATTTTTTAATAAATCATGATAAGTTCTTGTTGTATATGATGGTATATTATCTGTGTTTTCAATAACCATATTTATATTATGTTTTTTACATATCAATGATGCTTTATTAAAATTATCAACTAATCTTTTAATATATTCATCATATTCTTTTTCATAAATATAATTTTTAACTCCAGATATTGTTACAACTGGACCTGGGATTAAATGCATATTGATTTGATGAATATACCCTTCGCCGAGACTTGCATAACGCTCTAGATGTAAAAGATATGCATCTACAACTTCTTGATAAGAACCCATATCAGCTTCATCGTAGAAATGAAGAGTAGCTTCTAAATCATATTTTCTTAAAAGTTCTGCAATATTTCCTTCTTCCATTTCTTTACGACAATATCCAAAATTAAGATTCAATTCAACAAAATCTAATCCGAGTTCTTTAGCCAATTTTAAATTATCTTCAATTGTATCAAATTCATATAATTGAGGCATACCTATTTTTATCATATAAAACTCCTACTTTGTAATAAGTCTTGCTTTAAATACATTTTCAATGTTTGCTAATTTTTCAATGATACCATCATCTTTATTATCAACATCAAGTATTGTATAAGCATAATCTCCACGGCTCTTATTTACCATATTAGAAATATTAATATTATTTTCTCCAAGAATTGTTGTGAATTGCGCAACCATATTTGGAACATTCTTATGGCAAATTGTGATACGTGCATTATCAGCACAGATTCCAGCATCTACTGCAGGATAATTTACTGAATTTTTAATATTTCCATTTTCAATATAATCCATAACTTGCAATGCAGCCATCCTTGCACAGTTATCTTCAGCCTCTTCTGTAGAAGCTCCTAGATGAGGAAGTGCAATAACCCCTTCATGTCCTGATACAACTTCATTTGCAAAATCTGTTACATACTTTCTAATCTTATTATTATCTAATGCGTCAAGAATATCTTTTTCATTAGCTAATAAATCACGAGCAAAGTTTAGAATAACTACATTATCCTTCATCATTGCAATTGTATTTTTATTAATCATTTCCTTAGTTGAATCAAGTAAAGGTACATGAATTGTTATATAATCACATGTTTTATAAATTTCTTCATTAGTTTTTACAATTTTTACTCTTGAATCAAGATTTAAGGCATTTTGAACTGATAAATAAGGGTCACATCCTACAACTTCCATTCCAAGGGCTACTAGAGAATTTGCAATTTTAACACCGATTGCTCCAAGTCCTATAACTCCTAGTTTTTTACCAAGAATTTCAGTTCCAGCAAATGCTTTTTTAGCTTTTTCACGAGTTTTAGCAATAGCCTTATCGTCTTTATTATCATATACCCAGTTTATTGAACCTACAACATCGCGTGCTGCAAGCAATAATCCTGCGATAACTAATTCTTTTACAGCATTAGCATTAGCTCCTGGTGTATTAAATACAACAATACCATTTAATGCGGCTTTATCTAAAGGAATATTATTAACTCCAGCTCCAGCTCTTGCTATAGCTTTAAGCTTTTTATTAAATTCCATATCTTTCATTTCTTGTGAACGAACAAGAACTGCATCTGCATCATTAAAATCATCTGTTAATTTATAATCAGAAGTAAATACATCAAGTCCTACTTTTGATATAGCGTTTAAACAATTAATATTAGTCATTTTTATCTTCCTTCAATTACTTTAAATTTTCTTCTTCAAATTTCTTCATGAACGCAACTAGTGCTTCAACACCAGCCTTAGGCATAGCATTATAAATAGATGCTCTCATACCACCAACTGTTCTATGTCCCTTTAAGTTTTCAAGACCAGCAGCTTTACTTTCTTTTACAAATTTATCTTCTAATGCTGCCTTCTTTTCAGGATCTGTTATAACATTTGGATTAACAATGAATGGCACATTCATTAATGAACGTGAATTCTTTTCAACAGTTCCTACAAACAATTTAGAACTATCTAGATAATCATATAAAACTTTAGCTTTTTCAATATTACGTTGTTTAGCTCCTTCAAGTCCACCATTCTTTAATAAATACTTAAATACTAAACCACAAATATATATACACCAACAGTTTGGAGTATTATATAATGAATCATTATCTGCTTGAGTCTTATACTTAAGCATTGTAGGTGTACCTGGAAGTGTATCTTCTGTGATTAAATCTTCTCTTATAATCGCAACTACCATTCCAGCTGGTCCTACATTCTTTTGTACTCCAGCAAAAATTAATCCATATTTTGTTACATCAACAGGTTCAGATAAGAACATTGATGATTGGTCAGCTACTAAAATTTTACCTTTTGTATTAGGTAATGTAGGAAACTTAGTTCCGTAAATAGTATTATTTTCGCAAATATAAACATAATCTGCATCTTCTCTAATTGGAAGATTAGAACAATCTGGAATATATGAGAATGTTTTGTCAGCAGATGATGCGACTTGTTTAGCATCTCCATAAATTAAAGCTTCTTGATATGCTTTTTTAGCCCATTGACCAGTAATGATATAATCAGCTTTTTTATTCTTCATTAAGTTCATTGGAACCATCGCAAATTGTTGACTTCCTCCTCCTTGAAGGAATAATACTTTATAATTTGAAGGAATATTCATTAACTCTCTTAAATCAGCCTCTGCATCCTTAATGATCTTGTCGAACATTTTAGATCTATGACTCATTTCCATAACGGACATTCCGCATCCTTTATAATCTAATAAATCATCTTTTGCCTCTTTTAAAACTTCTTCAGGTAATACGGCTGGACCTGCACTAAAATTATAAACTCTTGTCATAATTAAAACTCCTACTTTCAAAAAATATGCTCTTGTTTTATACCTTTTTAGAATGCTTGTCAACAATATTAAAGAAGATAATTTATTTTGTAATTTTAGCAAAATCAAAGATTATTTTATGTTTGCCATACACATACACTTGTATATATGTGAAAGATATATGCGTGATATGTGAACATGTGTAAATTTTATGCAAACAAATTTTAACTAAAAAAAGAACGATTAAAATTCAAACTTAACACATTAAATTTGTATCAAATTTTTAAGTTAATCATTCTTTTTGTATATTACATATTCTTTATTGAATCTAAGACAATATTTATTGCGTTAGAATAATTCATTTCAACCTTTTCAAGTGTATCTCTATATACTAATTCAACAATTCCATCTACTGCCTTCTTACCAACAATAATATCGTAAGGTAGTCCAATTAATTCCCAGTCCTTCAATTTCATTCCAAGACCAGCTTTACGATCATCTAGCACAACCTCTGCATTATTCTTTAACAATTCATTATAAATATCTAATGAAAGTTTTTGTTGTGCTTCATCTTCAAATTTAACAGGAACTACAGCTACATGATATGGCGCAACATTTATTGGCCACTTAATACCAGCCTCATCATGGTATTGTTCAACAATGGATTGAAGTGTTCTTGTAACACCAATACCATAACATCCCATTATCATTGGTTTATTTTTTCCATCTTCATCAACAAAATTACATTTCATACTTTCTGAATATTTTGTTTGAAGTTTAAATATTTGTCCTACTTCAATTCCACGAGCTTGTTTTAATGGTAAACCATTAATTGGATCTAAACATCCTTCTGTAACTAATCTTAAGTCACATACTTTTCCATTAAAATCTCTACCATATTTGACATTTATCAAATGATAGTCTTTTTCATTTGCTCCAACTAAAAATCCATCCATAACACTTAGTTCTTCATCAACATAAATATCAAATTTAGAATCAATTCCTACTGGCCCTATAAATCCTCTTACAAGTCCCAACGAATCAATTTCTTCATCTGTCGCAAGACGTAGATAGTTCTCATTTGAATTTGATTCATTTACAAGTTTAATAATATTTACATCTCTATCCGCACGAACCATCGCAATAATATATTTTTCATTCATGAAATCATGATATACCATTGTCTTTGATAGATTTCTTTTATCTTCATTTAAGAATGTAACAAGTTCATCAATAGTTCCATGTGCAGGAGTATTTATTTTTTTAACTTCACCTACTGCGTGTCCTTTATACATATCAAGTTTAGATGTAGCCTTTTCTTGGTCTGCTGCATATCCTGACTCTTCATTATATATGATAGTAGATTCTCCTACATCAGAAAGTGCCATAAATTGGTGTGACCCATTTCCACCAATATTACCTGTATCAGCTAAAACAGGTTGGAAATTCAAGTGAAATCTTGTGAAAATATTAGTATATGTATCATACATTAATTGATAACTTTTTTCTAATCCTGCTTCATCTTTATCAAAAGAATAAGCATCCTTCATTATAAATTCACGTGAACGCATTAATCCAAATCTAGGTCTAAATTCATCACGATATTTAGTTTGTATTTGATATAAGATAAGAGGTAGTTGTTTAGAAGATTTAACTGTTTGTTTTACAATATCAGTAAATACTTCCTCATGAGTAGGTCCTAAACAAAATTCACGATCATGTCTATCCTTAAATCTCATAAGTTCAGGTCCATATTTACTCCATCTTCCTGATTCTTCCCATAATTCTTTTGGTTGAATTGCAGAGCATAAAATTTCTTGTGCTCCTGATTTATCCATTTCTTCTTTAATGATTGATTCTATTTTCTTTAAAGTACGTAAACCAAGTGGCATATAGTTATAAATCCCTGAAACCATATTCTTTAACATTCCGCTACGTAAAAGTAAAATATGCGAATCAATTTTAGCCTCATTTGGCGCTTCTCTTAAAGTGTTAATTAACATTTGACTAGCTTTCATATTATTATCTCCATTTTATTTAAATTCAAAAAAAGTATATCACACTTTTAAATCCTTGTATAGTTTTATTATACTTACCTATCTATATTATTAATTGTTGATGTTTTTTTAAAATTCTATAATATACCTATAAATTATACTTCATAGTTTTTACAATTAATATTCAAATTTTATCATTCTTTAGAAAATCTTTCGTGTAGTGGAAACTAACAAAATTTCCACTACTCTAAACTTTATATTTCAATAATAATGATTATAAACAATTTAAAATCATCTTCAAAACTAGTTAACTAGAAATTCACACAACAAGAACTATTTAATTTTAATATAGAAATGTCATTATCTAAAACATATTTTACCAGCGATGCTATTCTAAACTATTTTTCAAAAGAAAACCTTATTTCAATTAATTCGAACTTTTTGTAGATCCATGACTGCCTATACGTAACCATATATGTATTGGATAAGAACGTTCCATCACAATTAATAAACACAGCCGTCCAATAAGAGATTTTATCATCTCCAGTTTGTGACTTTAATTCCACGACAAGCTGTTAGGATTTCTTATAATTTTCCTAAGATGAAGGCAGTTTCGTTCCGAACATCATTATCCACATAAAAATAGACACAAATTATATTTTAGTTTGATATTAATTAAAGTATTATTTAATTTCTAATTTTTCTAAATATTTATGTGGTTTAAAGCAAGAAAATACTTTATAATAAGTTCAAAAGTGGAGGAAAAAATAATGGAATATACAAAACTAACATCATTTGATGGCGAAACATTATATCTAAAAATATACAATATAGATAATCCTAAAGGTTGCGTTCAAATTGTTCACGGAATGCAAGAACACCAAAATAGATACGAAGATTTTGCGAAATTCCTAAATAAAAATGGTTATGCATGCGTAACATCAGATTTGAGAGGGCATGGTGAAAATGCTAAAGAATTAGGATTTTTTAAAGTAAATAAAGGTTATGAAGCATTAATTTTAGATCAAGTTGAAATATCTAAATATATTAAAGATGAATTAAAAATTGACAATCTTATAATCTATGGACATTCAATGGGTTCAATAATCACAAGAAATGTAATATTTAAAAATTCTAATCTATATGGTAAAGTCGTTCTTTCAGGTTTCCCTAACTACAACAGATTAGCATTTATGGCTATATTTTTCTCAAATATCACTAAAACATTTAAAGGCAAACATAAATATTCAAAATTTTTACATAATATTACATTAGGACCATTTGAAAAATCATCAAAAGATGGTGATAAACTGTCTTGGCTAAGTTTATCTAAAGAAAATGTAGAAAATTATAAAAAAGATAAACTTTGTGGAATTGAATTTACAAATTCTGCTTATAACGACTTACATCACTTACTACATAAAATAGGAAGAAAAAATAAATATAAAAGTTCTGTTTCAAATATACCAATTCTTCTTCTATATGGTTCAGATGATCCAGTTGTAGGTGGCAATAAAGGTGTTAATTTATCTCAAAAATTACTTAACAAACAAGGTTTTAAAGATTTAACTTTAAAAGAATATAAAAATCTACGACATGAATTATTAAATGAAGATTGTAAGAATGATATCTACAATGATTTCTTAAACTTCATTAATAAATAATAATCTAGCTAAAAAAGGCTAGATTTTTCATTTATTTTTCTAGCATTTAGAAAAAAAATATAGTATAATCTTTTAGTATAAAAAACTTATTTTATAAACTAAATAAAAGTAGGAGGATAATAATGACTAGTGCAAGAATCAAAGGTAAAGACGAAATTGGTTTTTACGCTTTAGGTGGTCTTGGAAAGGTTGGTATGAATTGTTATGTTTTTGACATTCATGACCAATTATTCATAGTTGATGCCGGAATCCTTTTCCCAGATGAACATTTGTTAGGTGTTGATTATGTTATTCCAGATTTCACATATTTAAGAAACAATCAAGAAAAAATAGTAGGTCTTTTTATAACTCACGGACACGAAGACCATATTGGTGGTATTCCATTCTTATTAATGCAAGTAAAAATACCAAAGATATATGCGGCAGGAGTCGCAATAGATTTAATTTTAAATAAACTTTCAGAATATAAAGATATAAAAATACCCGAAATTATTACATATAATGAAAATAGTATTTTTAAGTTCATTAATTGTTCTGTTTCAACAATTAGATTAAATCACTCTATTCCTGATTCTTATGGTTTTGTATTTCATACAAAATATGGAAATATATTCCACACAGGAGATTTCAAATTTGACTTTACTCCAATAGGACCTGGTGTAGAATTTGAAAAACTCGCAAAATTAGGTGAACAAGGCTGCTTATGTATGCTAGCTGATTCTACTAATGCTACCGTTGATGGTTTTACTAAATCAGAAAAAGTTGTAGAACAATCTTTAAGAGACTTATTCTCTCATATTGATTCACGTATTATTGTCGCAACGTTTGCTTCTAATATGTACCGTGTTCAACAAATAATTAAGATTTCAGAAGAAAACAACAGAAAAGTTTGTGTATTCGGAAGATCAATGGAAAAAACCATTGAAGTTGGTATGAGAATTGGTCATATCAAAGCTAAGCCTGAAACAATTATTGATTCACAAGCTATCAATGGTCTTAAACCTAACGAAGTAACATTACTTGTTACAGGTTCTCAAGGTGAACCACTTGCGGCCTTATCAAGAATCGCAAATGGTTCTCATAGATCAATAAAATTGATTCCAGGAGATACTGTTATATTCTCTTCTTCTCCAATTCCTGGAAATCAAGAGGGTGTAAACAAAACTATCAATCAATTATTCAAAAACGGATGTAATGTTATTACTAACTCACCTCTTAATGACACACATGCCTCTGGACATGCAAGTCAAGGTGATTTAAAGCTTATGCAATCTCTTGTAAAACCAAAATATTTTGTTCCTGTTCATGGAGAATATAGAATGCAAAAGGTTCACACCGAACTTGCGATTGAATGCGGTGTTAAACCTGAAAACAATATAATACTTGAATGTGGTGATGTGTTGTGCTTCAAAAATGATTCATATAGAGTTGCATACCAAAAAGTACAAGCTGGCGAAGTATACATTGATGGAACACGTATTGGTGATATAGATAATAGTTTGATTCAAGAAAGACGTACTCTTTCTGAAGATGGACTTTTCTCTATTATATTTACTCTAAACGAGAAGACACTAGAGCTTATCGTAGAACCTCAAGTTGTATCACGTGGTTTTATATACATGAAGGATAGTGAGGCTCTTACAAAATCATTTATCGAATTTGTTAAAAATGATTTAATCCAAAGAATCAAAAAAGGTGCTAAGATAACACCTCAATTAAGAAATGATATATCTTTAGATTTACAAAACTTTATAAAATCTAAAACAGATAGAAAGCCTATAGTTATACCTATATTTATGACTGTTAAAGCTTAAAAAAATGCACTTACAAATGTAAGTGCTTTTTATTTATTCAGTTCTTCTCTAAATTTTTTAAATACTAAATATGTATAATATGCATCCTCAAATGCATCATGTTTCTGAGTAGGCAATGCTGTTTTATACATCAGCTCATAAGATTTAAAAAGCCCTGGGTCTTGCGATAATTCGTAATAATTTTTTAATAATTGAGATAAATTAACAAACCTAGTATACTGCTGCAAACTTGAAACATTATTAGTTTTATATGCTTTTTCTAAAAAAAGTTTATCGTTTTTACCAAAAATTATAATCGTAGGATTATATTTTATTATATCTTTTTTAAACTGATTATAAAATTTCTTAAACGGTACAGCTTTAAATTGTAATTCATCATATGTTATATTTAAAAAATCCATACATCTATCAGTTAAAAATTTATTAATAGTTGGTAATATATGAAGATTAGTTTTTGTAATTGCATTAAAGTTTTTATCAGTTATTATGTATGATGCTTGAATTAGTTCAATCAAAAAATCCTTTGGTGCATTATTATACCCAGGCATTGACATCTCTAAGTCGATAAACATTAAATTATCTAGGGTATTAACAAAATCTTTTAATTCACTAGATATTCTTGGTTTAGAATAATGCTTAACCCTGAAAGACTTGTATACAGAATCAATTTCTTTAAAGAAATTAACTTGATATACTAATACATTATTCTTGTTAACGCATATATCCTCACAAACAAAAGATACAAGAATTCCTTCAAATAAATATTTTTTGAATTTTCTCATTAATCCATTACTACAATAAAAGTATTTTAAATTCTTTCCACACTTCAACGAAAATATTCTATTATTGATATCAATATCATAAATAAGTCCTGATACTTGCATAAAATCACCTACTTCCATAAAGAAATAAAAGGCATATTTAATATGCCTTATCTTGTAAATTTTTGTACTAAAATAAGTCCAAATAAAGAAACCACTAAAGCTATTAGAGAAACTGTAATACCTACTGCCTTATAAGAATCAACCAAAGCTAACCCAGCAAATATAAAAACAAAACCAATAGATAACAAAATACAAATAAATGTAAGTTTAGTATTAGATAATTTAGAATGTGATTTTTCTAAAGAAGTTTTTTCTTTTCCCATAAAAAATCTCCTCTCATATTGCCATAGCTATTAGGAACCCAAGTCCTGCAGCTTGAAGGAATAAAGATAAATATATAACAATTGAAAAATATATTTTGTTTGTTTTATGCCTAAATAAAATTCTTGCAATAAATGCACCAAACGCGCCACCAAGGCATGTAGTTGATAGTAATGTTTTTTCTTTAATTCTATTTGGACCAGAATTTTTAGTAGCCATCTTCTTGTCTTTAGCGTATAAAATTAAAGTTATAATTGATACTAATAAGATCCAAATAACATATATAATCAAAAGTATTTTATTAAATGTCACTTTAAATCACTCTTTTCTTCATAATTTAGGCTTTTATAAATTAAATTCATTAATTTTTTATTAAATAATTTATCTATTAAAAATAAAACAATTGTTATCGATGATGTAATAAGTGCAATTATTATATCCCACATAGTATCATATACACCATTTTTTTCTCTTTCATCAAAAACATGTTGAACATCATTTCCAGTAATATTACTAAAAGTAAATTCAATGATTTCCCAAAATGCCGCTAGTCCTAATACAAATGTTAATAACAACAATATTTTAATGTAGATAGGAAGTTTTATCATATCATATTGTAGTATTATATAATATCCAAAAGCTAGAGCTTCTACGCCAAAAAGGCCATGCAATATCATATCCCAATTTTTATAATACATATACATATTAAATGTTGTTGAAAAAGATAGTCCCATAAATGTATGTAAGCATATTATAATTTGGAATAACATTGGCCAATCTTTTTTAAATACAATTTGTGCACATGGTAAAATAAAAGGGATTAATATAGATCCTACTATAGCCAAATATAAATTTAGTGATTGATGATTTGCATATATACCAAGTGGTATTAATACAAGATTTAAAACCAAAAATATAGTAGCAATAATAAAATTTATTTTTAAACTTTTCATATTAAATAATTCTTGCGTAGAATTTAGAAGCCTCTAATGTATCATTTGTAATATTAGATTTAATTTCAATATTACCAAGTCTGTCAATCACGTAGTAACTTCCTTCTAAATTCTTCTTACGATTGATATTAAGCTTATTTTTGTTAGTGTATGAAATTTTACCTCTTCCTTCGATAATTGCGACTAAGTCAGCAATTATTGCAGATGCAGTAGGAATTGATCCAGCACCTTTACCATAGAAAAGTAGGGTATCATTTGTAGATCCTGTAAATTGCACAGCATTAAATTCATTTTTAACTGTCGCAAGAGGATGAGAAAATGGTACCATAGTTGGTTCAACACGGATTGTTACATCATTTCCATCTCTGTGAGATGAACAAACAAATTTTAACACATATCCTCTAGATTTAATATCATCTAAAATTTCTTTTGTAACAGAAGTAATTCCATAATGGAAAATATCATCATTTAATATATTTCCTTCATAAGCAAGTGATGATAGTATATTGATTTTTCTTACTCCATCAAGACCTTCAAGGTCTGCAGCAGGATTAGCTTCTGCAAATCCATTTTTCTTTGCAAGATTTAATGCATCTTCAAAAGATAAGTTCTCATCACTCATCTTAGTTAAAATATAATTTGTAGTACCATTTAAAATACCAAAAATATCGTTGATTTCATTTATTTTACTATTATCAATTAAGGAACGAATAATAGGAATTCCTCCACCAACTGATGCTTCAAATAAAAATGAACAATTATTCTCTTTTGCAAGCGTTAAGAATTCCTCAAGATGAGCTGATACTACTTCTTTATTTGAAGTTATAACATTCTTACCTTTCTTTAATGAACCAGAAATAACTTGGTATGGAAGATCATGTCCCCCTAATGCTTCAATAACAGTTTCAATTTCATCATCAAAAATAACATCATTAATATCTGTTACAAGTAAGTCTTGTAACATTTCTTTTTTGTTTGGAAGATCAAACACTTTTTTTATTTCTAAATTATATTTTTCTTTAATATTAGAAACTAAGGTAAATACTCCTCTACCTATAATTCCATATCCGCATAATCCTAATTTCATATTCACCATATCCTTTTCAAATACAAAAACATTTTACCAAATTGTAGTATTTTATTCAATCTTTAAATAAAAAAGAGCAGTTAAAACTACTCTTCTACGCTAAAATCCTCATCAAATTCGTCAATATTGGCAGATTTTTCAATTAAATCCAATAACTGAATATAACTATTTTCATATTCTTCATTATCAATCATATATTCACACATATTTCCAACTTCACCATTATCACGTTCTGCAAGTGTAGATAATAAATTAGATAACCAATCTTCATTTTCATCATCATGAGCTAAAATTATTGCGGCATAAACTCCTGCCATAAATTTTTTACGCTCAGTATGTATTAAAAATTCCCTAATTTGTAGTGAACCTGGCAAATTATAATCTTTTAACCAAAAGAATAATAAATTGTAGACATCTAAAATTTTATCTTCCCCACGAAGAATTAATACTTTTGAAAAAAGATCAAAATATTTTCTATCATCAAATAGCACTCCTTCCATTTTTAAAAGTGGCGCAACAAAATAAAGATTAGGTATTTTAGATTCTACAAGATCTAAAATGTCATCTTCAGATATTTCTTCATTCATTAAATAATCATCTAAAATAATACTCATAAAATCCCTCTTTTCTTTAATTAAATAATATCATATTTTATTTTGTAATTAAACAACAAAATATTTAAAATAAAAATAAACTTCTCCCTCATGCAAAAATCCTATATGTCTATAATATTCATCAAGAGTTGATAATACGTAGAATGTAGTAGCACTACTACTCATAATTATAGCTGACAACAAATGTTTTGAAGCATTAAGCCCTCTATGTTCTTCTAAAATGTATAAATCTTCTATTTTTCCGTATTCATAATAATTATATAGGCTAACATAACCTATTGGTTTTCTTTTATAAAAAATAACAAAATATGTTAAGTCGTAAGTTTTTAAAATCGCATCTAAAATTCTATTCTTTATTCTTTCGTCATGCGTTGATTTAAGGATTAACTCACCTAAAATATGAATGTTTTTAGAATTTACAATCTCTACATTAAATTCTTTATTGTAATATTTTTCATATGCATCATTTTCTATTTTGAAATAGTTATACTTTACACACATAAAATCTTTTAATTGATAATCTAGGATTTTATCCATTGATTTAATAATTATATAAGGCTCTTGCGCTCTTGATTTTATATAATTAAATATTACGTCATCACTATAATATTTTAATGATAAATAATTAGCCCTTTCAAGATTTTGATTTTTCTTATCAGAAAACACTGTATTCCCTTTATTTTTTTTAAAACAAGAAAATTCACAATCATACATCTCATCTATATCAAAAAACATTTCTTTATCTTCCATAAATTGTCACCATTTTCTTTAATTATATCACAAAGATTGCTATAATACACTTGATTGGAGTTGTTAAAATGCCATTAGATGGATTAATGTTATATAAAACAGCAAGTGAATTAAACTGCTTAATAGGTGGTAAAATTAATAAAGTACTTGAAGTCTCTGAATCTGATTATATTTTCCAAGTACGTTCGAATTTTAAAAATTATAATTTGTTGCTTAGTGCGTCAAATCAATATTATAGAATTCACTTAACAAATAAAAAATATGAATACCCTCTAGTTCCTAAAGCATTTACTATGTTACTTAGAAAGCATTTAGAAGGAAGTATTATTCTAGATATATCTACAATTTCATGTGATAGAATTATTGAAATAAAGACTAAGGGGATAAATGAAATTGGAGATATGCAATATACTTCTTTATTCATTGAACTTATGGGTAAAGATTCAAATATAATCCTTTGTAAAAACGGATTTATAATTGATGCATATAAAAAAGAAAATTCAATCGAATCAAAACGTATTATTTTTCCAAATGCATCTTACGAGCCTTATACAAATGCTAATAAAATTGATCCATCAACACTAGATTATGAAACTTTGAAAGATAAAGTATCAAGTGCAATAGACTCTAAAGCTTTACAAAATATTTTTAATGGGCTTTCTTTTAAAACCGCAAGTTTTATTATGAATCAAGACAATCCTGCAAAAACATTTTACGACATGATTCAAACCACCTCTTCTGCTCAAACATTTTTAGATAATAATAAACTTGATTATTATTTTACAAACATAGGATATAATACAGTTAAAACATACGATATGATATCTACAATGCTTGATGATATTTTTTATGATAAAGCTTTAAAGGAACGTATTAAAGAAAAGTCATCCAATCTTTTTTCTACAATCAAATCTAAAATTAAAAGATTAGAAGAAAAAATTTCTAAATTGCAAATTGAATTAGATAATGCTAATAATTTAGATAAATATAAATTATATGGTGAATTATTATTACAATATGCTCACGTAAAAGAAAAAAGTGATGAAATATCCGCATTAAATTATTACACAAATGAAAATATAATAATTCCTCTTGATAAAAAATATAACATAATTGATAACTCAAAGTTATATTATAAAAAATATCAAAAAGCTAAAAATGCTATCCTACATATTCATGAACAATTACAAATAGCAAACGACGATCTAAATTATTTTAAAATTATTTATTCACAACTACAAAATGCAAATATGTTTGATATTTTAGAAATTGAAAATGAACTTGTTGAATTAAAATATATTAAGAAAAACCAAAACAAAAAGAAAAGAAAAGTAAAAACTAAAATACTAACGTATGAACTAGATGATAATACTAAAATATATGTTGGAAAAAATAATATTCAAAATGAAATTGTCACTCATAAACTTGCAAAATATAACGATACTTGGTTTCATGTAAAAGATGCGCCAGGGTCACATGTTGTAGTTTCAAAAGATGGTGAACTTACAGAAACTGACATAAGAAGCGCCGCCATGATTGCGTCATATTATTCAACATATAAAGATTCCTCATCAGTAGCTATTGATTACACGCAAGTTCGCTATATCAAAAAAATTCCTGGCAAAAAAGCTTGCTTTGTAACATATACAAATCAAAAAACTATCTATATTGATCCTTCAAAGGATTTTATAGATAATTTAAAATCAACAATTACAGAATGGTAAAAAAGAAGGCTAAAACCTTCTTTTTAATTAAAAATTATTCTAAATGTTGAACCTTCACCATACCTAGATTCAAGTTCAATCTTCCATCCTGCTTGATTACATATTTTTTTAACTACCGCAAGTCCAAGTCCAAAACCTGAAGTGTTTTTATTATGTGATTTATCAACAGTATAGAATCTATCAAATACTTTTTCTAAATCTTCTTCCTTAATTCCTATACCACTATCTTTAACTTCAAATACTTTAAATACTCCATCGTTGTATAATTTAATATCTATGCTTCCACCATTTTTATTATATTTTATAGCATTCATTATTAAATTAGATACTACTTCTTGTACACGTTCATTACGTGATATTATAATATCGTTTGCAACAATATTTTTTGTGACCTTAATGCCATTTTCAGCAAATGTAGGTTCTAGTGATGAAATTGTGCTATTTATTATATTTGATAAATTAACTTCATATGATGGTAAGTCATTACTTTCAAAAGATGAATAATTTATGATTGATTTGATTAATAAGGTCAATCTATTGGCCTGTTCTAATATAACATTTGAGGCATGCATTATTTTATCGTTATCTAAAACATTTGAAGATAACAACTCCGCAAATCCTTTAATGGATGTTAGTGGCGTATTCATCTCATGTGTTACATTTTGGATAAAATCATTTTTACTATTTTGAGCATTTATAATATCAGTAATATTTGTTATAAGACAAATTGTTTGATCTTCAACATAGCTAAATCTAAATGCATAATTCTTATCATCTATTTTTTTATAAATCACACTATTCTTCTTATTTAAGATTGCGTCTTTAAATTCAGAATCTTGTGAAAAATATATTACCTCATCTATTTTTGCATACACTTTTAATAAATTTTTCGCAGCATTATTAATAAGAACAATTTTATTATGTTTGTTTATAATTACAATACCATGTTCCATATTGTCTAATACAATATTTACTATTTTCTTATTTTCTTTTATTGTATTAATTTTTTCTTTAATTTCAATATTTCTTGAATTTAATATATCGCATAGTGGTAATAGTTCATCATATTTTGTTTTTACTTCTTTTCCTATTGACGCATCATGTGCAATTTCTTCAACAGGTCTTAAAATATGATCAACCAAGACAAAAGCTACTATAGCGCATAATAAAATATCAAATGATAAAATTACAATTAATGTGGGGATTGATTCAGAGAATATTTTAAATGTAGATGATGTAGGAATTGCAATTCTACATAAAATAGCACCGCTTGATGATTCAACTTTACTACAATAATAAATTAAATCTTTTCCTAATGAAGATGATTCACGTATATCTTTACCACTACCTTTTAGTATGGCATCACTAACTTCTTTTCTATCACTATGATTTTTTAATGTTGTAACATCTTCCACATCACTATCAGCTATTACAACTCCATCAAAACTTATAAAAGTAATTCTACATCCATTTAAGCTTTCGCTAAAATTTATTGCGCCATCTCTATCAATTGTATATGTTTTATCAAATTGATTCATATAAACTTCAAGAGTATTTTCTTGTCTGTTAACTGAATTTTTGTAATATACATCAGTTGCGGCACAAGCAAAGATGATTATTCCTATAAATGTTATTAATAATTCTACTAAGAAAAATCTTTTCTTCATAAATATCACTCTCCTGTAGTGAATTTATAACCAACTCCAAATACAGTTTCAATATTATCTATTCCAAGTTTACGAAGTCTTAATACATGATTATCTACGGTTCTTGTCTCATAAGCTCCATAACCCCAAACAGTTTCAAGTAGTCTATCTCTTGTAATAACTATATCAGGATTTTCAACAAAATAACATAAAAGTTCAAACTCTTTTTTATTTAAATTAAGTCTTTCACCATTAAGAGTAACTTCATGTGTCAAAACTCCTATTTCAAGTCCGTTAACCTTGTATATTTTTTCTTCAAGGCTTCTTAGATGTGCATTGATTCTTGCGACTAATTCCATTGTCCCAAATGGTTTTGAAATGTAGTCATCAGCTCCCATATTAAGACCTTTAACCTTATCTATTTCACTACCTAGAGCTGAAAGCATTACACAAATGCACTTTTTATTTTTACCTTTAACATATTTTAGCACATCAAGACCATTTCCATCAGGTAACATTATGTCAAGCAAACATAGTGACGGCATTTTATTATCAAACGCTTCAATGAATTTTTTTACAGTTGGAAATGTTTCAATTTCAATATTTGAAATTTCAAGTGCACATTTAACTACATCTGTTATGGCTTCATCATCCTCTAATAAATAAACTATTTTATTTGACATATATCTTCACCTCTTAGTCAACAATTTTATGGGCAATATAATTCAAGTGATCTCCTGCACGTTCTAGATTTGAAACAAGATTAATATAAACTCCAGAATTATTAGGTTTGCATTCTCCTTTTTCAAGACGTGAAATATGATCTTTTATCATAGAACTACGCAATGTATCCATTTGATCTTCTAATTCATCAATTTTTGTAATTAATGTATAATTTTGGTTTTCAACTAGATCCATAACATTTTCATATTGAGTTTTAAGCATCTCATTAAAATCCTTAATGTTATCATAAACTTCACTTGAGAATTCTAAATTGTTTTCTACACTATCTCTTGTATATTTTGTCATATTATCAGCTATTTCTGCAAGTCTATAGAAATCACTTATCATATAGTGTAATGATGAAACTTTCTTTTCATCATCTTGTCCCATTGATGTACCAGATATTTTTACAAGATATTCTACAATTTCTCTATTCAATACATTTATTTTTTCAATTTCTTCTTTTATTTCATCCTTATGATCATTATCTCTTCTTATAAATGCTTCAATTGATTTTGAAAGAGTTTTTGTGCATAAATTTCCAAATCTTAATATTTCTTTTTCTGACTGTGAAATTGCGATTGCAGGATTTGATAAAAATCTTGTATCTAGGGATGTAGTGACATCTTCTTTCTTCTTATCCTTTACAATAAGAGTAGATAATTTTACAAATCCATTAATAAATGGTAAGAATATTATTGTACACACTACATTAAAGAATGTATGGAACATTGCAATTTGTGTTTCAGGTTTTCCAGGGAACATTTTTTCAAGTGTTTGGTGCATAAAATCTTTCCATATTAATAATACTATAAAGAATATTATAGATCCAAACAAATTGAATAATAAATGAATAACCGCAACTCTTTTTGCGTTAGTATTTGCGCCAAGAGATGATAATAGGGCTGTTGCGGTAGATCCTATATTTGTACCAAGAATAAAGTATAGCATAGCATTTCCACCATTACCAATTGTAAGACCGGCTCCTACCATTGAAATTAAAATTGTGGTAGTTGCAGATGATGATTGTAATAGTACTGTAAATACAATTCCAATCAATAATAATAAGAATGGATTATTTACTTTAGTAAGTACATCTTGAACTCTTTGAGAATCCTTAAATACTTCCATTGAATCCTTCATAAAATATAGCGCTAAGAATACAAGACCAAGTCCTACTATAGTCATACCTATAGTTTTTGTTCTATCTTTTTTACCAATCATAACGAATGCAATACCAATAGGTATGCAAAGCATTAAGAACGTAGATATATCAAAAGCATTTAACGCAACTATTTGAGCAGTTATAGTTGTTCCTATATTTGCTCCCATAATAAGTGCTGTTGCTTGAAATAGTGTCATAAGGCCTGCATTAACAAATCCTACAATCATTACAGTTGTCGCACCACTTGATTGTATAATTGCAGTTACTGCAGCTCCAATTCCAACACCTATAAATCTATTTTTTCCTGTTTTGTTGATTAATTTTTTAATTTTACCATTAGCCATCTTTTCGATGTTATCACTTAATAGTTTAAATCCTAAAAGTAATGCACCTAGGCCTGCTAATAATCCTATTACAGCATATACATAAGTCATAATTATTCACGCTCCATGTAAATATTATATAACTTATGTCTATTTGATGCATATTATTTGTAAAAAAATTGTAAAATCTACAAAATTTCTTCTTTTGTCGTTCCTTTTACAATGTACGCAACCCATTCAGCAATATTTGTTGCATGGTCTGCAATACGTTCTATGTATTTTACAACGAGTGTAGTATATACAACAAACTTTTTCGCTTCATCTGTTTTTGTATCATATTTTGTAAGAGATTCAATAATAGTTTCATACATATTATCTATTACATCATCTGATTTTGCAGTTTTAACTGCAAGATCATAATCCATGTTAACGAAAGATAATATAGCATTATCTACCATTTCTAAACTTTTTTTAAGCATTGTATCAATCGCATTATTTCTTTTTTCATTAATGTTTTTAAGTCTTAAAGCCCACTCCATTAAATCTATCGCATGGTCTCCTATACGCTCTAAATCTGATACTAATTTTAAGACACCACTAAGTTCTCTTAAATCTTTAGCATATGGTCTTTCTTTTACAAGTGTATTAATACATATTTCATCTATTAATTTTTCATAATTATTAATTAATTCATCGTTAATATCAATGAATTCAACCTTTTTTAAATATAATTCTATTGCTTGTCTTATATTATATTGAACAGCCGATGACATTTTAAGAATCATTTCATTTAGATATTTCATTTCACTATCTAACATCATATATTTTATCCGAACCTTCCTGTAATATAGTCTTCTGTTTTCTTCTCTTTAGGATTTTTAAATAAATCTAGTGTGTTATTGTATTCCACCATTTCACCTAACATGAAGAATGCAGTCTTATCCGATATTCTTGATGCTTGTTGCATATTATGAGTTACAATAACTATTGTATAATCCTCTTTTAATTTAAGAATTAATTCTTCTATTTTAAGAGTTGCGATAGGATCAAGAGCCGATGTTGGTTCATCCATTAAAATCACTTCAGGCTTCATCGCAATAGCACGTGCTATACAAAGACGTTGTTGTTGTCCACCAGACATTGCCATCGCATTATCTTTAAGTCTATCTTTTACTTCTTCCCATAGACCAGCTTTAATTAATGAATCTTTTACTATCTCATTTAAAATACCTTTCTTTTTTATTCCTTGACATCTTGGACCATACGCAACATTATCATATATTGACATAGGAAAAGGATTTGGTTGTTGGAATACCATTCCTACTGATGTTCTAAGTTTTATTGGATTAGTTTTTGTAATATCTTCATTTTTATATAAAATTTCACCATCAATTTTACAATCACTCACTAAATCATTCATTCTATTAAAACATCTTAAAAGTGTTGATTTTCCACATCCTGAAGGTCCTATAAAAGCTGTTACTTCATTTTTATATATTTTTAGATTAACGTCTTTCAATGCATGTTTTTCGCCATAATGTAAATTAAGATTTAAAACATCAAATATTAATGGTTTTACATTCTCTATATTTTGTTCCATTATTTAACCTCCATTTTATTTAACTTTTTTGATAACAGTTTAACACATATACTAAGTAATAATACTATTATCATAATAATTATTGATATAGCACACGCAAGGTCATAATTAGGATTTTCTCCACTCATCAAAGACCAAATATGCACCGCAAGTGTTGTTGATTTACCACTTATTGAAATATTATCTTTTATTGTAACTCCTATTGCATATATTAGCGCTGCGCTTTCTCCAATTATTCTTCCTATAGATAAAAGTGTTGCGGTAAGAATACCTGGGATTGAATTAGGTAAGACAACTTTAAATATTGTTTGTGCTTTAGAAGCTCCAAGACCAAGAGAAGCTTGTCTTAAAGAATCAGGAATTACTTCTAGTGCATCTTCAGTATTTTTAATAATTGTAGGAAGTAATACTATAGTCATTGTAAGTGCTCCTGATAAGATACTTCCACTATTACTACCTGTAATACTTGATACGAATGGTATAAATACAAGTGCTCCTACTAGTCCAAATATTATAGATGGTACACCTGCGGTCATATCAATCATTACCCTTATAACTTTTGTTATTCTGTTATTCTTTGCATATTCATGTAAGAATATAGCAGCTAAAATTCCTAATGGTAAGGCTATTACAAGTGTTAAGACTATCAAGTATAATGTAGTTATAATAGACCCTCTTATACCACCACCAGCACTATATACGACAAGATCTGTTATATATGTAGCTTTATCCATTTCAATAGCCATTTTCTTTGCGCCATCTTTTGCAAGACTAAACAAATAATCATCTTGGGCATTAGACATTACAATTTTTGAAATATATTCATTCTTTTTTAATTTAACAGTATCATTTTCTTTTGCATTATTGTTTAGTTTCAAGAAAACTGAATCTTCTGATAGATAACAAATTTCAATAACACTATTCCCTTCATTATCTTTACTATCCTTTAAACCTACGCCAAATACTTTTGAGAAATAAACATTATCTATTTCTGGGTCTGTGTAAGTTTTAGTTGATACTTCAGATGATAATGTATATGTTTTTGATTCATAATCTCCTGTTATCATCTTAAATGATAAACTCTTAGATCCTTTTGAAAATACAAATATTAAGATTGCTAAAAGTACAATTAGCCCAATACTTGAGAATAAGTATGTTATAACATTTAAAATTGTATCTTTAATTAGTCTTTTATTCATTATTTCACTATCTTTCGTTTTACTAAATTTAATAATAAGTTTGTCACAAGTATTAGTACAATTAGTACTACTCCTACACTAAATCTTATATCATAATCAATTCCTGATGTTTCATTCAACCCTAACATCATTGTCGATGTAAGAGTAGATGTTGTATCAAATATATCAATAGATATACCTGATGCACTATTTCCACATACAAGTGATACTGCAGTAGCTTCTCCGAGTGCACGTCCTATTCCTAAAATTATTCCTGAAAATATTCCTGATTTGGCAGACTTTAAGACCACTTTAAAATTTGTTTGTGTCTTAGATGCTCCAAGTGCAAGAGAGGCTTTTTCAATGTTTGATGGAACCGCCTTTATCGCCGTTACACTAATCAATGTAATTGTAGGCATAATCATCATTACAAGTACTAAGACTGTTGATAGAACGGATATACCTCCTGCAGTTTGTCTACCAAAAACATCAGCTATATTTTTTACAAGTTTTGTAATTAAACCTTTTCCAAAAACTCCAAATATTATTGATGGTACTGCGGCTAATAGTTCAATTACATAAGTTAAGGCCTGACCTAAATATTTAGGTGCAATTTTAACTATAAATAAGGCACTAAGTACTGAAATAGGTATTGCTAGAAGTGTTGAAAGGAATGTAATATAAATAGTATTTAATACTATAAATCCTACGTGGTATGTTTTAGGTGATATAAACCATTCTAGGCCAACTAAAAATTTGGGTAGTGATGCCTTACCATAGACACCAGGTGAAAGTTCATAGTTTTTAACGAATGGTTTTATTCCTTGTTTTAAAATAAATACAACTATAACAATAAGGCTTGATGCACAAATGAGTGTTATAAATAATAACACCCATTTTATAATCAAATCAAACCTCGTTTTTAAAGTTATTTGCTTATCTGAGGCTACCATTACTTAATAATTGCACTCCATGTTTTATAAGTACCATCATATATTCCTTTTAATTCTTGTGCAGTTGTTTTATCATACTTAGTATTAGATGCATTTACTGCCGCAACGATTGCATCCGTACAAATTTTTCCTGCTGTATTACTTACAGCTACTTCTGTTGATTTTAATTCCCTTGATAAGAATCCAATTTCCATTCCGTTTGTACCATCTTTTTCGCTGCCTTGAGTTCCCTTATATGCAGCTCCTGAACCTGTATGGTTATGTTCCGCAACAAAGTTTCCACATTTAACTTTAAATTCTTGTGATAGTGCTTTTGCAATTTTTTCAACTGATGTAGAACCACCAAATCTAATTGTTATACCACTATTATCTTCAGCACAAATTGGATAATTTGCCTTAATCGAATCCCATGTAGGATCACTATTTGCGATTGTTACAATTCCGTCGTTATTTTTAATTGTTGTCTTCGCATCTTTTGTTGATAAGTAAGCCACAAATGCTTCTACAATTTGTTTTTTCTTATCACTGTCATATGTTTGACGAGTAATGTAGTTAAAGTTACGTGTCAATTTGTAAGTTCCATTAATAACATTGCTTTCTTCAGGAGCTACTCCTTCATACGAAAGTCCTTTTAGTCCTGATGTTTCAAGAGATGCAAGTGAAATATAACCAATTGAATATGTATCTTGCTTTACAGATGAAATCATATCTCCATTTGAATTAATTTGAACATAACCAGCCTTTAATGGTGTATTATCAGTTGCGGCATCTCCAAATCCAATTGTTGAGAAAAATCCATCTCTTGTTCCACTTGTAGTATCACGGGTATATATTGTGATATTTTTTGAAGTATCGAAAGTATCCTTAGTTCCACTATCTTTATCCTTTCCACAAGATACTGTTGTAAGTAATACTGCTCCTGCAATTGCAGCTATTGATGTGTTTAATAATATTTTTCTTAAATTTGTCATAATCATCTTCTCCTTTTTGGCACCTATATTTTATAAAATAGTTGTCTAAAAAAAAGGTTAATGTTGTAAAATAAAATTTAAAATTTTGTTAATAAATAAAAATATTTTTATGACATTTTTTTTACATTTTTATTTTGCTAGAATGAGCACCGCAACTTTTTGTAGAACAATATACTATATAATATTCGTTCATTAAACAAAAAAAGCCTTTCGGCTTTCTCTTTGCTTTATGGTCTATTGTAGTCTAGAATTGCGACTAATATTGATAATATAATAAACGCTGTTATTGCTATCCATATCCATGTCATTGTGCTTAATAAAATCATAAAGACCACATATCTCTCTTCACCTAATATATAACAAATTTAAAACTAAATCAACTAAACATTCATTTTATATACATAGTTTCATATCAATAAAGATATATATATTTTCTATTTAATATCAATGATATCTTTATTTATTTCTATATTTGAATTATAAAACGCTTGCATTATAGCATAATAACTAGAGATATCTTCTACACCTGCTGATTCATATGCACTATGCATTGCAAGTTGTGGAAGTCCAATATCTACCATATGTATAGAAATTGATGATTGTAAAATATTACCTAGTGTAGAACCACCTGCAATATTAGGATTATTATGGAATAATTGATAATTTATTTTATTTTCTTTACATAGTTTTACAATAATCGCTTTTGAAGTACCATCTGTTGTATATTTAAGCGAAGGATTTTCTTTTATAATAAATCCTTTATTTAAAAGTGGTGCATTAAGGGAATCACTTTTATCAACATAGTTAGGATGTATAGCATGTGCATTATCTGCGCTAATAGCGATACTTCTTGATAATGATTTTAAAAAGTCTACTTCGCTAAGTCCATTTTCAATAAATATTCTTTTTATTGTATCACATAAAAACATAGATCCTGCACCTTGCATAGATCTAGAACCTACTTCTTCATTATCAAAAGATGCGAATACCTTAAATGTATTTGATGCGCTATTTACAAAGGATGTAAGAGATGTATAATGTGACGCAAGATTATCAATTCTAGGCGCCATAAAAAATTCTTTATCACATCCTACTCTAACAGAATCTTCATTATTATATAATTCAAGTTCAAATGACAAAATATCATTTTTTTCTATATTATATTTATTTTTAATTACTTTATATATATCTTTTGCATTGGAATATATTGGTTTCATTTCACCTAAATTATATGTATGTCCATTATTTACATCTCTTCCAAAATGAATACATAAATTTGGTATCATGCATATATTATCTAATTCTACTTCTTGTCTTTTAATCACACCATTATCGCTATAAAAGATAACTCCACCTATTCCTAGTGGTCTATCAAACCAAGATGAATAAATGGGCCCACCATATACTTCTGTTTGAAGTAATTTATAGTTTTTTATTTCTACATTAGAATTTTCATTAATTTTAAATGAAGGTGAATCAGTATGTGTGCATACGATATTTATTGATTTATTTTTAAAATCATTGGGCTTTGATATTGCAATAACCGATGTATTGTTTCTTACTATATAAAATTTATTTAATCCACTATAATCTTCTATCTCTGATACTTCTTTATATCCATTTTCTTCAAGAATTTCCTTTGTAATAGATATAGCTTGATACTTTGTTTTAGCATTATTTAAAAAATTTAATAAATCATTAATCATTTCATTTATTCCTTTCAATTCTTGAAACAAATATATTCTCTTCATCTTTTTTACCAAGATAATAAATATATTCTTCATCATGATATTCATAAATTTTTATAACATCATTGAGTCTTGTTTCTTTAATATAATCTATGTTCATTTTATTTACATGTAAATCTTCTGGCAATAAATCAAAAATAATATCTGCATACTTTGAATTATTCATATGTTTATTATGATCTAAATCCTTTTTTGAAACCTGGTGTGAACCTTTTTCTTTGAAGTTATTTAAAGATGGAATTTTAATTTTTAAAACATCGTCATAAAAATTATTTTTTACGTACTCCCCAGGTCCAAAGTCAATATCATCAGTTCGTGATAATCTACGATTTAAGGTATTTATTACAACCCATTTTGATATACCTCGTGCAACTATATCACCATAAGAGTCATAAAGTACATATTCTCTATTGAAATCAATTCTTCCCTTCTTGTGAGGCCATGTTTCTAATTTTCCTTTTGTTAGTGGTTTTGGATTTTTAAATATTTCAAATTCATTTCTAACTAAAACCCAGTAATATCCTTTGTTTAAAAGTGCTTCATACCCCACTCCCAAATTATAGGCATGAAGTCCCGCAATATCTTGAAATAAAGATAAAATTGCACTTGATGTTATGTAATCATTTGAATCAAAATCAAGTGTTCTAAACCATACATCCGTTTCAAATTTAATTTCTTCCATATCTAACTCCTAAGTGGTCTATCTAATGAAGAATCATGAATAGTATCAAGTATTTCAATGTCTTCTTCATTTATCTTGAAATCTAAATCTATATTTTCTAATATTCTATTTTTATGCGTTGATTTAGGAAGAGGTGAAGTTTTCTTTTCTAAACAATATCTTAGGCAAATTTGAGCTTCTGTCTTATTATATTTTTTAGCAATTTTATTCAATATTTCATTGTTTAGTATATTTCCGGTCGCAAGTGGAGAATAAGCTTCAACTAAAATATCATTATCCCTACAATATGTGGTAATATTTGGTTGCGTATTTCCTAAAAAATATCTTATTTGGTTAACCATTGGTTTAACATTGGTTGCGTCATAAATTGCTTTTATATCTTTTGGATGGAAGTTAGATACACCTATGGCACGTATTAATTTTTTATTATAAAGATCAATAAATGCTTTCCATACCAAAATATTTCCCTCTGTATAATCTCCTCCGACATTGCTCCATGGCCAAGGCGCATGAATTAAATATAAGTCGATATACTGAACTCCTAAATTTTTAAGAGATGTATTAAATGCTTCAATCGCCCCTTCATACGTTTTAACGTCTGCAGGGCACTTAGTTGTAATAAAAATATCTTCTCTTTTAATATTTGAATCTTTTATAGCCTTTCCAACTGATACTTCGTTTTTATATACTAATGCAGTATCTATTCTTCTATATCCACCATCTATTGCATAGCGAACTGAATTATAAGCCTCTTCACCATCTGGTGCTTGCCATGTACCAAATCCAACTTTTGGAATTTTAACTCCGTTATATAATGTGTAAAATTCATCTTTTATCATATTATAGCCTCCTTATCCATTATAGCAAAAAAGTATAGATTATTCTTGCACATTTGATTAAATCCATACTTTTTTCGTCAACTCTAATCTTCTATTACTACATTCAATATAGCATAAATCTTCATATAAATCAATTTTACACAAATTAATCATTAGAAAAAATCAATAACCTTGTATTAATATTTTTTGTAGGTAATTTAATTTATATAGCATTATATTTTAAATAAAAATAAAAAATAGTTAACTTATAATACTTAAAATAGTTCTAAGTACATGTAAATTAACTATTTTTTTATCTAATATTAATCTTTAAGTAATGTAACCATTACAGCTTTTTGAGCATGAAGTCTATTTTCAGCTTCATCAAAAATTTCATTTGCATGAGCTTCAAATACTTCAGCAGTAATCTCTTCTCCACGATGAGCAGGAAGGCAATGTTGAACCATTGCGTCTTTATGTGCAACTGAAAGTAGTTCATCGTTTATTTGATATTTTCCTGCAAACACTGTTTTTCTCTTTTCAGTTTCTGCTTCTTCACCCATTGATGTCCATACATCAGTAAAGAATACATCAGCATCTTTTGCGGCTACCATAGGATCTTCAGTAAGTTCAAACATTCCTGGATATTCTTGAGCAAAATCTAGAACTTTTTGAGCAGGATAATATCCCTTTGGACAAGCAACTGATACTTTCATTCCTACTTTTAATGAACCTACAATAATTGAGTTTGCCATATTATTTCCATCTCCAATATAACAAACCTTAAGTCCATCAAATGCACCTTTATGTTCACGAATTGTCATTAAGTCAGCTAATACTTGACATGGATGACAGTAGTCAGTTAAAGCATTGATAACTGGTTTTCCACTCCATTTTGCTAAATCTTCAACTTCTTTTTGTTCAAATGTACGAATCATTATTCCATCAAGATAACGTCCTAAAACTCTACCTGTATCTTGAACAGGTTCTCCACGACCAATTTGAAGATCACGTGATGATAAGAACAAAGGATATCCTCCAAGTTCATACATACCAACTTCAAATGATACACGAGTTCTTGTAGAAGATTTTTGGAAAATCAATCCTAATGTTTTACCTTTTAATATAGGATGAGGTATTCCATTTTTTCTTTCAAATTTTAATTGATCTGCTAAATTTAGTAAGTCAATAATTTCTTCTTTTGATAAATCTTGTAATGTTAAAAAATTCTTCATTATTTTCCCTCCAAAATTGATAATAAAATATCTAATCCTTTTTCTAATACATCAAAAGGAATGTTTAATGCAGGTAGTAATCTTACTTTATTTTTAGCTGTAAGCATAATTACTCCTTTTTCTATTCCCTCTTTTACAATGTCAGAAGATTTAAGTCCTTCTTTTAATTCTATTCCAATCATTAAACCTTTTCCTGAAATTGATACTATATTTTTATGCTTCAACAATTTCTCTTTAACAATCTTATTGCATTCTCTTACATGTTCTAGTAATTCATCATCAATACGATTTACTATAGTATAAGCACCTGCAGTACAAATAGGATTTCCACCAAATGTTGTTCCATGTTGTCCAAATCCTAGTGTATCTTTAACTTTATCACTAAAAAGAACTGCACCTAGAGGAAGACCTCCACCAATACCTTTTGCAGTAGTCACAACGTCTGGGGTAACACCATATTCCATATAAGAATAAAAATATCCAGTTCTTCCATTTCCTGTTTGAACTTCATCAACAATAAATACTAAGTCTTTTTCTTTACAAACTTTATCAATATGTTTGATAAATTTTTCATCTAAGGCATTTACTCCGCCTTCACCTTGTATAGTTTCAATCATAATTGCACATGTTTTAGATGAAATAGTTTTATCTAATTCTTCTATATCATTGGCGTGAACATATTTGAAACCATCAACAAATGGCATAAAATATTGATGGAAAACATCTTGACCTGTAGCACTTAATGTAGCGATAGTTCTTCCATGAAATGAATTAACTAAAGTGATTATTTCATATCGTCCTTCACCATATTTATCAAATGAATATTTTCTTGCAGTTTTAATTGCACATTCATTTGATTCAGCTCCTGAATTTGAAAAGAATACTTTTTTCATTCCTGTTTTTTCACATAATAATTTAGCAAGTTCTACTTGAGGTTTTGTATAATACAAATTAGATGCGTGTTGAATTGTGTTAGCTTGTGTTGTTACTGCATCTACCCATACTTTATCATCAATTCCAAATATATTAGTCCCTATGCCTGAAGAAAAATCAATATATTCTTTTCCATTTTCATCAACTAATATAGACCCACTACCTTTTGTTAAAACAACTTCAAATCTATTGTAGGTATTACATATATTCTTCTTATCTTCATTTATAATATCCATTAAAATTTCCTCCTACTTGAACATTGTTCCAATTCCTTCATCTGTTAAGACTTCAATAAGTATAGCATGAGGAACTCTTCCATCAATTATAAATACTTTATTAACGCCTCTACGTTTAGCTTCAACACAACATTCAACCTTAGGAATCATACCACCATCAATAATTCCTTGTTTTTCAAGCGTTTTAAGTTCAGATACATTAATTTCAGAAATAAGAGTTCTATCATCATCTTTATCTCTTAAAAGACCTTTAATATCTGTTACTGCAATAAATGCTTCTGCTTTTAGGGCACCAGCAATTCTTGCGGCCGCAGTATCTGCGTTAATATTATAACTATTTCCTTCATCATCAATTCCTACTGTCGATATTACAGGAATATAATTATGTTCTAATGCAGTATTTATTACATCTATATTTATATCTTCAATATCCCCTACGAAACCATATTTATCTTTATTTTTGAATTTGCATTTAATCATTGACCCATCCATACCAGATAGTCCCATTGCTTTTCCACCTTTAGTTTCAATAAGTTTAACTAAGTCTTTGTTAACTTTTCCAGCAAGAACCATTTGAACGATATCAGCACCCTCGGAATCAGTATATCTTAGGCCATCAACTTTAATAGTTTCTTTACCATATGCTTTATAACAAGCATTAATTTCAGGCCCTCCTCCATGAACTAAAACAACTTTTACACCAACAAGTGATAGTAATACAACATCTTGCATTACTGATTGCTTTAAATTCTCATCTATCATGGCATTACCACCATATTTAACTACTATAGTTTTACCATAATATTCTTGAATATATGGAAGTGCGTGTACTAATATTTCTGCTTGTTCTTCGTTTGAAAATTTCATAAAAATGCCTCTAGCTTCTATAATCTCCGTTAATCTTTACATAATCATATGTTAAATCACAACCATAAGCTTGTGAATTATATAATCCATCATTTAAATTACATCTAATTGTAATTTCATCTTCTAATAATATTTCTTTAGCTTTTTCTTCACTAAATGGAATTCCAGCTCCATTCTTACAAACATCAAGAATTCCTTTTCTTGATTCAAAAGATACATCAACTTTATCAATGTCAACATTAGCTTCTGAATAACCTATTGCACAAAGTACTCTTCCCCAGTTAGCATCAGCGCCAAACATTGCGGCTTTTAATAAAGAAGACATTACAACAGATTTAGCAACCTTTTTAGCATCTTCTTTTGTTTTAGCATTTAATACATCTACAACTAAAAGTTTAGTAGCACCTTCACCATCTTTTGCAATAGCTTTACATAGACTTACAGCAATTTCTTCAAGTGCTTTATAGAATACTTTATAGGAATCATTTTCTTCATTAATTAAATCATTTCCTGCAAGACCATTTGCAAGTACTGTTACAGTATCGTTTGTTGAAGTATCTCCATCAACTGAAACCATATTAAATGTATCTTGTATAACAGCGCTTAGTGCTTTTTGAAGCATAGCACTTGAAATATTACAATCCGTTGTAATAAAGCAAAGCATTGTTGCCATATTAGGCTTAATCATACCAGAACCTTTACAAATTCCTCCAATATGACAAATGTGGCCGTCAAGTTCAAATTCAAATGCGATTTCTTTTTTCTTTGTATCAGTTGTACAAATTCCTTGCCATGCAAGATCAGAAGCACTAGGATCATTTGAAAGTCCTAAAACAAGTTCATTAATATGATTTTTAACTGGTTCAATATTAAGTACTTGTCCTATAACTCCAGTAGATGCAATTAAAATATCTTCTGTAGGAAGTCCTAAAGCTTTTGATGCATATTCACACATCTTTAAAGCTTTCTCTACACCATCAGCATTACATGTATTAGCGTTACCGCTATTACAAATAATCGCTTGAGCAAGTCCATTTTCACTATGTTTTTTAGTGACTATAATAGGTGCTCCTTTTACAAGGTTTGTTGTATACACAGATGCAGTTGTACAAATTTTTTCAGATACAATTAAAGATAAATCCTTTCTTCCTGGATTTTTTCTAAGTCCTGAGTGAATTGCATTTGCCTTAAAACCTTTAGCCGCAACTACACCGCCATTAATTTGCTTCATATAATATCCCCCTCTAAAATTCGAGTCCAGTTTTAGGGTCTAATCCTAAAACAATATTCATTGATTCTATTGCTGCACCACTTGCACCTTTTCCAAGATTATCAAGAGCACATACTATATTTATTCTATCATCGTTTCCTGCAAAGTATATTTCCATATAATCTTTACCAGATAAATGATTTGCAGATAGATATCCATCATTTGTTCCTTTTTCTTCTAATGGCATAATTCTTACAAAATCTTGTCCATCATAATAATCTAGAAACATATCATGAATTTCTTCTACGCTATATTTTTTATTTAATCTATTTGTATATAGCGGAATTGTTACAAGCATTCCCTCATAAAAATCACATACATATGGATTAAATAATGGTTTTTCTTTAAGTCCTGCAATAGTTTGCATTTCTTTTAAATGTTTATGAGCCATGTTCATAGCATAAAGTCTTGGAGCGTCATACATTGAATTTCTTGATTCATTTTCATATTCCGCAATTCCTTTTTTGCCAGCACCACTATATCCTGAAATAGCATTTGCACTAAATGGATAATCTGAAGATGCAATACCCATTTTTATAAGAGGATATACGATAGACATAAAACCTGATGCATAACATCCTGGATTAGCAATTCTTTTTGAATTTTTGATTTTATTATATAATTCAATATCTAATTCAGGAAATCCATATGCCCAAGCACTATCACATCTATGTGCAGTAGATGCATCTATTATTACTGTATTAGGATTTGTGCATAATTTAACAGCTTCTATTGCCGCATCATCAGGAAGACATAAGAATACTATATCAGCTTCATTAATAAATTTAGCTCTTTCTACTTCATCATGACGTTTTTCTTCAGCAATTTGAAGAATTTTGATATCATTTCTTTTTAAAAGGCGTTCATTTATTCTAAGACCTGTTGTTCCTGATTGACCGTCTATATAAACTTTTGTCATTATAGTCCAAGCTCCTTTTTCATATCATTTATTTGTTTTGTCGTAGATTCTATTGAAGATGCTCCTTCGCTATTTCTTCTAAATGTAGCATTTTTTAAATCTATGGCATCATACAAATCTTCATCAAATAAATCACTTAATACTTTATATTCTTCTAGTGGAAGTTCTTCAAGAGTTGTGTCAAGATCAATACAACGTGCTACAAGAGTACCTGAAATCTTATATGCACTTCTAAAAGCCATTCCCTTTTTAACCAAATAATCTGCAAGATCTGTTGCGTTTATAAACCCTTTTGCAGCAGCTCTTTTCATATTATTTTTATTGATTGTCATAGTTTCTAGCATTGGCGCAAATATCTTAAGACAATCTTTTATTGTATCTACAGAATCAAATATTGCTTGTTTATCTTCTTGCATATCTTTATTATATGCTAAAGGTATTCCTTTTAACATAGTTAATAAAGTAATTAAATTACCATAAACTCTTCCTGTTTTACCTCTTACAAGTTCAGCTATATCAGGATTTTTCTTTTGTGGCATTATTGAAGATCCTGTAGAATATGCATCATCAAGATCAATAAATTTAAATTCCCATGATGACCACATTATAATTTCTTCACTAAATCTTGATAAATGCATTTGCATAATAGCAATTGTTGAAGCAAGTTCTACACAAAAATCTCTATCAGATACACCATCTAAAGAATTTGGTGTTACCCCATCCATATTAAGAAGTTGTGCAACCATTCCTCTATCGATATTATATGTTGTACCTGCTAATGCACATGATCCTAGTGGATTTTTGTTTAATCTCTTTTTAGTGTCACATAAGCGTTCAATATCACGCTTAAACATTGTAGCATATGCTAATAAATGATTTGCAAATGTAATAGGTTGTGCTCTTTGTAGATGAGTATAGCCTGGCATTATTGTCTCTTTATTAGCATCTGCTATATTTAAAATAACATTTATTAAATTTAATGTTAATTTGTTTATATTTTCTATTTCATCACGTAAATAAAGTCTAATATCTAAAGCCACTTGATCGTTTCTTGATCTTGAAGTATGAAGTCTTTTTCCTACTTCACCAATACGTTTTGTAAGTTCAGCCTCAACAAACATATGAATGTCTTCAGCATCATAATCAAAAAGTAATTTCTTATTTTTGATATCTTCTAATATTTCAGTTAAAGTTTTTACTATCAGCTTTGAATCTTCTTTAGATATAATGTTTTGTTTTCCTAGCATGGTTGCATGAGCGATAGATCCTAAAATATCCTGCTCAAACATTCTACTATCAAAAGAAATTGAAGAATTAAAATCATTAACTTCTTTACTTTCTTCTTTTTTAAATCTACCAGCCCACATTGCCATAATTAGTCACCTTTATTTATTACTTATTTTTTTTACTATTTAATAATGCTTGAACCTTAATTGGAAGTCCAAATAGATTAATAAATCCCGCAGCATCTGCTTGATTATAAGCACCTTCATCATCACCGAATGATGCGATTTCTTCATTCCATAATGAATTTGGAGAAGTTATAGATGCTGGAGTAATATTTCCCTTATATAATTTAACTTTAACATCACCTGTTACAGTCTTTTGAGTTTCATCTACGAATGCACTTAAAGCTTCTCTTAATTGAGTATACCAAAGTCCATCGTATACAAGTTCTGCAAACTTATCTGCAACTCCTCTCTTAAAATGCATAGTTTGTTTATCAAGAGTGATAGACTCTAACATTTCATGAGCTTCATATAAAATAGTTCCACCTGGAGTTTCATAAACACCACGAGACTTCATACCTACAAGTCTATTTTCAACGATATCAATAATACCTACACCATTTCTTCCACCAATCTTATTTAATTCCCAAACAAGATCTACTGCATTCATTTCTTTTCCATTAACTGCAGTTGGAACACCTTTTTCAAAATGAATAGTTACATATTCTGCTTTATCAGGTGCTTGTTCTGGTGAAACTCCCATTTCTAATATCTTATCATATTTAGGTTCATTTGCAGGATTTTCAAGATCTAATCCTTCATGTGATAAATGCCATAAATTCTTATCTTTTGAATAATTAGTTTCTCTTGAAATCTTTAATGGAATATTATGTGCTTCTGCATAATCGATTTCTTCATCACGAGATTTAATATCCCACTCACGCCAAGGTGCGATAACAGGCATATTTGGCGCAACTGCCTTTATTGCTAATTCGAAACGAACTTGATCATTTCCTTTACCAGTACATCCATGAACAATTGCGTCTGCACCTTCTTTTAAAGCAATTTCTGCAATTCTCTTTGCAATAATAGGTCTTGCAAATGAAGTTCCTAGTAAATATTTACCTTCATATTTTGCTCCAGCTTTTAATGTTGGGAAAATATAATCCTCAACAAATTCTTTATTTAAATCTTCAACATATAATTTTGAAGCTCCTGTTTTGATAGCTTTTTCCTCAAGACCATCAAGTTCATCAGCTTGACCAACGTTTCCTGATACTGCAATAACTTCGCAGTTGTTATAATTCTCCTTTAGCCAAGGAATGATAATTGATGTATCAAGTCCTCCTGAATATGCTAATACTACTTTTTTTATATTCTTCTTGTCCATTGTAAAAATCTCCTTTTCTTATATTCTATCATAATGTACAAAAAAAGTCTCTTTCTAATTAATGAAAGAGACGCAATTTATCGCGCGGTACCACTCTAATTGCCTAAAATAAGGCCACCTCGAATCTTTAACGCAGATGATACGGTTATATTCTACTAATTTTTTCAAATAAACATCTAATAGATGCGTTCATTAATTCTTATTACTAATCTTTCACCAATCATTAGTTCGCTTTTTTAATAAGTATATTAATTACTAATTCTATATACGATTTTATGGTTTAGAAAAATAAAAAGAGACTAACTCAAGTACTAATATTAATCTCTTATTCGAAGAGATTAATAATTATGAATTATTCTCTCTTCATAATTATACTCAAGTTTGATTTTATTCTAAACTATCTTTGCAAAATAGTCACCGAGAAATTGGAGGCATTACCCCTAACTCTAGATGACAATTTGTATTATATTCTAACATTTTATAACTGTCAACTATTTTTATAAAAAAATATGATATAATAGCATAGGTGATAAAATGAAAGATTATATTTGTAAAGCTTTAGCTTATGATAAAAAAGTAAGAATTTATGCTGCATCTTCTACAAATCTAGTTGAAGAAGCTCGTAAAATATTTGGATTATGGCCAACATCCTGTGCAGCACTTGGTAGATGCCTTACCGCTGCTGCAATGATCTCAGCTAATTATAAATCAAACGAAAACTTAACAATAAGATTTGATGGTGATGGACCTCTTGGTTCTATGGTTGTTGAAGCATCTAATGGCTATGTTAGAGGTTATGTTTCAAACGCAGGTGTATTTATGCAATATAACAATGGACATCTTGCGGTAGGTAAAGCAGTTGGTAATGGGACAATGACTGTAATTAAAGATTTAGGGTTAAAAGAACCTTTCACAACTACAATAGATATTCAAACTGGAGAAATTGCAGAAGATTTTACTTATTACTTTGCCGCATCAGAACAAACGCCATCTTCTGTAGGTCTTGGTGTATTAATCGAAACTGACAATTCATGTAGAGCTGCAGGCGGATTTATTTTACAATTAATGCCTGGTTGTGATGATGATACTATTACAAAGATTGAAAATGTATTAAAAAATCTAAAGCCTGTTTCTGAAATGATTGATAATAAAATGTCGCCTGAAGATATTATTAAAGAACTAGCAGGTGGAGAGGATTTTGAAATTATTGAAACTTCTGAAATCGGATATAGATGCCCTTGTTCAAAAGAAAAATATTATAGTGGTGTTAAATCATTAGGAATAAAAGAAATTGAATCTATAAGAGATGAAATAGGTACATGTGAAGTCACTTGTATGTATTGCAGAAAAAAATATATATTTGATAAAGCTGATTTAAATCAAATTATCAAAGAAATTGAAAATAAAGAATAAATGAAATTAATGGACTATGATCTTAACTTTAAAAATTAAATGTATCATAGTCCATTTTTTATATAAAAAATAAAGCAGGTTTCCCTGCCTTAATTTTAATAATTTTCTTTTCTTACTTCAAAATATGACTTTGGATGCTTACATACAGGACATACTTCTGGAGCTTTTGTAGATATAACTACATGTCCACAATTTCTACATTCCCATACTGTAACTCCACTCTTTTCGAATGCTTCTTTTTCTTTAACATTCTTAAGAAGTGCTCTAAATCTTTCTTCGTGCATTTTTTCAATAGCACCTACACCTCTAAATTGAGCTGCAAGTTCAGTAAATCCTTCTTTCTCTGCTGTCTTCGCAAATTCATCATACATATCTGTCCACTCATAGTTTTCACCATCAGCTGCACTTTCAAGGCACTCTTCAAGAGTTCCAATTCCTCCTAAAGCCTTTAGCCATAATTTTGCATGTTCTTTTTCATTATCAGCTGTTTTTAAGAAAATTTCAGCGATTTGTTCATAACCACTCTTCTTTGCAACTGATGCAAAATATGTATATTTATTTCTTGCTTGTGATTCACCTGCAAATGCTGTTTGTAAATTTTTTTCTGTTTGAGTTCCTTTTAATTCTGCCATTTTTATTTTCTCCTTAATCTTCAAAATAATGTTTTAATAAAGCTTCAAGTGCTTTTCCATGTCTTGCTTCATCCCTTGACATTTCATGAACAGAGTCATGGATTGCATCTAAATTTTGTGCCTTTGCTATTTTAGCAATACCTAGTTTTGAATGGCACGCACCATTTTCACCAGATAACATTTTTAATATATTTTCTTTTGTTGAATTTGTAACAAGTTCTCCAAGCATTTCTTGAAATCTCGCCGCATGTTCTGCTTCTTCATGAGCAATTTTTTCAAACGCTAACGCAACTTCAGGGTAACCTTCCCTATTTGCAACTCTTGCCATGCATAAGTACATACCAACTTCTGAACATTCACCATTGAACTGATCTCTCAAAGAATTAACTAAATCCTTATCAAGACCCTTGGCAATTCCTAGTTCATGTTCGGCTGGCCACACCAATTCTTCATCTTCTACATAAGGGACTAAATTATCGCCACTTGCGTGACATACAGGACAAACGATGTCTTCACCATTAGGAATTTCAATAATTTGCCCGCATACTTTACATCTATATTTTGCCATTTATAATATCCTCCTTCTTCCTAATTTTATATTATCAAAAATAAAAGCACCTTGCAACTAAGATGCTTATTATAAAAGTATATTAAATGAACGTTATGAGAATTAATGTTGTTTCATTTATATACCAAATTTGGTATTTTAGATAAATCTAAGAAACCAAATCAAATTTTGCATAAAGCATGACTTCTTCATATACATATTCAGTCCATGTATTTTTCCAATTATCTCCATGATCGATTTCTTTAATTGGCGGAACTGTATCTGTTTTAAAATCCCACTTAGTTAAAAAGTCTTTATCCTTATACCAACCTTCAAATTTAAAGCCATCTTTTTTAGGCTCTTCAGGTATATATTCAATAGGACCATTTTCACATTCATCAATCCAATATATTTCATCATCTACCATATATGTTACATTAGCATGTCGAATATCATAAATTTTATCCACGGTTGAGATGTCTACATTATATGGCACAAACGTGTAATAATGCAAACTAGTATATGATTTACCATTCAAAAGACCATTCCCTATAAACATAACTTTTTGGCCATTAAAAAAATCTTTATCAAATTCATCAAACTTAAATGTAATATATACTTTATGTTCACCATAATGCCCTCCAAACCTATTTGCACGTTTATGAGATACCGTATAAGTTTTACAAACTTCATAACCATCTATATATTTAGGTATTATAAACACTTTTTCTCTTTACCTACTTCTGATATACCTACTATTTTTGCAACTTTCTTTTTATTCTTTTATATATTTGATATTGATAATCACCACTAGTTATAGTTTTTATTTTAATACTGCATGATGATAAAGAAAGAGGTATAAATATTAATAATATTATAAAAATTAATCTTTTGTTTAATTTTATTAGTAAATACCACTTCTCATACATTTTTAGATATAATAAAGCAAAAAAATGTAGCAACAAATTGTTACTACATTTTTAATAATCTATTGTTTATCTTTTGATAGAAACGAATGCACCCATACCAGGATATTCAGCAATCTTTGCTTCACCATATTGGTTTAATTGATCTTCAATACGCATTAATCTGTTATATTTTGCAATTCTGTCTGTTCTAGATAATGAACCTGTCTTAATTTGAAGTGCGTTAGTTCCAACTACGATATCAGCAATTGTAGTATCTTCAGTTTCACCTGATCTATGAGATACAACTACAGCATATCCTGCTCTCTTTGCCATTTCTATAGCATTGAAAGTTTCAGTAAGAGATCCGATTTGGTTAACCTTGATAAGAATTGCGTTAGCAACTCCTAAAGAAATACCTTTAGCAAGACGTTCAGTATTTGTAACGAATAAATCATCACCAACTAATTGTACATGGTCACCGATTGTCTTAGTAAGCTTTTGCCATCCTTCCCAATCGTTTTCATCAAGACCATCTTCAATTGTAATAATTGGATAAGTCTCAGTTAAAGTCTTTAAGTATCCAATCATTTCATCTGTAGTTAGAGACTTGTTCTCAGCCTTAAGATCATATTTCTTAGTTTCTTCATTGTAGAATTCAGAAGAAGCAACGTCGATTCCTAAGAAGATATCTTTTCCAGGAACATATCCTGCTGCCTTAATAGCTTCATCAACGATTTCGAATGCTTCAGAATTTCCTTTAGCAAGCTTTGGAGCATATCCTCCTTCATCTCCTACTGCAGTATTATATCCTTTTTTCTTAAGAATAGACTTTAAGTTGTGGAATACTTCTGCACCCATTCTTACAGCTTCTTTAACTGAAGTTGCAGAAACTGGTAAAATCATAATTTCTTGGAAGTCGATACAGAAATCTGCATGAGCTCCTCCGTTAAGAATGTTCATCATTGGAACTGGCATCTTCTTAGCATTGAATCCTCCAAGATAGTTGTATAATTCTACACCATCATAGTTAGCAGCAGCCTTAGCTACTGCCATAGATACTGCTAAAATTGCATTAGCACCTAATTTTGATTTATTAGGTGTTCCATCTAACTCTAACATTTTCTTATCAATAAATAATTGGTTATGTACATCTACACCGATTAATGCTGGTGCTATTATTTCATTAACATTGTTAACAGCTTTAGTAACACCTTTTCCTAGGTAACGTGATTTATCTCCATCACGTAATTCGATAGCTTCATGTTCTCCTGTAGAAGCTCCTGATGGTGATATTGCAGTTCCAAATGCACCACTCTTAGTATAAACTTCAGCTTCAACAGTTGGATTTCCTCTTGAATCTAATACTTCTCTTGCATAAACTCTTGTAATAAATGGCATATTATTTTCCTCCTCAAATAGCCTTAAGTTTTTGAATACAATTTAATGTATTTTCCATATAATATTTTATACTACTTAGTAGTAAAAAATCAATCATTTTTTTTCTTAATTATACTAAAATATGAATCATTTTTATTTATTGAAACATCATTATGAATTCTATTTCCAGATTTTAATAGATATGATACGTATTTTTCATCGTATTCTACAACTAATTCCTTATATGGAAATTCATATGTGTAATATGTTCTATTTACCTTAGTATAATTTTTAAAATATTCATAGAAATAATCTGTATCTTTTGCATGAATAATTCTTGAATTTGCAAATATTATATTTTTATTATTTGAAATTATTTCATCTAATGTATCTTTAAACAATTCTACATTCTCATTAAATGCCGCACCAAATAATACAACATCAAAAGATTCAATGAATTGTTTTGATACATTTTGAAGTTTTAATCTATAAGATGCCTTATAATCAACTTTTTCTAAATCAATTGCGGGATAATATCCTGATTTTAATTCATTTAGAGTATAAACTTCCACATTATTCTTGCACGCAAGTTCTAATCCTTGAAGTTCAAGATTTAGTTTAGGCGCTATTATTAAAACCTTCTTAATTTCTTTATTCGCTATATTAAATATTTTTTCAAAAAGTTCTTTATAATCATAAACGCTCTTTAAATAAAATCTACGTAAATATTCTAACGCACCCTTTTCAGTTTCAGTCTTTATAGTATTTGCGGCTGTATAATCACTAATCGGTGTTTTTTTAGCAAATATATCCTTCATTATTTGTCTATAATTTTCACTGATATTTGGCTTTTTATTTCTAATATTATACATTGTTAAATCTTTTAACAATACATTTTCAATTCTTCTTTCACTAAATTCAATACCTAATAAATCTTTAATCGCTTTAGTTTCTTCTTTAGTAAATAGTGATGCATTATAAGCTGATTTTGTTAGAAGAACTTTAAATGAATTTTTACTAATATATTCAATATTTAAATACATATCTTTATGAATTAAAATAGTTCCGTTATCTTTGTTTGATGTATTAAAATTCAAATCAAATGTTGCCTTGTAGTTTTCTACAAAAGCATTATCAACCATACGCCCTTGTTCATATCCATCTTTTGCTTCATCATAGATTGTATACAAATTCTTATCTGAATACATATAATAATTTTTTGATTTTCTTCTTAAAATAATTCTTGGATCAATTAACTTATAAGCTGATTTTATAATTTCAATATCATAATCATTTAAAAGTGTCGCATCAAAAGGATTTTTAACAAATTTATATTTGAAATCAGATATTTTTTTAATGTATTCGAAATTAGTTGTCTCAAGATAATAATTTTTATCACTTTTTTCTTTTGAAAGTAAATATGAAATATCTTTTAATTGTAAGAATATATCTTCAACATCACGAAGTCTATATGCTTGATCTACTATAGGATTCAATTCAATTTCAAATCCTTCTTCATCAAAAGATAATTTGTAAGGATTTCTTCCAGCATAAATATATGAATTTTCAATTGATAAATATTTATATGGCGAAAATGACACATCGGCTTTAGTACTATTTTTATTAATAAAACCATTAATTATTAATACTCTTCTTAATTCATTTTTATTTATCTTTGAAGCATCTTCAAAATTCTTAGATAAATAATAGTTTTGATTTAAATCTCTAGAAACAAAATATGATGTATCATTCTTATTGATTTTGCAGTAAGACGCATCTTTAATAGCCTTAAATACTGTATAATCATCGAAAAATCCAACACTTTCTTTAGATAATCCTGAATAAATAAATTTAGGTTCTTCATACCCAAAATACATCGCATAATCAAGAATAGGTCTATAAAAATCCATTGAATAACATGAAGCATGTGAAATATTTGTTGTAAGTTGAATTACAACTTCATCGTTATAAATATTTACATCTAAATATTTTTTACCATTTTCATCTTCAAATTCTAAATATCCTGTCTTGCCTTTGTTGATTGAAATAGTTTCATTATCTTTTGCTTTATACATATCTTCTCTTGCAAGCATAAATTTCTTTGAAGGATCATAATCAACTACGCTATCATCTTCTACAATTCCACTTAGGATTTTTCTTTTTCCCTTATCATAATTAAATAAAAATTTAAGTATCATAATATGTCTCCTTTAACTTTAATTATTATACCAAAAAGATATAAAATAAAAAAGGCTAATTTACTGAAATTAGCCATTTAAATTATTATTAGAATTTAATTAATGCGTATAGTTTCTTTCCTCTACGAAGAACTATATATTTATTTTCAATCGCAATATCTTTTAATATAGCATAATTAAGATCTGTTACTTTAACACCATTTACCATTACTGCATTTGATGTTATAAATTGGCGAGCCTCTCTATTAGATTGCGCAAGACCTGTTTGTGTTAAGGCATTAATTAAAGTCATTTCTGCACCTTCAATTGTAGGTACTCCATCAAATCCCATTTCTATTTCACGCGCTGAAAGTTTAGCTACATCACCTGAAAATAATGCCTCAGAAATACGAACAGCTTCAAGATATGCATCTTCTCCATGAATAAATTTAATTACTTCATGGGCTAGTGCTTTATGAGCTTCTCTTAACTCAGGGTTCTTATTGTTCTTTTCTTCTAATTCTAAAATTTCTTCTTTTGATAAGAATGTTAAGAATTTTAAGTAATCAATAACCTTTGAATCTTCTGAATTTATAAAGAATTGATACATTTCGTATGGTGATGTTTTTTTAGGGTCTAACCATATTGCTTTACCATTAGTTTTTCCAAATTTAGTTCCATCTGATTTTGTAAGAAGTGGCATAGTAAATCCGTATGCTGTTTCTCCAAGTTTCTTTCTTATAAGTTCAATACCTGCAGTAATATTTCCCCATTGATCTTGACCAGCAACTTGCATATCAACACCTTTGTTTTCATGTAGGAATAGGAAATCTGCTGCTTGCATAATCATATATGAAAATTCTGTGTATGTAATACCTTCACCAGAATCTATTCTTCTTGCGATTATATCTTTTTGAAGCATATAATTAACATTAAAATATTTCCCAAAATCACGTAAGAAATCAATAAAATTAATTTTTGATAACCAATCGTAGTTGTTTACAACTTCGCATCCAAACATATTTTCTAATTGTTCTTTTAGACAATCAAAATTATGCTTTACTGTTTCATATTGAATCATAGGACGTTCTGCATTAGGTTTAGGATCACCAATTAGTCCTGTACCTCCTCCTACTAAAACAATAGGATGATGTCCTGCTTCCTTTAATCTTTTACAAATTAAAAATGATGAAAAATGACCTATATGTAACGAATCTCCTGTAGGATCAGTTCCAATATAAAAAGTCATTCCTCCATTATTTAATTTTTCTTTTATTGAGGGATCAGATACATCCTTTATTAATCCTCTCCACTCTAATTCTTCATAAATTCCCATATTATTTCTTCCTTTCATAATAAAAAATAAAAAGCGCCCTAAAATCTAAGGACGCTTAAACGTGGTACCACCTTAGTTCAAGATATATTATCTTGCACTTTAAAAGCTATATCGCGCAACCGTATCATTTTTTTATGAATTGTATTTTCAAAGATATATGCTATAAGTTTTCACCATCCACTTATTCTCTTTTAAAGTCATATATTTCTACTATTATTCATTTGATATTACATTGATTGTCTTCTAATTATACTATATGGTAATAGTATATGTTCTGTCTCATCACTTTCACCTTTTATAAGTTTAGTTAAAAGTCTCATAGAAACAGCACCTATATCATACACCGGAGTATAGATACATGTCAAGTTTGGTCTTGAAAGTAAGGCATATTTAGTATTTTGGAAACCAATCACCGATATGTCTTCAGGAATTCTCATGCCTTTATCAATCATAACATTCATAAATGAAACGGCAATTGAATCTCTTACTGCTAGAGCTGCATCAACCTTTTTCCCTTGGAAAAATTCTTTAAAATGCTGCGTATTAATGTTAACATCACCTGATGTTCTAAATACCTTAGGTTCAAGTCCGGCTTCTTCCATTGCTTTTTTATACCCATTTACTTTTGGAGTATTTACAGAATACTTTCTAACTGTTGAAAGCATATAAATATCTTTTTTACCTTTAGAGATTAATTCTTTTGTAATCTCGTATGCAGCTTTTGAATAATCAACCATCGTAGATGGTAGGATATCCGAATCTAGATATACGTTCGCAAGAACCATCTTTATTTCAGCTTCTTCTACTCTTTCTTTTATAATCTTCATTTCGTTATCATCAAGTTCATCATTCATAAAAATAATTCCATCAACTTGTTCTGCAATAACATTTCTAATTGATTCTTCAATATCAGTATCTCCAGCCATTGAGAAAATTTTTACTGAATAATTATATTTTTTTGCAATATCAATTATTCCACCTAATAATTGAGCTGTCGCAGCTCTTGTAACGTCAGAAAGGACAATACCTACTGTTGTTGTTTTTTTAGATGCAAGTCCTCTTGCAATTGCATTAGGATGATACCCTAATTCTTTAATTACAGCTTCAACTTTCTCTCTAGTTTCCTTATTAACTTTGTTTGGATTATTTAAAACTCTACTAACAGTTGCTAAACTAACTTTAGCTTTTCCAGCTACATCGTAAATCGTAACTCTTGGCACAATTATCCCCTCCTAAATATGGTTTATTATAGCATTTATTGAAAACACTTTCAATACATTAAAAATCATTTTTACATCTATTTTTTAAATACTTTACAAATGACTCTAATCTATTCATACCATCAACAACATTTTTAAGCGATGTCGCCAGATTTATTCTAACAAATCCTTTACCATTTTCACCAAATATATTTCCACTTGATATATAAAGACCATTATATTCTCTTAATTTTGAAACGAATTCATCTGAATCAATTTTTAAAGAACTTATATCGACCCATATTAAATATAAGGCATCTGATTCTATCACTTTCAATTCATTTATGTTATTTTTAATAAAATTATATGCAATTTTTTTGTTTTTATATACATAATCATTCATCAAGGAAAGCCAATCTCTTGAATCGTTTAATGCACTAATATGTGCTTGTGCACAGAAAAAATTATTTTCTCCGCATTCGTCTGTATTAATTCCTCTCCAAACCTTATATCTTAAATCTTTATCTTTGACTACCGCAATAGATGCTTGAAGTCCTGCAATATTAAAACATTTACTGGCTGATAATAACAATAAAACATTTTTATCATATCCTTCAATAGAAAACATAGAATTATATTTTCTTCCAGGTGCCATAATATCTGCATGTATTTCATCAGATATTACTAATACATCATATTTTTTTGCAAGAATTAATACATTCTCTAATTCTTCTTTTGTCCAAATATTTCCAGTTGGATTGTGAGGATTACAAAAAATCATAAGTGTTGTTTTAGGATCACTCATTATTTTTTCAAGTAAAGAAAAGTCAATAGAGTACTTTCCATCTTTATAGGTTAGATTACAAGGACTAGGATTTCTATGGTTATTTATAATTGAATTATAAAAAATATTATAAACAGGTGAAAGCACTACAACATTATCCCCTAATGCAGTTGTACTTCTTACAATTGATGAAATAGATGGCACAACACCTGTTGAAAATATCATCCATTCTTCTTTTAATTCTAGGTTATGAATATCTTTAAAAAAGTTTTTGTAAGCTGTATAGAATTCATTCGGCACATTTGAATATCCATATGCCATAATTTCAGTTCTTTTTAAAATACTATCTTTAATTGGTTTTGCGACCATAAAATCCATATCCGCAACCCACATGGGAAGTTCATTTTCTAAAACATCCCATTTATATGAAGAAGTATTTCTTCTTTGTGCTAGTTCATCAAAATTATACATTATTCTACCTCAATCTTAGTCTTTTTAGGATCAATTAGATTTTCATCTAGAATTATTTCATCTATTGCAGGTGCCTTTATAGAACCTTCAATAGGATTTTTAATACTATCTATTTTTGAATTTATAGTTGCGTTAACACTTGAAAATTCAAACGCAAGATTTGTATTCAAAAGGGTACAATTTTCCATTATTATATTATCCATATAACACATTCCTTGAAGGGAATCTATTGTACAATTTACAAATTTTATATTCTTACTATTCCACCCTAGATACTCACCTATAATTAGCGAATTTCTCACTTCAACATTTTGGCAATTCCAAAATGCATCTTTTGATATAATTTTTGCATTATCAATTACGATGTCAGATGCTCCATCGAGTAAATAATCACCGTTATGATTAAAATTATTAATGTTAATATTTTTAGAATTCATCATGAAATATTTACCATTTGATGATACATTTTGAAGTACTATATTTGAGCAATTCCAAAATGTTTCTTCTGCATTAGGAAGTGTTGTATTAATAAGCGTTATACCATCTGATCTTCTAAAAGTCTTAGGGACTGCGATTGTCGAATCCTCAAATCTAATATTTTTTGTATACCAAATCCCTGAACGTGCAAGTTCTATTAATGATACATTCTTACAAAATACATTCTTTGAGTACCATAGTGGATATTTCCACTTAAAAATAGAATTATAAATTTTTAAATCACTAGATTCTTTTAAAGGTGATTCTCCATTATCAAATGTAGTATTAATTATAGTTGCATTATGTGTGTTATATAACGCTCTTTCACCAGTTAAATATTGTTGCTTTATTTCCATTTTGATTCTCCTAATTTTTATATTGTGATAAATAAAGATTATAGTAAACACCTTTTTTATTCATTAAATCTTTATGCGAACCTTCCTCGATTATTGTACCACAACTGATTACTAAAATACGAGTCGCATGCTTAATAGTTGATAATCTATGCGCAACTATTATCATTGTGCGTCCTTTTTCTAATTCCTCTATGCCTTTTTGAATTAAAGTTTCTGTTTTAGTATCAATATTTGCAGTAGCTTCATCAAGTATCATCATTTTAGGTTTTGATGCAATAGCTCTAGAGAATGAAATTAATTGGCGTTGTCCACCTGATAAATTCACACCATTTTCATAAAGCATAGTATCAAATCCTTTTTCTAAAGATGAAATCATCTCATAAGCTGATACCTTCTTTGCGGCTTCTATGCACTCCTCATTAGAAATATTGTTATCGAATAATCGTATATTATCATATACTGTTCCACTAAACAAATGAACGTCTTGTAGCATCATACCAATATTCTTTCTAAGAGAGTTGATATCTATATCTTTAATATCAATTCCATCAATATAAATATTTCCTTCTGTTACATCATAATTTCTTTCAATAAGATTAATTATAGTAGATTTTCCTCCTCCAGTAGGTCCTACAAGCGCAACACTTTCACCTGCATTTACTTTAAACGATACATTATTTAAAATGTAATTTGAATCAGAATTATATTTAAAATAAACATTTTTAAATTCTATGTCGCCTTTAAAATCATTTAGTATTATTTTTCCTTCATTTTTAATTGATGGTTTAATATCTAATAATATAAATATTTTTTCACAACTTGAAAGAGAATCTTCAAAAGTATTTAAAAGTTCCGCAAAATCAACAATCGGATCATAATAATACGACACATAAGAATAGAAGGCTACTATTACAGATGACTTTATAACACCGTCTATTGCCATCTTACCACCAAAATATAAAATCATTAAAATCGATGTTAAATAAATTGAATATATTAATGGTCTAAATATTGCAAATACTGACATTTGTTTAATGTTGCTTATAAATAATTTATTGTTCTTTTCTTTAAATACCCTTCTTTCTTTTTCTTCAGTATTATAAGCTTTAATTACTCTAATACCATTGATAGATTCAGAAATAAAAGTATTAACATTTGTACTATTATCTTTTACAACACGATACATTTTTTTGGTGAATGTTATAAATATAATAGTTATTAATAATAATAGAGGTGTAAATGCAAAAACAATAAGTGATAATTTGAATGAAACATAAATCATTATAATTATTGAAACCAATGCTGTTATTATATCTCTTGCCATATTAACTATTGTTGATGTAAACATTTCATTTATAACAAATGTATCAGATGTAAGACGTGTTACAAGTTTACCTGTAGGAATCTGTGTAAATTCTTTATGTGATAGTGATAGTGTATGCACAAATATATCTTCTCTTATTTTATATACTATTTTTTGACCAAGTCTTATAAGTATTATTCTTTCAATAATTATTAAAATTAATGAAATTAAAACTGCTATCAAAAAATATAGAAACATTTGAACAATTATATATTTCAAACTGATATTATCTGAAGTTAAATTTTCTACAACATTTGCTAAAAGTATAGGTCCTATCAGTTCTGTTAGTACCGCAAAAAATCCTAAGATAAATGCCAAAACATATTGCATCCTATATTTTTTTGTATAAGATAATAATTTTTTTAATACTTTTCTATGAGATATCTTATGTTCATTATTTTGCATCATAAATACCTCCTTCTAGTGATTGAAGAGAATTTATTTCATTATATGTATTACTTGATAATAATAATTCCTCATGGCGACCAACACCTTCAATTTCGCCATTATTCATAACAACTATTTTATCGCAATCTTTTATAGAAGAAATTCTATTAGAAGAAAGAATTGTAATTTTATCTTTTCTTTCCTTTTTAATCATGTGAATTATTTCTTTTTCACATTTTGCATCTACTGCCGAAAGCGAATCATCAAGTATTAATATTTTAGGGTTTGTGTATAAAGCTCTTGCGATAGATAGTCTTTCTTTTTGTCCACCTGATACACTAACTCCTCTCTCTCCAAGTATTGTATCAAGTCCCATATCAAATCCCATTACTGCATCATATACATTCGCAACTTTAAGTGCATCAATAATCATATCTTGATTAAGGTTTCCATTATCTTTAAATCCTACATTATTTGTTATTGTATCAGAAAATAAGAAATTTTCTTGATCAACATAGCCAATAGCCCCTCTTACATTTTCTATTTTAAGCCTCATAATATCTATTCCATCTATGTATAACATATCGTTACCAATATTGTAAAACCTTAAAATCAAATCAAATATAGATGATTTACCAGAACCTGTTTTTCCTATAAAGCCTACAAATTCACCTTTTTTTATATTCAAGTTAATATTTTTTAATACTTTTTTATCATCACCAGGATAATTAAAACTTAAGTTTTTAAACAATATTTCATTGCCTAACACTTCATTAGGTAATACATTTATATCATCTTTTACTTTTTCTTGTTCATTAAAAAATGCATCAACTCTTTTGCTAGAAGCTCTCGCCTGGGCACCTAAATCAATAAGTCGTGATATCGCAAACATCGGCCACGTAATTGTTACAAAATATGAAAAAAATACCGTTAAATCACCTGGTGTAAATGATCCATTCCCATATTTTATGTGCTTATATGCAAGGTATCCTCCAAACCCTATTATGATTGCGCCTATAGACCAAACTAGAAGTTCTGTTACAACATTTAACGCAATGGAAGAATAATTAAAAGATATACTTTTATCATAATTGTTTTTATTTATTTTTTTAAATCTTTTTAATTCTTCTTTTTCTCTTACAAATGCTTTTAATACAAAAAGTCCTCTAAATGTTTCAGTAGAATATGATGTTAATTCATCAAATGCTTTTTGATTATCCAAAAACTTTTTGTTCATTCTTTTACCTATTATTCCTGAAAATATTGCGATTAATAAAAGAGGTATCATAGATAAAAGTGCTAATTTATAATTTAGTCTTATCATTTTATAGAATGTATAAAGTCCTAAGAATGCCGCATCTATAATCATTAAAGTACCTGTACCAAACCATTTTCTTATAACGCTCATATCTGATGTAAAGTATGAAAGTATACTACCAGATTTATTTGTTACATAATATTCTAACGGTAAGTCCATCGCCTTATTATACATTTTTTGTCTTAAATCACGTTCTATCAAATGTGAAACTCCGATGATTGCGACTCTCCACAAGAATCTACCTATTGCCATAACTATAATGATTATAACCATTTCATATAAAAAATCTTTTAAATTAACTTTAGTTAAAGTATTATCTTGTAATTTATCAACAATAACTCCAATAATTTTAGGAACTTTTAATTGGAATATATCAACTACAACCAAGCTAGCTACTCCAATTATAAATAAGTATATATATTTTATGTAATAAAAGCCTATTCTTTTGTTCATGCGAAACCTCCAAATAGTAGTGATAAAGAGGAAGGATTATTTTCCTTCCTCTTTGTTGTTTTTCATTGCAGCTGCAATTACTTCATCAATGTGATTACCATATTCTAACATATCATCGTATTTAAATCTTAATTCTGGCATCTTGCGAGCTTTAATTCTTGCCGCAAGTTCTTTACGAATATAACCTTTAGAACGTTCCAAAGATTCTGCTACTCCTTCTCTTTCGCCATGAAAAAGCGTTGTATAATAAATTGTCATATATGATAAATCATTAGTTATTCTAACTTCAGTTATCGTTACATTTTTTAATTGTTTATCTTTTACATCATTTTGAAGTAATAGTGCAAGTTCACGAAGTGAAAGTGATTCAAGTCTTTTTAAAGAAATTCCTGCCATTATCTTTTAATTTCCTTCATTACTGAAGTTTCAATAATGTCTCCTTCTTTAATATCATTGAAGTTTTCAATTTGAAGTCCACATTCATATCCTTCTTTAACACTCTTAACATCATCTTTAAATCTACGTAATGATGCAAGTTTTCCTTCATAAACAACTATTCCATCACGAATAACTCTGCATAAAGAATCACGTTCAACTACACCATTAGATACATAGCATCCTGCGATTGAACCAATTTTAGAAATCTTAAATACATTTCTAATCTCACATTGTCCTGTAACAACTTCTTCGAATTCAGGATCCAAAAGACCATTCATCGCAGCTTCAATATCTTCAAGAAGCTTATAGATAATATTATATAATCTAATTTCTACTCCTTGAGATTCAGCTGATTGTCTTACTTGAACTGTAGGACGAACATTAAATCCTATAATAATAGCTCTTGAAGCAGCCGCAAGTGTTACATCTGTATCTGTTATTGCACCTACAGAACAACGAATAATATTTAACTTGATTGTATCAACATTTAATTGTTCTAAAGATGATCTTAATGCTTCAACTGAACCTTGAACATCTCCTTTTACAATTAAGTTAAGTTCTTTATTCGCGTCTTTATCAGCAAATAATTCTTCTAAAGATACAGCTTGAGATGCTCCATTTAATAGATCTTTGCTCTTTATCTTTCTTTCATCAGCAATTTGACGAGCTGTTTTTTCATCAGATAATGCCATGAACTTATCTCCAGCATATGGTACTTCTTCAAGTCCTGTTACTTGAACTGCCATAGAAGGTTCAGCATCATTATATTTAACATGTCTATCATCTTCCATAGATCTAATACGTCCATAAGTATCACCAACTACAACATAGTCTCCTACTTTTAATGTACCATTTTGAACTAAGAAAGTTGCGACAGCTCCTTTACCTCTATCAAGTTCTGCTTCAAGTACTGATCCTACAGCAAGTCTATTAGGATTAGCTTTTAAATCCATAATTTCTGCTTGTAGATTAATCATATCAAGCAAGTTATCAACACCAATACCTTTTAAAGCACTAATTTCTACGAATGTAGTATCTCCACCCCATTCAGAAGGTATAATTCCTTCATGTGTCAATTCTTCCATAACACGTGCTTTATTAGCCGTTGGTTTATCAATTTTATTTACCGCTACAATAATAGGACAACCTGCAGCTTTTGCATGTTCTATTGCTTCTTTTGTTTGAGGCATTACCCCATCATCAGCTGCGACTACTAAAATAACGATATCTGTTACTTGAGCTCCACGCGCACGCATTTCAGTAAATGCTGCATGTCCTGGAGTATCAATAAATGTAATTTTTCTTCCCTTTTCCTCTACTTGGTATGCACCGATATGTTGAGTAATTCCACCAGCTTCTCCTGCTGCGACTCTTGATGCACGAATATAGTCAAGTAATGTTGTTTTACCATGGTCAACGTGTCCCATAATTGTAACAACAGCTGGACGAGATACTAAGTCTTCTTCATTATCTTCAATAGTAAATTCATCAAAACGAGCTGCATCTGTTACAACTTCATCTTTTAATTCAGCACCAAAATCTAAGGCCACAAGTTCAATTGTTTCTCTATCAATAGTTTGGTTTTGATTTGCCATAACACCAAGTCCCATTAATTTCATAACAACCTTAGATATAGGAACATTTAATCCGTTTGCAACTTCACCTACAGTCATACCCTCTTTATAAATTAAAACTCCTTCAGAAGCTTTATTGGCATTTTGTGTAGGAATATTTGAAACTCTTTGTTCTTTTTTACCTTTTGTTTTCTTAATATTTTTAGCCAAAATCTCACCTTATTTCTTTAAATTTTTTGAAAAACCTTCATCAAGAATCCCTATAACCTTTTTGTTTTCTAAACCGACAGCATTGCTAAGTTCTTCTGATGTGAAGGTATCAATAATATCTACATTATAATACTTTGCTTTGTCATGTACGTTTTTAAAAGAAACAGATCCACAATCTCTAGCTTGTAAAATTAGGTAGCATCTATTTTTACGTACATTTTCAAGCACTAATTCCTCGCCATAAACTACTTTTTTTGCCCTTGCCGCAAGGCCTAATGTCTTTAATCTATTGTCCATCAACTAACCCTAATAGTTCATCATAAATTTCATCAGGAATTTTTACTTCAAGTTTTTTTTCTAAAGCCTTATTGTCTTTAGCTTTTAGAATAATATCCTTATCTTTTTTAAGATAAGCACCTCTTCCATTAGCCTTTCCTTTTAAATCTACAACAACCATACCTTCGGGAGTTCTAACAACTCTTAAAAGATCTTTTTTCTCACATTGTTCATGAGAAATAACGCAAGTTCTTAAGACTTTTTTAAATGTCTTCATAATTACTTATTAAAAATAAATTCATCTAAAAGATGTTCATCAAATGCTTCTTTTGATGGTTTGATATCAATCTTCCATCCTGATGACATAACGGCAAGTCTAACATTTTGTCCAGCTTTACCAATAGCGAGACTTAATTGGTCATCTGGTACAATCGCAAGTGCTGATTTATTTTTAACATCAATGTTTAATACCTTAGTAACTTTAGCAGGTTGAAGTGAATTTGCGATTAATTCTTCATTTACATCACTCCACTTGTATAAATCAATCTTTTCTCCACCAAGGGCATTAACTACTTCTTTAATTCTTTCTCCACCAGTACCAACGCAAGCTCCTAGTGCATCAACTTGTGGATCATTAGAATAAATTGCAATCTTACATCTATCTCCAGCATCACGTGCAATACCTTTGATTTCAACAATTCCATCCTTAATTTCAGAAATAGAATTTTCAAGAAGTCTAATAACAAGATTTTTATCAGAACGTGATACTACAATTTTTGGTCCCTTAGTTCCTTGTTCAACCTTTTTAACATAAACCTTAATCTTATCTCCTACATTGAAATCATCATGTTCAAGTAATTCAGACTTAGGTAAAATTGTTGAAGTTTGTTGTCCCATATCAAGAATTAAAAACTTTTCATTAACTCCAGTTATTGTAGCTGTAATCATTTCATCTTGGAACATTAAGAAATGTTCATAGGCTTTAGTACGTTCTACACCCTTAATATCTGATCCAAATGTAGATTTAGCCGCTCTTGTTGTTTGTCTTGAAAATAATTTTGGATCAACTAAAGTTTGAATAATATCTCCAACCTTAGCATTTGATTTTACTTTCTTCGCATCTTCAAGAAGAATTTCTGTAATCATTTCTTCTTCATCTTCATCTTCTGAAGGTTGTGAGTATTCCTCAACTACTTTTTCCAATGTATAAACTAAAATTTCATTTTTGCTAGGATTGAATTCAACTTTTGCAGTTTTCTTAGTTTCCTTTTCAGTTGCCTTTACAATAGATGTTTTAAAACTTTCTAACACTGTTTCAATATCTAGTTGTTTTGATTCAGCATAAGCTTCAATTTGTTTAAAAAATTCCTTAGATACCATTATATTTTCCTCCTCAAATTTTTACAGATAATCTAATTAGTTTTATATCAGTATAATTAATATCAACTTTTTTAATTCTACCTTTAACATTAATGCTCAAATTTATTATATCACCATCAAATGAATTAAGATACCCTTCATATATTGCATCAGATGTCTTAACATAAACATATTCTCCAATAGAATCATTAATTTCATCACAATTTCTTAATTCACGCTCAGCACCAGGAGATGATACTTCTAGCATATATTCAGGCATATCAGAATCAATTGAATCTAATTTTTCAGATAAATACTCATTCGCAAGTCCTAGCGTATCAGTGTCTATACCACCTTTTTTATCTAAAAATACTTGTAGCACACTATACCCATATTCTTTGACAAATTTTATATCATACAAAATTAGATCATGTTCTTCTACATAGGGATTTAATATTTCTCTTACTTTTTCTAGATCCATAATGTCCTCCTTAAAAGTAATTAAAAGGTGAGTTCCTCACTCACCATAATTCTTTATAATTATAATTTGTTTTTTTGAAAAAAGCAATACCATTTTTAAATATATTCTTCAATTTAATAAACAAAACATTATTTACACCAAAACTCTCATATGATTATTAACTTTTAAGCATTTCAAATTCTAGATAAGGCATAAAATCTACACATATATTCTGTCTAATTTGAGAAAGTTTACTCATATACATTTTTAAATTGGCATTAAATACCATTTATTTAAAAAATCTTTATCTTATTCCAAACTTCAAGTCTATATTCAATTTAATCTCTACATCAATTAGATAAATAAATTTGATAAAATATATTGTTTATATTATAATATGTTTGCATTAAGAGGTGTTTTCATGAGAAAAGTTTGTTATCCAGGATCATTTGATCCCATTTCAAATGGCCATTTAGATATTATAGAGCGAGCTTCACGTCAATTTGATGAAGTACACGTACTGGTTTCTTATAACATAAATAAGAAATCTACATTTACTCCTGACGAAAGAGTTGAAATGATTAAAAAAGTTTGTAATAAATTTAAAAATGTTAAAGTTTCAAAATCAAAAGATTTAACTGTAAAGTATTGCAAAGAAAACAATATTTCATCTATGATTAGAGGACTTAGAAATTATATGGACTATGAAGCCGAATTCAATCTATACCAGTTCAATAAAGATATAGATCAATCCATTGAAACAATTCTTCTATTCCCTTCCACTAGGACACAATTTGTCTCTTCATCATCAATAAAAGAACTTGTTGCGTTCGATCTTGATATTACGCCATACGTTCCAAAAGAAATAATTAATGAAGTCGTTACAAGATTAAAAAATAACACTAAATAACAAAAACAAGGAATCTTACTTATGATTCCTTATTTTTTTATATCCTAAAGATTCCATTTTTCTATCAAGAATTGACACAGCTTTTGATGAATAAAAATAAAAGACTATAGCGCCTAGAAGATAGGGAATTATAAGAACTACTATAAAAATTATAAAAGGAATTAAAATATACCATTTGAAGCTTCTAACTTTTTTATATTCTCTTACAATATCACCACTTATTTTATTTCCATCATTATAAGCTATGTATATAATGTTTCCATAAATTTTGCTTGAAACTAAAATGATATTAATATTATCATCTTCTATAGGATTTGATACTGCTTCGTATTCATTATGTAATTTATCAATCAAAGAAATATTTGGTGAAAACCATATAAATATACCTAAAAGAATATTTATACTTCCCATAGTAATCCCTAATATCGCATCATAATAATTAGCCATTTTTGTATCCATTGAAGCAGATAATATCATAACTTGTGTAAGTACTATGGCGTAAAGCGAAATACCTAAATTTATGATTTGACCATTTCTAAAGACATGACCTTTACCTCTTACAGCAAAAAGTCCACGAACACCAAATATAATTTCAATGAAAGCTATGCTGGCCCATATAACAGATAGCCATTGTGGAAAATCAATATGCATTGTATCAAACATTAAAAGTCTTCCCATATATATAGCATATGCACATCCAGAAATTATTATTAAAAGTCCTATAAAGAAATTGTATATTTTAAATTTTGATGGATTTTTAAGTGATTTGTTAGATAGCATTTTAGATAAAAGTATGCATATATTTACCATTCCTGAAATTAAAAAGAAACCACCACCACTATTTCTGTAGATATAAGCAAAAAGGAACTTTACTAAAACTACTAATAGATTTGAATAAGTTGAAAATAATATTAAATATATAAATTTTTTTTCATAAGTGATTTTTTTTATTTTCTCTATAATTTTCATATTCTTCTCCATGATTATTTCATTTTATCACTTTATCTATTTAATTTTAAGTACCTTATAAAACAAAAAAAGCACAATCATGTGCTTAATTGTTCATATCAATATATCGAATAATATCTAATGGAGAAGATACAATAACTTTTGGATTTAACTCAATAAGTTCTTCTCTTCCTCTAAATCCATAGTCCACAATAATATAATCGCACGAAGAAGCCTTTGCAAATGCTATATCTACATCAGAGTCTCCTATATATAATACTTCTTCTTTTTTTAAATGATATTTATTTAATACATAATTCATCATATCAGGTGATGGTTTCTTTTTAATTCCATCTGTTTCACCTAAGGTAAAGTAAAATATATTTTTAAAATAAACATCAACTATTTTTTTTACCGCATCATCCTTCTTATTAGAAATAATTCCTAACTTATAGTTTTTTAAATATGCTAAAAGTTCATTGATACCATCGTACACAACGCTTTTGTCTGCATAATGACAATTATAATATTCTCTAAACTTTAAATACACTTCATCGCTCTTATAATTATTCGAACCTTTTATGCATAGATTTTTAATCCCATTTCCGACAAATGTTCTAACTTCTTCTAAAGAACGCTCTTTCAATCCTACTTCTTTAAGTGCGAAGTTTAAGGCAGATTTAAGATCTTCTAAGGTATTTAAAAGTGTACCATCAAGATCAAATATTATCATTTTATATTTCATATATAAAACCTCCACCTTATTATATAACATATTTATTTATAATTTAAGTTGGTTGAATGCTTCTACTATTCTTTCTAGCGCTTGCTTTAAATAATCTCTTCTAGTTGCGACGTTAATTCGCTCAAAGCCTTCACCACTTTTACCAAATATATAGCCATCATCAAGCCAAACTAATGCTTTATTTAATATTATATCTGATATTTTTTTATAATCTTTAGTAACATCATTAAAATCAAGCCATACAAGGTATGTTCCTTCAGGTCTTAAAACTTTTACTTTAGGCATATTCTTTTTGAAAAAATCTATTACAAATAAAATATTTCCCCAAATGTAATCTTTAACCTCACTAAGCCATTCTTCTCCATTATTATATGCACTACAAGATGCGACAAGCCCTAAAACCGATACTTGAGAATATCCTATTTTATCTAATTCTTTTTTGAATTTTTGTTTTAAACTTCTATCATCAAATATAGTATATCCTAATTGAAGTCCAGGTATATTAAAACTTTTTGAAGCACTTGATACTACAACAAAGTTTTTATCACATATATTTAGCATTGTATGAAATTTATTATCTTCATATACAAAATCTTGATGTATTTCATCAGATATAATGAAAACATTATGTTTTTGACATATTTCATTTAATTTTTCTAATTCATTTAAAGTCCAAACACGTCCTACTGGGTTATGTGGATTACATAAAATAAAAAGTTTTACATCATTTTCTATTATTTTGTTTTCAAAATCTGAAAAATCTATTTCGTATTTAACACCATTAAATACTAAATCAGATTCTACAATTTTTCTGTTGTTATCTACAACAGATTCTTTAAAAGGATAATAAACAGGTGATAGAATTAGAACACTATCTGAAGGGTTTGTAAGAATTCTTATAAGTGTAGATAAAGAGAATACTACACCTGGTGTTAGAGTTACTAAATCTCTTTCAATTTTTGCGCCATATCTTCTCCTATACCAAGCCTCTAGAGCATCAAAGTATTTAGTTGTAGGTTCACTATAACCAAAAATGCCACCACGAATAAATTCACTCATATCATTTAATATTTCATTTGGAAGTTTAAAATCCATATCCGCAACCCAAAATGGTAAGGCATCTTCAGGTCTTCCTCTTTTTATGTCCCATTTAAGACTAAATGTATTCTTTCTATCAATTACTTCATCAAAATTATATTTACTCATATATAGCCTGCCTTAAATCTAATATTAAATCATCTACGTTTTCAATACCTACAGAAATACGAAGGAATTTTTCGTTAATTCCTCTTTTTTCTCTTTCTTCTTTTGGCACATCCGCATGTGTTTGTTTTATAGGATATGTAATAAGCGAATCTACTCCACCAAGAGATTCTGCATATTGAAATATTTTTACATCCTTTAATATTTTCATCGCAAGTTCGTGAGATTCTACTTCAATAGATATCATTCCGCCAAATCCTTTTGATTGTTTTAGGTTTACCTGGTATCCACTATTATTTTCAAGTCCTACATAATATACTTTTTTAACTTTATCTAGGGTTGTAAGATATTCGGCAATCTTTTTTGCATTTGAATTAATTCTATCCATTCTAATTGCTAGAGTTTTAATTCCACGTTCAATTAAAAACGCATCAAAGGGGGATAAATTTGCGCCAATTGTTTTTGAATGATATTTTATTTTTTCATCTAATTCTTTTGTCTTACAGACAACAAATCCTGCAAGTGCATCATTATGTCCACCTAAGTATTTAGTTCCTGAATGTATGACAATATCACAACCGATATTTAGTGGTTGTTGGTAATATGGCGTTAAAAAAGTATTATCTACAATTGATAATATATTATGTTTTTTGCATATATCAACTACTGCATATAAATCTGTAACTTTCATAGTAGGATTTGTAGGAGTTTCAATATATATAGCTTTAGTATTTTGTTTTATTTCTTTTTTAATATTATCTATATTAGAAGTATCAACAAAACTAAATTCAACACCATTTTCTATACAAATACTTCTAAAAAGTCTTAATGCTCCTCCATATAGGTCATCAGATACAATAATATGATCATGTGGTTTAAATAACAAAAATGCAGTTGTGATTGCGGCCATTCCTGATGAGAACGCTGTACATCCATTACCATTTTCTAGCGCATTTACCACAAGTTCTATATGACTTCTTGTAGGATTAGATACTCTAGAATAACTATACGATGAATCTACATCTACACCTTTATGAACAAAAGTTGCGGATTGGCAAATAGGTTGTGTGAGTGTTCCCCACTCATCTTTTATATTATTATCCGCATGTAAACACAGTGTATCTATTTTCATATAATATTCACCTCAGCTACCCTTCCTACGCCACCACAATATTTAGTGGTTTCATCAATTATTTTTTTAGCTATATCATTTAATAATTCTTCACTTGTATTCATATTCCCTTCAACAATGTAAAATACATTTTTAGTTTGATTTGTAACTTTAGTCTTTTCTACTTGTCTTACCTCAAGTCTACATAATACATCGTTCTGTGAATCACAATATGAATATTCCCCACTCTTTATTTTATGAGGCGTATCCTCACCTACCGGAATAAAGTTTTCACTTCCATCACATATTTTTAATGTGACATCGCCAGATACATTTTTAGTATCATGTGCCCCTAGGCATAATTTAGAATCTATAGATATTAAATTATAAATATCTACTACTTTATTAATTTTTGTTAAATCATTTCTTAATTTTAACATCTTTATAAGATTTTTAGATGCACTTATATTTTTCCTATTTGATATTCCACCATTTCTATGTATTATATCAAACCCATTTAATATTTCATCTTCTTCAATATTAAAATATTCATATTTTTCTTTAAGTTTTTTTAAATAATTTTCTCTAAATTCTATATATCCATCACTAATACTTTCATTATCTAGATCTTCTATTAGAACAAATTTAATTTTTAATCCTAAATCTAATACCCTTTGTTCAACAAAAAATTTCACAATATCACCTTCTATATATCTTTTGATGTCATAACGCATGAAAATAGTCCTACGCCACTTCTTTTACTATAATCCGGTTTATAACCTAGTTTTTCATAAAATCCTAAAGCTTCTTCTCTAGAATTAATGAATATTTTGTTATATCCCATTTCTTTAATCCATTTCTCAGCCTCTAATATAGTCATTCTTCCGCATCCTTTTCCTCTATAAGATTTTATGGTTGCGACTCTTTCTATCTTACATGCATTTTCATTCTCTAAAACACGAATTCTCGCAGTACTTACTGGTTTATTATCATCTAGCGTTAAAACATATAGTGAATCTATTTCATCATCTGTAAATTCTTTTTCTAAATCCACACCAAAGCCAAATACCATGGCTTCAGTTCGTACATAATAAACTCCAGCTCTACCACTTATACTATTAACCCTTTTTGTTCTCATTTAAATCACCTCTTGCAAGCTCTATTGCAATATTTGTTGCACTTAATAGACTTGATATACTTGAAGTTTCATTTTTAGTGTGAGGATTGTCATAACCTGACGCAATAACTATTCCTCTTATTCCAAAAGATGTAAGATTATTATTATCTGACCCTCCAAAAGTTGTTATAAATTTATGTTCTATGTTTAATTTATTACAAGCATTGATATAGTTTTTTATAACCTCTTCATCCATTTGGATTTTGTATGAATGAAATTCAATTTCTTTAAAAAATTCTATTTTCCCATTTAGTTTACAAGCTTCACTTTCAAATATATTTTGAATTTCTAAAAGTGTTTTTCTTGCATCTTCTTCATCTAGCGTTCTAATTTCTCCCTTAATATTTACTAAATCTGGAACTATATTAGATAAAACCCCACCATTTATAACTCCAAAATTTAGTGTTGTATTTTTATTTATGCGCCCTAACTTAATTTTAGATATTGCGTTAGCTGCAATTTTAATTGCGTCTACTCCTGCTTCAGGATTAAATCCACTATGAGCACTTTTACCAATCACTTTAATACCAAAAGATGCAATAAGTGGAGCTTCTATAGCCGCAGTGCCTATAGGCCCGGCTAAATCGAAAACATACGCAACTTTTGATTTAATATTATTATAGTCAAACACTCTAGACCCTTTTGCGTAGGACTCTTCACAAATAGGAAAGAACACTTCTATTGTCTTATGAGGAATATTATCTTCTATAATTACTTCTAGCGCTTCTATAATTTCAACAATCCCTGATATATCATCTGCCCCAAGCACCGTATTACCATCCGATTTTATTACATCACCATCAATTATTACTTTTTTAGAAATTCCTGGGGATACTGTATCTTGATGTGCTAGAAATAAAACACTACCATCTGTATTACCTTTAAGAGTCGCAATAATATTTTTACCTAAATCAGAAGATTTGCTATATTTTTCTAGTTTTTTACTTTCATCAAAACATTTAACATCAAGCCCTAACCCTTCAAGTTTTTTTATAAGATATGATGTTATATTTTTTTCATGGTAAGTTTCACTATCAAATAGAGATAATATTTTAAATTCTTCAATAATTCTATCTTTATTAATAGGCATTTTATCACTCTTTTCTTTTAATATCACTATTCCTAGTGAGATAGTAGGAATATACAATATATTTTATACGTTTTTACATATATGTCAATATTAAAATTGATTTATAAAAAAAACTGATTGAAATTCAATCAGTTTATAAATATTATTCAAAATTAATTTGGAAACCTTCAACTTTCTTACTCTTATACATTGCAGAATCTGCTCGTTTATATAAATTTGAAAAATTTTTAGTATCATCATTTTTATAAAAAGTTGCGCCAAAACTTAAATATAATTTTGTATCATTAATTTCTTCAACATTAATATTATTTAAATTATTAATAATATCATTTTGTAATATTATGGCTTCTTCTTTTGTATTTATTGCAGGAGAATATATTGCGAATTCATCTCCACCAAGTCTAAATACAATATCATCTTTCTTTGCGCTATCTTTTAAAACATTTGCGATTGCTTTAATAACTTTATCACCCACAAGATGACCATATGTATCATTAATCGATTTAAAGTGATCACAGTCAACTATTACAAACATACCACTCTTATACTTTTCAAGGCATTCAGTAACATTCTTTTCACCAAATCCTCTATTTAAAATTCCAGTTAATTGATCATATTGAGCAATTCGTTGTAAATTTTCTTCTCTTTGACGTTCATCTTCAATTAATTCAGTTGCCCAAATCACATAACGAGGATTTCCATTAGAAAGATTTTCTTCTCGAACAATTAAGCCTCTACACCAACCTCTAGACTTAGTTCTAAATTCCATATCTATATATTCTTTTCCTTCTAGTCTTTCAGCCATAGTTTTTACATCAGTAAATTTTTTTACTTCTTCTTTATAACAATCATCTATTAAATATTTAGTTATTGAATCAACATATATATCAAATTCTTTAACATTTGCTGGTGTAACTTTTCTTATAGAGTCAGATGTTTTAACAATGGAAAATGTATTATTTAAGACATCAATTCTATATAGAGTATGATATATATTTGATATTGCTATATAGCCTTTGTATAGACCTTCTTTAAGTTTTATATTTTCTTTATTTATTAAAGAATCTATATTTCTAAATCCACAAACTGCAATAATAGAATCTTTAGTTCTAGAAATTCTTATATAATGTGCCATATAATAATGAATACTATCATTATAAAATGTTTTATATGAAAATTCATACTGCATCTCTTTATCTAATTTTTCATATATATTATCGATAGATAGTTGTGTTAAAAACATTTCTTTATCTTCATAATAAACACGGGAGTTTGCATATTTTTCAAGCATCAAAGTATAATTAAAACTACTATTTGAATCAGGCATACCAATTGTCTTATAACCATCTAGTTTTACAATTTTACCTTCATTATTTTTTATATCAACAATATATACATTTAAATAATTTAATGTGAATGCGTTTAATAGAGTTGTTGAATCAAAATCCATATTCTTCCACCTCATATATATTAATTATTTATTACATTGAATAAATAATTATAAATGTTTTGTTCAATTTCTTTTGCACTTACTAAATCTGTTGATGTAACAGAAATATATGCCTTAAGTTTAGGTTCAGTACCTGAAGGTCTTACAACAATAGAAATATTTCCATCCAAATAGAACTTAATAACATTAGATTTAGGTAGCCCCTCTAGTCCATTTTGATAATCTAATGTTTTTAGAACCTTAATTCCACATACCAAATCTAGCCCTTCTCTAAATTTATTCATCAAATCTTGCATCTTCATAAATCCTTTTGACCCATCGAATTTAAATGAATAAAGTGTATTATATGTATAACCATATTTATTATATAATTCATTTAATTTATCAATAAGACTAATTCCTTGAAATTTATAATATGCAAACATTTCGCAAATTAATACTGAAGCATTTACTGCGTCCTTATCTCTTACATAAGTACCTGATAGGTATCCATATGATTCTTCAAAACCAAATATATAACTATCTACTTTGTTTTCTTTTTCAAGAAGACCTATTTGTTCACCTATGTATTTAAATCCTGTTAAAACATTTAAACATTTTACACCATATGATAAAGCCACTCTTTCTGCCATATCAGTTGTGACAATAGTTTTAACTAAAACAGGATCTTTTGGCATATTATTTAGTGCAATTCTTCTTTCACAAATATAATTGAATAATAATACTCCTGTTTCATTTCCGCTAAACAATCTATAATCATCTTTATCTTTTACAGCAATTCCTACTCTATCACAATCAGGGTCTGTCGCAAGTAATAAATCAGCATTATATTTCTTTGCATATTCCATACCAAGTGCCATAGCTTCTTTTATTTCTGGATTTGGATATGGGCATGTATGGAAATATCCATTAGGGAATTGTTGTTCTTCAACAACTTTTATATTTGTATATCCCATTTCCTTTAATGCTCTTGTAACACATGCAAGACCAGTACCATTAAGAGGTGAATATACAATTGACACATCTTTATCTATATCAAGATTTTTTATAAGTGATTCATTTTTTACATTTTCAATAAATGCACTAATCACCTCAGGTGTTATATAAGAGATTAGATTTTTCTTAAATCCATCATCAAATGAAATCATTTGTATATCTTTAAATATATCAATTGAATTTATATATTCTAGCGTTTCATCTGCACTCTTAGTTGTAAATTGGCATCCATCTTCCCCATATACCTTATATCCGTTATATTCCTTAGGGTTATGAGATGCAGTAATCATTACACCTACTGCGGCTTTTAGATATCTTGTCGCAAAAGAAAGAGTTGGAACAGGCGATAGTGTTGGATAAATATAAACCTTAATACCATGTGCCGCATAAACTTCCGCTGCAGTTTTGGCAAACAAATCTGAATTTATTCTTGAATCGTAAGAAATTGCAACAATTCTTTCATTTTTTTTAAAATTATTAAGAATATATTTAGAAATTCCTTCGCTTACTTTTCTTACGGTATAAATGTTCATTCTATTTGTACCAACACCAATAACTCCTCTAAGTCCACCAGTACCGAATTCTAAATCTTTATAAAATGCATCTTCTATTTGGTCTTTGTTCATGTTTGTAAGTTCTTTTTTTAAATCAGAATCTTTAACATTATCACACCATAATTTATATTTTTGTTCAATATTCATATTATTACATCCTTATTTTTTGTTTTAATTATACTACATATTTTTTTTAATATCTAGTCAACAATAACTCATTTATACATCCTACAACATTCTATAGCCTTAAGCCATCTATTATACAATTTTTTAGATTCATCCTTATCAATAATCGGATAAAAGTATTTATCGATTTCACAAATTTTTTTAAGATAAGAAAAATCTTTAAAGAATTTTGTATAAAGTCCTGCAATATAACAAGCACCAATCGCAGTAGTTTCGATTTGTCGTGGTCTCTTTATAATTGATTGCATCACATCTGATTGAAACTGTAACAAATAATCATTTGCTGAAGCTCCTCCATCAACTGATAATGAAATATCATAATGATTTATTTCTTGTTTCATTACTTCTAGTAAATCAAGCGATTGATAACAAATAGCTTCAAGCGTGGCCTTAATTATTGATTCTTGAGTAGTGTTAAAAGTCATTCCAAACATTGCGCCACGACATTCTGTGTCCCAATAAGGGGTCCCTAACCCTTGAAATGCAGGAACAATAATTAAATCATCATCATTTGCCATTTTTGCCCTATTTTCTGTTTCTTTACTTGAAGAGATGATTTTTAAACCATCTCTTAACCAAGTAATTGCGGCACCTGCCACAAATACTGAACCCTCTAGGGCATAAGTAGGCTTGCCATCTATCATGTATGCAATAGTTGTAAGTAATCCTTTTCTAGAAAAAACAGGCTTATCTCCAATATTCATAAGCATAAAGCAACCTGTTCCATATGTATTTTTAATATCACCTTTAGAAAATGCTGTATGTCCAAATAATGACGCTTGTTGGTCACCAATAAGAGAACATATAGGTATTTCATATCCCATATAATTAAAATATCCAAACAAACTATTATTAGATAATACTTTTGGAAGTATTTCTTTTTTTACATCAAAAATTTCAAGTAATTCATTATCCCATTCTAGCGTATTTATATTATATAGCATTGTTCTTGAGGCGTTTGTTGCGTCAGTATAAAATGACTTCCCACAGGAAAGTTTATATAATAAAAACGTATCAATAGTCCCAAAAAGGCAATCCCCATTATTATAGTGTTCTAATACATTTTTGTTGTTTTCAAGTAAATACCTTATTTTAGTCGCACTAAAGTATGAATTAATTTTTAATCCTGTTTTCTTAAAAATTAAGTCTTCATATCCTAAATCTATATACCTTTTTGCAATATAATCACTTTGTCTTGATTGCCAAACAATAGCATTTGCCAAAGGGTTACCTGATTTATCAAACATAACTGTCGTTTCTCTTTGATTTGTAATCGCAATAGAATCAATTTTAGATACATCTATACCTGAACCATTAATGACATTTTTTATGCATTCTAAGACTGTTTCATATATTTCATTTGCGTTATGTTCAACAAAGCCAGGTTTTATTCTAATTTGTGTAAATTCCATTTGATATTTATAAACTAATACACCCGATCTATTAAAAACAATAGCTCTTGTTGATGTAGTTCCTTGATCAATTGTTAAAATATATTCCTTCATGTTATCACCTCAAAAAAAACATAGTCAATTGACTATGTTATTCTTTGTTTTCATTATTTGGATCAATTGTATCTTTTCTAGATTCTTTTTTTGTAACCAATTGTTTATGATCAATCGCAAGGTTTTGGCAAACCGCAACCACCAATGCACCAATAGCAGAAATTAAAACAACCATTATTGTTGAGAATCCACCTACAATAGATACTTCTTTTGAAGTTTTGTAATAAACATCTTGATTTTTTTGATATAATTCTTTTTCAATATCTGCCAAATTATTAGATAATGTTTTTAATACATCATTAACATTAGATAATTTATTATCAAATGATGTTGTATCAACATTACCGATTGATATAAACCTTTCAAGTTTAGTTATTTGGTTAGAAACATCTTCTCTTTCTACTAATAGAGCACCAAGTTGATCATTTAATCCATTAAGTGTTGAAGAGTTTGGTTGTCTATCAATTTCAGCTTGAAGCGACTTAATCTTATTTTCAATAAGCTCTAAATCATTTTCAAGACCACTTTTCATGATTTCATAATTAGATTTATTCTTATCAAAATTTTTAACATAATATGCTGTTAAAACTTCAGTTTCTAATGTGTCAATATTTAAATTTTCAATAGTTAAGCTTGCTTTAGTAATAACATCAGTTAATGATAATCCTGATGATAGAATATATGATTTATATTTTTCTTGAATGGATTCATACTTTGTTTTAATAAATTCAACTTGTGATTCATAGATTGCAATCTCGTTTTCATATGTATTAGCTTCTTTTGCATTATCTAATACAACAGAATAATTTAGACTTTCAATCACTCTATTTGTATATTCAATAGGTGAATTAATTATTGCTTGTATAAATTCTTTTGCTTGACTTTTTGATTTAAAATATTTTTTAGATGCTATAATTGTATATTTATATACGGCACTTTCACTACTATCGAATGTTATTTTTATTCCATTTTCTTTATATAATTTATCAACATCTATTGATGAATAATTTGAATTAGTTCCTTTTACATTTGTAAGTTGATTTAATGATATAAGTGAAGAATAATTAAAAGTTGAACCATCAAGATATGTTTCGCCATCAAATCCATTAACATCATAATAAAATGATGCACTATATTGGTATTTTGCGTTGTTATATCCAAATTTTAGTCCTAAAACTAATGTAATAAGAACTACAACAAAAAATATTGCAAACCTGATTTTTGATTTCAAATTGTATCCAATAGATACCTTGATCAATTGAGCTAAACTCACATAATCTTCATTTTCAAAATTCTCTTCCATGTCTAAACACCTCAATACATTTATGGTACACTATTTTTTATTATTTGTCTATATTTATTTGCTACGTCCCAATCTATATTTGAAATCTTGGTATCCAAAATTTGTAAGTTTTTCAACCGAATCATCACTATGAAGGATATAAATATCTGGTAGCGGCATTCCATTAAAAGTATTATTTTTAACAGTTGTATAAAGTGCCATATCTCCAAATACTAGCATATCAGTTTCTTTTATTTCTTTTGAAAACTTAAAATCGCCTATTACATCGCCAGATAAGCATGTAGGCCCACCTATTCTATATTCATATTTAGAATCTTCTAAATCTGCCTCATATAAAGGTGGTAAGTATGGCATTTCTATTACATCAGGCATATGACAAGCAGCTGATGTATCCGCAATAATAATACGGTCATTATTATTTTTAAATATATCAAGCACACTTGATACAAGATATCCTGCATTAAGAACAATTCCTTCACCAGGTTCTAAATAAACATCTGTAGCCCAATTATTTTTTGCATAATTGATGCATTCAATTAAAAGATCTATATCATAGTCTTCGCGAACAATATGATGTCCTCCACCAAAATTAACCCATTTTAATTTTTTTAAATATGAGCCAAATTTAAGATCCACAACTTTAATTGTTTTCATTAAATCATCTGAATTTTGTTGACAAAGTGTATGGAAATGAAGTCCTGATAATAATTTAAAAGTCTCTTCATCAATATTTTCTATAAAACTAGAAATCGTTACACCAAGTCTAGACTTAGGTGCACAAGGATCGTAAATTGCATGGCCTTCTTGTGTTGAATATTCAGGATTTATTCTAAGTCCTACTTCTTTTCCTTTTGATTTTGCAAGTGGCCCAAACTTTTTTAGTTGATTAACTGAATTAAAAATTATATGATCTGCATATTCTAAAATTTCTACAATGTCCGATTCTTTATAAGCTCCTGAAAACACATGGACTTCTTTAGATGGCATTTCTTCTCTTCCAAGTCTCGCTTCAAAAAGACCTGATGCTTCAGTACCTGCAATATATGGTTCCATAGTTTTAAATAAATCATAATTTGAAAAACATTTAAGAGCTAAAAGGATTTTACAACCACTTTTTTGTTGTACATCTTTTATAATTTTTAAATTTTCAATTAAATTCTTTTCGTCAATAGCATAAAATGGTGTTTTAATACCATCAAACATTTCTTCTGGTCTTTTATCTTTAAATCTTCTAAATGGTGGTCTTAAATCCTTCATTTAGTCCACCATCTTTGGATCATATGATTCACTTTTTGGTAATCCGTATTTATCAAGTGCTTCAATAAATGGATCTGGATTGAATTCTTCTACATTATGAATACCATTTTCACTCCATAATCCTTTAAGAATCATTAAAGCTCCACACATTGCAGGAACTCCTGTTGTATATGAAATTGCTTGAGATCCTACCTCTTTAAACGATTCTTGATGATCACATACATTATATATGTAATACTTCTTTTCCTTTCCATCTTTAACTCCCGTAAAAATACATCCGATATTAGTTTTACCATTTGTTCTTTCTCCAAGAGACGCTGGATCTGGAAGAAGGGCTTTTAAGAATTGAATAGGCACTATCTTTTGGCCATTATAATCAATCGCATCAGTACGTAACATTCCTACGTTTTCTAAACACTTCATATGTGTTAAATAACTTTGCCCAAATGTCATATAAAATCTTATACGTTTAACTTCAGGATAATTTTTAGCAATTGATTCTATTTCTTCATGATGTAATAAATACATATCCTTATTTCCTACACCATCAAAGTTATATTTTCTTTTAACTGACATTGCAGGTAGTGTAATCCACTTACCATTCTCATAATATGCAGCTTTAGATGAAACTTCACGTAAATTTATTTCAGGATTGAAATTTGTCGCAAATGCATATCCATGATCTCCACCATTACAATCTAGAATATCTATTGTATCAATTCTATCAAATTCATGCTTTTTTGCATATGAAACATAAGCTTGTGTAACACCAGGATCAAATCCGCATCCTAAAATACCTATAATTCCTGCTTCTTTAAATTTTTGATTATATTTCCATTGATATGAATCATAGTCAAAATAAGCTTCAAAACCTTTATCTTTTACTCTTTTATCATATACTTTTCTAAATTCAGGATTATTAACATCCTCTGGTTCGTATGCTGCAGTATCAATATAATGTACCTTACATTTAATACACGCATCCATAATAACTAAATTATGATATGGCATACCACAATGAAGAACAACTTCTGGTTTAAATTCTTCAAAAAGTTTAACTACCTCATCATAATTATTTGCGTCTAATTTATACACACTAATATTACTTTTTGTGGTGGGTTGTAATTTATCCCTTAAATTTTCACACTTTTCTACAGTTCTAGATGCAATACAAATATCTGTAAACACATCATCTAACTGACAACATTTAGCAACTGCGACTTGCGCAACACCACCACATCCTACAACAACAACTCTTGACATAATAATCCTCCTTGTAACAGTTTTTGTAATAAAAAATGACTGTACCACTCAAGGTACAGTCATGCGTAATTAAACTAATAAAAAACATTTAGAGTCTATATAGTAACATACTTTTACTACTCTTATTGACCGTTTCACAAGTGGCACATTAGTGCATTTAATGGTTGTTAAAAGTAACCAACTTATAAAATTTGAGCTTTAACTCAATCAATAATGTGATAATATATGACCATCAACTCTATAGTTGACCTGTTTAAATATCAACAATATAATTCTATCATTTAATCGAAAATAATGCAAATATTTTCTTAAAATTACTCGTTTTATTTAGTTTTGAAAAATAGATATCACATTATCAAAAAATATTTCGTAAAATTATTTAAATTCCTTTAAATAATCTAATAAATATGTTAAAATTTTTGTAGGAGTGATATATATGGATAAAATAAAACCCGTTTTAACACATTGGTTAGATGACTTAGACAATTTTAAATTTCCTGACTATGAGGCTTTGCCTGATATAGAACTTTACATGGATCAGGTTATGACTTATTTACAAAGAGAAATGAATGTTTTACAAACTTCTTCCCTAGATAAGGTAATAACATCATCTATGGTTAATAATTATGTCAAAGGTAAGGTTGTCAGTGCACCTATATCTAAAAAATATAACAAAGAACATCTAGCGCAAATAAATGAAACTTGTTACTTAAAACAAGTATTATCAATAGCTGAAGTAAAACAAATTCTTGACCAACAATACCTTGATAGTAAAACTTATGATGCATATACTAAATTCAAAGAATTATCTAAAGAAAAATACACTGATGCGATTGATTTTACAAAAAAAGAATTAGAGAATATTGAAGATGATGATGTAAGTTCACTTACAAATCTTTCACTTACATTAGCTTCTACCGCTAATGCTTATATTACAATAGCTAAAAGAATATTATTCTATTGTAAAAAATATATTGATATGAAAGAAATTAAAGCAGAATTAAAAAATAAAGAAGAAAAAGATAATGATTAAGAGGATATGAATCTGTTTTACTAAAACGGACAATTAAATAAAATGGCACATTAGGTTATTGTAATCTAATGTGTTTTTTTGTATTTATAAGATATAGGAAGTTTTTAATATGAAGTATAAAAAGCATAAAAGTTATACAACTGAAGAAAAGATTCAAATTACATAAGTATATATTGTTTAATAAAATCATATTATTTTCAATTAAAGAGTATTAAAAAAGATACTATTTTTAATATAAACCAATTAAAAATAGTATCTATTATGTAAATATTTAATTTTAAGACTATAAATGATTGGTTATAGTGTAGAAGGCTAATGGTTTCTTACTATATAAAATAGTGTTACAATTTTACATAGTTTAATTTAAATTATTTAATTCAAAATCATTAAAATATTTATCAAGAGGAAGATATTTAAAAGTCATTTCTTCTCTTTTGGTAGGATGTATAAAACTTAGGCTATACGCTGTAAGTAAATAACAATTACCCATTTTGTAATGGCTTTTATATTTCAAATCACCTACAATAGGATGTCCTATATTAGATAATTGACATCTTATTTGATGATGACGACCTGTCTTAAGAGTAATTTTTAATAAAGTCATATTATTTTTATAATCTAAGGCTTCATATTCTAAAATTGCATTTTTAGAATTTTTTATATTCTTTATATATGCCTTCTTCTCTTTTTCATCATAATATAACATGTCGTTTAATGTTTTCTTGCCTTCTAATCTTCCCTCTACAACTGCAAGATATGTCTTATGAAAATTATTATTTTTTATATCTAGTGAAAGCCTTGAGGCCGCTTTAGATGTTTTTGCAAAAACCATAACACCATCGGTATTTCTATCAAGTCTATGAACAAGTCCTAGATAAACATTTCCTGGCTTTTGATATTTTTCTTTAATATAATCTTTTAATATATTAAGCATATCAGGTGAATTTGTATTATCTGCTTGCGATAATATACCTTTTTCTTTATAACAAACGATTATATGATTATCTTCATATAAGATTTTTAAATCCATTATCTTGCTTTTCCTATTGTATAGAACATTTCAAGTTTTTCACACACTGTCTCTATTATTGCATCACAACCAGGTTTAAGTAATTTTCTAGGATCAAATCCTTTACCTACTAAATCCTTACCAGCTTCAATGTATTGTCTTAGACCAGCCGCAAATGCTAGTTGTAGTTCTGTGTTAACATTAACCTTACAAACACCATGCCTTATTGCTCTTTGAACCATTTCTTCAGGAATTCCTGAACCTCCATGTAATACAAGTGGTGTATTATTTGAAATCTTTTCAATTTCTTTTAATCTATCAAAATTTAATCCTGCCCAATTTAGTGGATATTTACCATGAATATTACCAATACCAGCAGCTAACATATCTATTCCTGTTTCTATAAGCATTTTGCATTCATTTATGTCCGCAAGTTCACCTGTTGATGTAACACCATCTTCTGTTCCACCAATTCCACCAACTTCCCCTTCGACAGACGCATTCTTTTCTTTTGCATATTTAACTACTTCTTTAATTTTCAATACATTTTCTTCAATAGGAAGAGATGAGCCATCAAACATTACTGAAGTATATCCCGCATCAAGAGCTTTAAACGCTCCTTCATAAGTACCGTGATCTAAGTGAAGACATACAGGTATTGTTATATTAAGATAATCAATTAAATTAGATACCATGTCATAAACATTTTTGTACCCACCCATATATTTAACAGCTGATTCAGATGTTTCAAGTATAACTGGTGAAGATGTCTTTTGACATGCTTCAAGAATTGACTTAATCCATTCTAAATTATTTATATTAAAAGCTGGAATCGCATAATTTCCGGCCTGTGCCTTTTTTATCATTTCTTTTGCATTTACAAGTTTCATAATAACCCCCGATGTATAAACTATTATATAACATATGGTCGTATATTTCAACAAATATAGGACTTTTTAAACATATATGTTTTATTATTAAAACATGGATAGTTGCTTATGTTTTCTCTTGTATGAGCCTATTTCCTTTATAATTGTTTCATAATCAAATATTATTTTTTGACCATCAAGAGATTTTTCAATAAATGATTTTAACATCAATGCTTTAGGGGACTCTATCTTATAGTTTTCTTCTCTTATCGCATCATATTTTCTCTTTAAGCCATAATATTTTTTATCAAGAATTGAATATATTAAATCTTTTGATTTATTATTTATAATAATTTCAAAAAAATTACACATAAAATATGAAACATTATATTTTAAAGCAAGTTCTATTATTTCTTTCATATTGTTAATATCATCATTAATAAAAGGTAATATAGGCGTCACAAAAATCCCAAGATTTGCATCTATCTTTGATAATTTTTCTAAAATTTCTACTTTTTGTTCAACCTTATTTCCTTCAATATTTTCTAAATCTGAATTTACTGTAGATGAAATTTTAAGTATTATATTAACATGGCTATGTTTTGCAATAGACTCCAATATAGAAATATCCTCAATAATCGCTATATTTTTAGTATATATTGTAACACCACACTTGTATTTATCTATTAGTTCCAATACTTTTCTAGTATTCCTTATACTAGCCTCAAGTGCAGGATATGGTTCATATTTTGAACCTAAAATAAACTGTGTTCTAATTTTCTTTTTTATTTCATTTTCTATATTTAAAATATTTTCTTGTACAACATTATCAAGGTAGGAAAGATTTTTATTATCTTGATTTAAATAAAAGCCTATATCACCATTATATGTGTTTATTTCGTTGCTTTTTGTAATAATTGTTTTCATACATTTCACCTACTTTTAAAAAAGAGGATAGAATCATCTATCCCCCTATTTTAATTTACGCTCTTGAAACATAAGTTCCATCAATAGTAGATACTATTATATTTTCATTTTCTCCAATGAAAACAGGAACCATTAATTCATAACCTGTTTCAAGTGTTGCGCTCTTTCTTGATGTCGCATCACCTTTTATAACAGGGTCTGTTTTAGTAATTGTAAATTCTAATTTATCTGGTAAATTAACTGTCAATATTTCACCTTCATAAGATACAATTTGAACAACTTGACCATCTTTTAAGAAATTCTTTTCCCAATTTAATCTATCAGCTGGTATTTCAATTTGTTCATATGTTTCTTGATTCATAAATACATATGAATCTCCTGAATTATATAAATATTGCATATCAATTTTATCGATATAACATCTTTTAAATGCTGAGTCTGATCCTTTAAGTGCAGTTTCAGTAACAGTTCCTGTTCTTAAATCTTTCATTTTGACACGAACATATGCGACTTTATTTTGTAACACATGCATAAATTCAACAATTTGCATTAATTTTCCGTCGTATTCAATTACAACACCATTTTTTAAATCATTAGTTTTAATCATCTTAATATCTCCTTAAAAATCCTTTGAAATTATATTACAACTATATAATTTTTTCAAGTATCTTATATACCTTATCATCTTTGAATGATGTTATATAATCAAATGCATAAGGACACTCTATATCATTATTTTTAAAGTAAATTGTATCATAATAATTCTCATTTAACATTTTTATTACATTAATATTATCCTCAAAAACAATAATATTTTTCTTTTCTAAATCCATTCTTAAAAGACAATAATCATAGATATCAGGATATTCCTTACTTTTTTTAACTTTTATTGTTGTAATAACATCAACAATATAGTTTACAAGATTATATCTTTTTAAAACCGCATTAACTAAAGGTTTTGGTGTGTCTGTTGCGATTATCATTTTATAACCTTTAATACTTAAAAATTCAATAAAATCAACTACACCATCTTTTAATTTGATCTCATTTAAATATGCTTGTTCTATAAGACAATTAAGTTCCATCATTATAAAATTAATTGTTTTATCAAGTTTGTGTTTTTCTTTAATATAATTTGCGGCTTCAGCAAGTGTAAAATTCTTGCATTCATCATCAATATTATTATCAATTATTCCACAATCTTTTAAATATAAAGATGCAAGATGTGACCAAAAATCTATTGAATCACAAAGGGTGCCATCAAAATCAAAAATTATCGCTTTTTTCATTTATCTACACATCCATCCGCCATCTACATTGATTGTTTCACCATTTACATAATTTGAAGCACTAGACGCAAGGTATAAAATAGCTCCCATCATATCAGTATTTTCTCCCCAACGTCCTGCAGGAATACGAGATAAGATTTCTTCATTTCTCTTCGCATCTTCTCTTAATGCTTTGGTATTATTTGTAGACATATAACCTGGCGCAATTGCATTAACATTAATATTATATTTACTCCACTCATTTGCTAGAGCTTTTGTAAGTCCCATTATTGCATGTTTTGATGCAGTATATGACACTACTCTTACTCCACCTTGATATGATAACATTGACGCAATATTTATAATTTTTCCACCACTTTGTTGACTGATAAAATGTTTAGCAGCCTCTCTTGATAATATAAATGGTGTTTTTAAATTTACATTTAAAACTTCATCAAAATCTTCAATTTCAACATTTATTGCGTCTTCTCTTTTAATAATTCCTGCATTATTAACTAAAATATCAATTCTTCCTTCTAGAGATATAACCTTATCGATTACGTTTTTTGCACCAGCTACGTCAGATAAATCCGCAATTATTTCATCGAAAAATCCATCTTTTATCAGTGCTTTAGTTTCATCGCAACCTCTTCTTGCAACACCAACAACCTTAGCTCCAGCTTCTGCTAATGCTACACACATTTTTTGGCCTAATCCTGTGTTTGCTCCTGTAACTACCGCAACTTTTCCATCTAATTTAAATAAATCTAATATCATATAAACTATCCTTTCAAATAAAACGTCATTATCATCTTTGATAATATCTTAAGCGCAACCAAAAAGTTATAATTCCAAATTCTTCTCTTTTCATATGTCTCAAATGCCATTATGTAATCCATATCATGCTTAATACCACATGCTGTCATCAAAAGGGAACCTGATTCATATGGAATTTTCATACATTTTGATGATTCATACCTATCATGCTTATATTCATAAACATCTGATGCATTAAAAAGCAAGTTGTCAAATTGCCTAAAGAAATCTTTAATATCTGTTACTTCAATATCACCTAAATCTTTATCTATTACATATTTATATACAAGCCTTAATGTATCATTTTCATGTTTATAAACAGAAACTTTATTTATCTTAAAATAGAACGTTATTTGTTCTATTTTTTCATTTATTTTTTCTATTGTAGACTTTTGTAGTAAAGATGTTAAAACATCGCTTATAAATATAGCAGGGTCTGCAGTTTGAACAAGATCATTAACAAATACATCTTCATAAGGCTTTGATGTATCAATGTGTCCATGTATTTGTTCGTTAAAAATAATATAACAATTACGTCCCTTTGCTTTCCCTTTATATAAAGCTTTATCAACATTTCCTGCTAAATCTTTATAAGTCATTCCATCAAAAGGATATGTTACAAGACCCAGTGTTGTTGTAAGGTTTGAATAGACAATCGCATCATTTTCCTTATTTCTAAATTCATTTCTTATTGCTCTACAAAATTCTCTTTTTTCATCTAAAGACGGAGCTTCATTTAATTTTTTTACGATAATAAATTCATCTCCACCTATACGACCTAACGCACCATCTTTACCTACGACTTTTTTTAATGCTGATGCGACTTGTTTTAATACTTTATCTCCATATACGTGTCCATATGTATCATTTATATTCTTAAAGTAATCTAAATCTAGCATGCAAAAATAGAAAAACTTTTTTTGCACAATACATTCATTAATATATTTTTCTATATGATATCTATTTAAAAGTCCTGTTAAAGAATCTGTTTTTGCAAGTTCTTTTAATTTGTCTTGTTCAATCATAAACGATGATACATTTTCAATCATCCCACGAACAACGTTAGTATCTTTATCACGTGGAAAGGATGATAGTAAATACCACTTATCAATATTATTGTTATTTATTTTAATCGCAATTTGATTTTTCGAACTATCGTATTTAACAAGATTAAAAAAGTTTAAAATATCTCCACGTGATTCAGATGCCACGACAAAATCTTTAGTTTCAAATATATCTTCTATTTTTTGACTTATAATTAGTGTGTTACCTCTTGAAACAATAGATATTTTTTCATCTAAAACATCATATTCATAATAGGCAATGTTTTTTAAAATATTTGATATTATTTGTTTTTCATTTAACATAAAAACCACTCCATAAATATATTATAGTGAAGGCGCAGTTTTCTCCTTATAGATACTTATCACATCATCAAAAGGAAACTCTAGATTTATTGTTTTATCTAGATATGTAATAACTCTTAAATAACCTTCTGTATTATATTCATCACGTTTTACACAAAATTTAGTATTATCTTCAAGTGTTAAAATCAAATATGCATAATGTGATGGAATATATGCCATTTTATGACTAGCTGAATCTAGTTCAATACAAATCCATTCTAAATATTTAGGATTTTTAGGATCAAATTCAATTGCATATACCATAATAGAACCTGAAATTATACTTATAAGTTTATTTTGTGCATAAGGTTCATCTTGATAATATATACCATAAACTGTTGACATTTTTTTTGCATCGTATAAATCTTCTTCTACAAAAACGCCATCAATTTTTACAGAATCCATTAAATCTTCGGAATAAACCTTACAAATATTACCTCTTTCATCTGCTTGATTGTTAGGCTCAATTGTAAGAACATCCTTAAACAATTGTCTTATTACCTTCATAATATCCCTCCTACTTTTTGTATATAACTCTAAATACTTCTTCTACAACTAATGTTTCAGAATTAAGTTTTAAAGACATCTCCTTTGCTTCATCTAACAAGCCATCTTTTTCTTTTATGCAAGAATATTCTAAAATGTTTACACTATCAAGCACAACTATACAAACTGCGTCAAGATTTTCGTTAACAATTACTGCATAATCCCCTTTAATTGGTAATGGTTCGTGATTTAAAACATAAGTATCATACAATGAATATTCTTTAGTTTTTCTGCCTTCTAATATTTCAACGACTGAAGCATTATCATATTCATATGTTGCATAATCCGCATCAATTGCACACTCTTTTTTATATTCATCAAACAATTCAAAATCTTTCATATTTCAACCTCATTTAAAAATTTAATCGCAAAATCTCTATCAACAACATAAGGATTTAAATCTTTAAGTTTTAGATAAAATTTATCATATATCATATCATATAACTCTTTTTTGAAAGGAATAAGTCCTATTACCTCTTCATTTGAATTAATACACAAAAATTCATATGAATCATCCTTTGTTTTAGCAAATGCCAATTTTAGCACATTTGAAGCATTTGAAGATGCTATTACAAATTCTTTTAAAACTTCCATAACCCTATCATCAAATTTTTCTAAAACTAAAATTTTATCAATAAGTTCATATGATTTTTTTACAATTCTACATCTATAGTCCTTAAAAACATCCATATCTTTAATACCTAAACTATCATCAAATATATTTTTAGGATCAAATTGTATTACAAATAAAGAGTTCTTATCATGATATAAAAACGGATAATAAATGGTTGTATTTAAATTACATTTATCACATTTGTACTTGAAAATTTTATTCGTTAAAACATCTTCTCTTTTTAAAAAATCATCCGATACATTAATACTTTTATAAATATCAAACACATTATTTGCGCCACATTTAGGACATGTAAGTAATTTATGTTCAATAAATTCCATAACAAATCACCTTTACTAAATTATATCATACTTAATTCAAAATCAAAAGAAATATAAATCTTTATGCCTTTTTTATATCACTATTTTTCCTACTTTTTCTCACTTTTAAATACGCTTTTATATAAGATAATAAATAAAGTGATATAAAAATCGGATGGAATAGGGCTTCTTTTAATATTCCCTTCATAGACTTTCTTTCTTTTCTATCCAAGAATAAAACTATAAGTGCAAAGAAGAACATTAATACATAATATGCTATAAGTGATATTATCGCATACATTAATGTTTCTTTTGATTTAATATCTAAGAATAGACCAAATATTGTAAGTAATAAATTGTACACTATGAAGAATACAAAGTGTAAGACAAGTCCATATGTAATAGTTGCGGCAAATGTTTTCTTCTGTTTTCTTCCTTTTATTTTTAATTCTTCTTCCATTCGTGCTGCATTATATGATACAAATTCTGTCATATTTTTAGGCTCGTATGAAGAATAAAATATTGCTTTATGCTGATAACATGATTTTAATTTATTTGTGCGAACATAATTTATAATTTCACTATCAATAATATTTTTGCCAAAAGGCCATTTACCTTCTTTTTCTATCACTTCATATTTAATCGCGTATCCTGTTTCATTTAAAATGTTAGCTTCGCCTAAATAATTCTTACAATCATTTATATAATTAGTTGATAATTCAAGAATTTTAATAGATGCGGCTAAATTAGATTTATAATAATTTATATTATTTTTATTTGATGAAACAACATCAAATCCTTCTATAATCGCATCACTCATACGAAGAAAGAAATTAATATCAACCACATCATGCGATGATAGTACAATTAAAGAATCATAATTGTTTTTACTATCAAATATTTCTTTAAGTCCTAAATCATATTGATTATCATCATTACTATTTAATATATTTTTTGTATTAAATTTTAATTTATAATTGCATTCTTTCGATGAAACTATATAAATATCCATTTTATCTAGTGGATAATCTGACATATTTATTGATTCAAAAGTTTCATTGAAATCATTATCACCACCATATAGCAAAAGTGCTATATAAGCTTTCTTTTCTTTTTTAGTTATTGTAAGTTTTTTTCTACTAAAATATCGCATATTAACTATTATAAATAAAATTAAGTAAACATTAAAAACTGCGAATATTACAATATCTATAATAGTTAAAATATCAAGACTTCCATCTTTTAAGTTAACTTGCCAATATACTTGCCCTTTACCTTTTATTCCAGTAATTATTAGCATATATACCATATCAGTTAAAAGTATTGCATAAAAAATAGTTGCGCCAAAAAGTTGTTTAGAAGTAAAATTTTCTTTTAAATAATTTAAGAAAGGATAGTAAAATATTTTTAAAATTAAATATCCCCCAACACTAAACGCCACAGTTGTAGGCACTGATGTATATCTAGTCCAATGAAGTGGAATATTATTATAATTCCATAGCTTTGCGCCACATAAATATTCTATTGTATTTCCTACTATTAATTCACCAAATGTTACAAAAAAAGCAAGTGTTAAAATATAGATTATATTTGATAGAATTTTATTTTTTGTAATTTTATAGCCAAAAAACTTCTTATCATCGGGGCTTCCAAGAATATATACAGCAAATGATATAAACCCATAAACAGGAATAAATGGTAATATATGAAATCTATTATCAATTTTACCATTCGCAATAACTCTAAACGTATTTTCAACAACCCAACCTAATGCTGAAAAAACTATAGCTAATGCGCATATATAATTAAAATCACTTTTAAACTTTTTAAAAAACTCTTTCATATTACACCCCATACAATAATTTTATTATATCATTTATTATTCAATAAATATAGACAAAAAAACAAGCACCCAAAAAGGTGCTTGCTAATTCTATAATTCAATTCTTAAAAGTTCGTTTTGCATAAAGTCATAAACAACAAATGATGTCTCATCTAATATTGCATAACTTTGTTTTTGCCCACCTTTTGGAAGGGATGTTGAACCTGGATTTAAATATTTAACATTATTTATGATATCACATTTATGAATATGAGTATGACCATATAGAACAACCCCTTCTGCTATATTTAAATATTGGTTAGGATTTATTATATGACCATGTGTCATTATTATTCTTTTTCCTGCAAGATTAAATTCATATTCATCAAAAATATGGAAATTTAAAACCATTTGATCTACATATGCATCACAGTTTCCTCTTACCGCAATAATATCATCTTTTACTTCGTTTAAAAGTTTAATGCATTCCTTAGGGTTATAACATTTTGGTAAATCATTTCTAGGTCCATGATATAAAATATCACCTAAGCATAAAATTTTATCAAACTTTTCTTGTTTATAAATATCTAAAACTTTTTTTGTGCAATCTGCATCCCCATGCAAATCAGAAATAACTAAATATCTCATTCAAATAATCCTTTCAAATCATCTAATGTAATTTTCTTAATAATTTCATCTTCACTAATAACACTATTAAATAAATTATTCTTTTTATTTTGTAATTCTAAAATACGCTCTTCAATTGTGTCTTTTGCGACTATCTTAATTTCATGTACAACTTTTGTTTGTCCTAGTCTATAACATCTGTCTGTTGCTTGATTCATTACAGCATTATTCCACCAAGGATCATAATGAATTACAGTATCAGCTGCAGTAAGATTTAATCCTGTGCCTCCAGCTTTAAGTGAAATTAAGAAAATTTTAATACTATCATCTGTATTAAACTTTTCTACAAGCATTGCTCTATCAAGTGATTTAGTTTGACCTGTAAATGTTAGATATGAAATATGTTTTTCTTTAAGTCTTTCTTCAATAAAAGAAAATATTGATGTAAATTGAGAGAATAATAGAATCTTATGTCCATCTGATATTTTTTCATCCACTATTTCCATTAATAAATCCATTTTTGAATTCTTTATATTATCTATATTATCTAAAAACAATCTAGGTTCACATGCAAGTTCTCTAAGCCTTGTAAGAACGCTTAATACTTTTGTCATCTTATAGCCTTCTTTTGTTAAATCAGCTTTTGCATCAGCTAAGTAAGAATGATACAAATCTTTTTCTTCCTTACTCATAATGCTATAAGATATGGTTTCAATCTTTTCTTCTAGATCTAATACATCAGTCTTAAGTCTACGTAAGATAAATGGTTGTATTCTTTTGTTTAACATTAAAAGAACATTACTTGATTGTTGATAATTATCATATTCTTGTAAGAAGTGATTCTTCTTTCCTAAATATCCTGGTAATACAAAATCAAATATAGACCATAAATCTTGTAGGCTATTTTCAATAGGAGTTCCTGTAAGCGCAATTTTTATGTCCGCATTAATACTTTTTACTGCTATAGTTTTTAAGGCATCAGGATTTTTAATAAATTGTGCTTCATCTATTATCATCATCTTAAATTTCTTATCTTTATATTTTGAAATATCAGCGCGAAGGGCTTCATAAGAAATAATCAATACTTTGTTGTTATCTATAGCATCCTGCACAACATTATCTTCTCTATTCCTATCATACATTATTTCATATGGTATATGAGGCGCAAATTTCTTAAATTCTTGTCCCCAGTTGAATATAAGAGATGTAGGTGAAACTATAAGTATTGGCTTATCACGTTTGGTTGAATCAATAAGACTTATTAATTGTAGCGTCTTACCAAGTCCCATATCATCCGCTAAAACCCCTCCTAATCCATAAGATGATAATACTTTTAGCCATTTAACTCCAGATATTTGGTAATCTCTTAATATGTTTTTAATACTATCATTTATTTTTATATCATAAGAATTATAGTTAACCATATCATTATAGAATGTCTCGAGTTCTTCAGATGGTTTAATATATTTTTTATATTTTGTGTTTAAATAATAAGCTTCATAAAGCTTAATATTTTTAAAATCCACTTTATCTAATTCTAAATCATCTAAAATATTTACTAGGTCTTTTAATTCTTCATAATTAAGTTCAATAGTATTTCCTTTTAATTCAATATACTTCTTACCTTCTTTATATGATAATATCATCTTATTTATATCATCAACGCTATAGATAGAATCATCATATATAAAGTCTACAACACCACCATTTGATGTGAGTTTAAACGTGATATGTTCTTGTTTTAAAGATTTAATTTTTGATACATTATCACTTAAGTATACCTTACCAAATCTAGCTAAGTCTTCTATGTGATATGCAACAAATTCACACATTGCATCAAAGTTTTTAATCGAATAGTTATTATCTTCATTAAATCCATATTTATTTAATAATGTTAAGTAATTTGTTTTTTCAACATTTGATATTTCATCATCAACATTTGATTTGAAATTGATTTTAAGTACACTATCGCTATAGTCTATGTATGAATCTATAGTTAAGTCATAACAGTATTCAACACCATCTATATAATCTTTAACATAGGGGTATACATTAACTAAAAAACTATTGTATGAATCCTTGCTAAATTCTATATATCCTTCATTTTTCTTTAAATAATCTAATACGATATATAATGCACGATTTTTGATAACATATATTTTTTCTTTATATATTACATAATCAAAATCTGTTGATTGTAAAAGATTATAATATATATCTTCTATCTTTAATTTATTATTTTCTACAATCATCTTTAAAGGAAATTCATTTAAAACAAATTCATATAGTTTCGAATAATATCCGTTGTATACATAAATTTCATCTTTATATAATTCATAAATCAAATCAAATAGTGCACTATCAAGTTTTATTTGATTTAATGTTATTTCAAGATATTTAACTATATTTATTAATTTATTACTTCTTTCACTAAATGATTTCATAGAAAGTTTTATTGTATCATAATTAAATGTGTATTCTTCATCATTTAATACTGCATTTATAAACTTCTTGATATCTTTAACTTTCAATTTTTTTTCATTAATTACTACATCTAAAAATAATTTGTATTCATTATCAAGAACTAATGTAGGATATATTTCAAGATTTTGATAATCTGGCTTTACTAGATTGTTATATACAAGGTTTATAAATCTATCAACCTTAACGTTAGATTCATATGAATATCTAAGTTCTTTATTTAAAAGAATTTCATTAACTCTATCTCTTAACTCAAAATAAAGACATACTTCATGTTTGCATAAACCTTTCTCCATGCATGAACAATTCCCATGAGTATTTAGATCACCTACATAAAGTTTTACAACGCCAACATCACTAAAACATCCTTCAATCACAAAAAGATAGTTTAATGATTTATCCTGTAATAAATTAATATTTGTAGCCGCATGTGCTTGATACAATAAATATCCATCATTAAGTGTTACTAAGGAAGTAGCTTTTTCTCTTATCGTAGATATGTCAATTTTATCCATAATTTGCCTCCTATCACGAAGATATATTGTATCATAAAAAACTTCCTTTTTCCACAAGTTGTCAGTATATTTCTAAGATATCCGCAAAATTAATTACAATTTTTTTTACCGTTATACGCCTTGTGATAATATCTATTTTTCTAAGTTCACCAGTAAGGTGCATTATAGAACCTTTACTATAATATTTAAAAGATATCATATCTCCTTTTTTTAACAAAACCATTTTTCTGTTTATTTCTTCTGCCATATCAGTAGATATTAATGGCTTTTCTATATAAACTATATTTCTTTTTGATATTTCTTCTCTATACCCTTCTAGTGCATCAAAGGGCATATATTGGCTTCCTTTCATTTCACTCACGGTTATGACCTCCTCTTAATTTACTTCTTTTTTCAGCTGTTGCGCAATCATACAAACTGACTGCTTTTAATATTTTTGATTTACCATACTTTTTCTTTAAGTTTGCAAGAGTTATGTAAAGATTCTCTTCTCTTTCATTTTTTTTGATATCAGAGAATAAGTTTTCTTCGTTATTTTTTTTAAAATTATAAAATGATATTCCAATTCTTCTAATAGGAATATTTTTAAGTGTTGTTTTTACATAAAGACTTTTAAATTCCTCTTCTAGATATGAAAATATATTAGAAGCTTCTGTTAGATTTCTACTTCCACCTGTAGATGCTTGTAATACTTTATTATCATAGGATATGCTAAGGCTTATTCCTTTGGCGGATAGTTTTTTGGAACAAAGCTCCGACACTTTATCATCAACCATTTCGCAAAGAACAACAAGCCCTTCTTCATATGTATAATTTTTTTCTAAAATTTGACTTTCTGATATACTTTTTTCTCTAGGCGTATATCCTTTAACATCTTCAATTTCTACATCCTCATATCCATTTGCATGATTTATAAGGTACTTTGCGTTTACCCCAAATTCTTTATACAAAATATCAGGATTAGCATCTCTAATTCCTTTCATATCATATATTTTTAGTTTATTAAGTCTTCTCTCTATACCTATTCCTATTTGCCAGAAATCAGTTAATGGTCTATGCAGTGAAAGATGTTCTATATATAGTTTTCTATCTAGAAAACCTATATTAGATTTATTATGTTTTGATAATATATCTAAAGCAATTTTTGCAAGGTACATATTTTCACCAATCCCTGCAGTAGCGGTTAATCCTAGACTTTCATAGATATCAGAGATTACTTTTTGTGCAAGTTCTACTATAGGCATTTTATAAAGATTTTTATATGGCTTAGTGTTGATGAATACTTCATCAATAGAATATACATATATATCATCTTTTGAAAAATATTTTAAGTATATATCATATACTAAACACGAATACTGAAGATATAAATCCATTCTAGGTTTTTGGCATATGTATTCTATATTTTTAGGTATTTCATAAAGTCTACCACGACTTTTGACGCCTAAGTTTTTTATGTATGGAGTTGCAGCTAAGGTGATTGCGCCATCTCCTCTTGAACTATCCGCAACAACAAGCGCTACACTATAAGGATCATACCCTAAAACCACACATTCAACTGAAGCATAAAAACTTTTTAAGTCTATACACATGTACATATCATCACCACCTTACACTTAGATTTTATCTAAATAAAAAAATAATGGTGTCCGTTTAATTGGACACCATTAAATTAAAATCCCATTATAAAACATAAAGCATATCCTACTACAAGTGATGTTAAAATCATTACTAAAAATATTGTAAGTGTTTGTTTCCACATGCTTTTTTTCTTTATAAGAACTACCATTCCAAGTCCTGCATTCATTATAAGTCCTGAAATCATCGCACCAAATGCTATTCCTTTTGATAAATACAATTCGGTAATAATTACAGAAGATGCACAGTTAGGAATGATTCCTACAAGCATTGAGAATATAGGAGCTATATATTTGTTTGTTATAAGGAAATTTGATATAACATTTTCTCCTATAAAATATACAACAAAGCCAAATATTAGGTTTACTGCAAATACATATAAAAATATTTTCATACTATGAAGAAGTGGATGAATTATATGTTTATGTAGCCATTTTTCATGACCATCTTCGATATGGTGATGACAACATCCTATATGTTCATCGCAAGAATTATATTCATCTAGATGTTGTTCTTCTTGTTCTTTTTTTGACACAAAAAGATCAACCATAAAGCCTACTACAAAACCAGATATAATTTTTACCACTAAAACTAAAAGTAACATTAATACATCTTTTGTAGAAGATACTTTAGAAAGTAATATCGGTAAAGCTTCATCCGAGCACGCAACAAAAGCCGCAATAACAGTTCCCATTGTAATGTGTGAACTTATATACATATCTGCCGCAATTACACTCATACCACATTGAGGTATAATACCTGTAGATGCACCTATTAATGGTGCTAATTTATTTTCTTTTGATATTTTTTTTGATTTTGCAATTTTATCTTCAATAAAACTTAATAATATATATATCACTATAACTACGGCTAATAGTTTAAGTGAATCAAGTAATGCATCTAAAATTACATCTTTCATTATTTAATCCCCCTGCATTTAGGGCATAATCCGTAGATTGTAGATTCATAATTATCAATTAAAAATCCATGTTCTTCTGATATATGTGCCAAATATTCTTCTGTCTCTTTACAGCAAAGATGTATTACAACTCCACAACCTTTACATTTTAAATGTAAGTGTTTAGAACAATCTTCTAATGCTAATTGATATTCAAATCTATTGTTATCTTGGTTGTAGCACTTTCTTACTTCTTTAGTTAATACTAAATTATCTAAAAATCTATAAAGTGTAGTTTTACTACACTGTAAGTTTTCATCATCTAACATTTTTAATATTTCATCAGGACTTAAAAGTCTATCTTTATTTTGTTTTAAAATTTCCATTAAAACACTTTTTTGTTTTGTTGTATACATAATTCCTCCAATTTGAAATTGAGTTTCAGTTTCAAATTCTAAATCATTATAACATTTAATTTTCTTAAGTCAACATAAACATTGAATTATTGTTAATTTTTTGTATAATAATTGTGGTGATATTAATGGAGAAAAAAGTCATTTATTATAGTGATCCTTTAAATGATGATTTTGCAATAAAGCCACAAGTTGGTTATACTACTCCTACCAAATTCAAATATAAAAAATCCCTCTTTTTTAGAATCATAGCGGATTGTATATATTATATTATTGGTATTCCTGTTGCGTTTTTTATTGCGAAATTTGTTCATCATTTAAAAATATATGGAAAAAAGAATTTAAAAGGGGTAAAGGGATGTTTTATGTACGCAAATCACACAACAACCATTGACCCTTTTTATGCCGCAATCGCATCACATCCAAGAAAAGCTTATACTATTGCAAATCCTGTTATATCAAGATATGTAGGACTTAAAGGTATAATAAGAATTGCAGGTGGTATTCCTCTTCCTACATCTATTTCACAAATGAAGGAATTCATGGAATTTCAAGAAAAAACAATCAAGAAAAAGAAAGACAACATTTTAATATATCCTGAAGCCCATGTTTGGGAATATTACAATCAAATAAGACCTTTTAGTGCCGCATCTTTTAAATATCCGGTCAAAATAAATTGTCCTATCGTTGTTCTTACGACTGTGTTTAGAAAGCCTAAAAAAGAAGGTAAAAGGCCATATATTTCTGTCTATATTTCAGAGCCTATTTATCCTGATTTAAAACTTAGTTTAAAAGAACGTCATATAGATTTAAGAAATAAAGCTTATAATATTATGTGTGAAGCAGTTAAAAAATATGATTCTTATGAATATATTAAATATGTTTATAAGCCAAAAGATGAAGAAAAATAAAAAACGTATTAGATTTTATCTAGTACGTTTTCTTTTTAACTAATCTTTATATGGCCAAACCCAGTTTTTAACTTCGCTAATATCAGTTCCAAATTCAGCTATATAATTCTTATGATAAACTAATTTATCACGCATTTGTTGGATTAAATAATCTCCTCTTGCGCCTATTGTCTTTATATGCTCAACCGCATCAATGACAAGATGGAATCTATCTATTTCATTTTGTACTCTCATATCGAATGGAGTAGTGATAGTTCCTTCTTCTTGATATCCATGAACGCTTAGATTTCTATTATGTCTTGCATATGTTAATTCTCTTATCAATGATGGATAACCATGATATGCAAAAATTATAGGTTTGTCTTTTGTAAATATTGAATCATATTCATCATCTTTAAGACCATGTTTATGCATATGATTTGGTTCTAGTTTCATTAAATCTACAACATTTACAACTCTTATTTTTAAATCAGGTAAATTTTGTCTTAAAATATCTACTGCCGCAAGAGTTTCAAGTGTTGGAGTTTCACCACAGCATGCCATAACCACATCAGGTTCACATCCCATATCATTTGAAGCCCATTGCCATATTCCAACACCATTTGTACAATGATTTACAGCTTCTTCCATTGTAAGCCATTGTGGACGTGGATGTTTTGAAGCAACTATAACATTTACATAATTCTTTGTTTTAATACAGTGATCAAAGCAAGAAATAAGTGTGTTTGCATCAGGTGGTAGATATACTCGAACTATATCTGCTTTTTTATTTACAACATGATCAATAAATCCAGGATCTTGATGTGTAAATCCATTATGGTCTTGTTGCCACACATGAGACGCTAGAATTATGTTAAGGGACGCAATATCAGCTCTCCATGATAATTGCGAACATACTTTTAACCATTTTGCATGTTGTGAAACCATTGAATCCACAATACGCGCAAACGCTTCATAACAATTAAAGAAACCATGACGACCTGTAAGCAAATATCCTTCAAGCCATCCTTCACACATATGCTCTGATAGATATGAATCAATTATTCTTCCATCTGGAGATAAATATTCATCTGTTGGTAATTTATTTGAATTCCAGTCTCTATTTTCATATTCAAAAACATGATTTAATCTATTAGATAATCCTTCATCAGGACCAAACATACGGAAGTTTCTTGTCTTATCGTTCAGTTTAAATACATCACGTATATAAGCTCCAAGTTGTGTCATATCTTGAGCCATTACTTCTCCATGATGTTTAATATCAAACGCATAATCTTTAAAATTAGGTACTCTTAAATCTCTAAGTAATAATCCACCATTTGCGTTTGGATTAGCACTTATTCGCATATCACCCTTAGGTGGTAATTCTCTTAGTTCTTTAATTAATCGTCCTTCTTCATCAAATAATTCTTCAGGATGGTAAGACCTTAACCATTGTTCAAGAAGCGCTAAATGTTCTTTTTTATCCATAGGAATTGGGACTTGATGAGCTCTAAATGAACCTTCAATTTGTTTTCCATCTACTTCTTTTGGACCTGTCCAACCTTTAGGTGTACGAAGAACTATCATAGGCCAATGAACAAAAGTATTATCGTTTTGTTTTCTTGCATTTTGTTGAGCCTTCTTAATTAATGCAATACATTTATCAAGCACTTTAGCCATTTCTTTATGCATAGCCATTGGTTCAGATCCCTCAACAAAGAATGGAGTCCAGCCTAAACCTTCAAAATATTTTTTCAATTCTTCATCACTCATACGGGCAAACACTGTAGGGTTCGCAATCTTATACCCGTTAAGATGGAGTATTGGAAGAACAGCTCCATCATGAATTGGATTTAGGAATTTATTAGAATTCCAAGAAGTCGCAAGTGGACCTGTTTCAGCTTCCCCATCACCTACAATACATGCGGCAATTAGCGATGGATTATCAAAAACCGCACCAAATGCATGAGCTAATGAATATCCTAATTCTCCACCTTCATTTATAGAACCTGGAGTTTCAGGCGCTACGTGCGATGAAATTCCTCCTGGGAATGAAAATTGTTTAAATAATTTTTTTAATCCTCCAATATCTAAAGATATATTAGGATACACTTCGCTATATGTTCCTTCAAGATATGAATTCGCTACGAAGAAATTTCCTCCATGTCCAGGACCTGAAATTAAAATCATATTTAAATCATATTTTTTTATAACTCTGTTCAAATGAACATAAACAAAGTTTTGTCCAGGTACTGTTCCCCAGTGCCCTACAATTTTTTGTTTAATATCACTTTCTTTCAATGGACGTCTTAAAAGGGGATTATCTAACAAATATAATTGACATGCAGAAAGATAATTTGCAGCCCTAAAGTACGCATTCATTTTACTTAAGTATTCATCTGTTAATGGCTTTTTCTCTTCTATCATAACAACACCTCCATAAATACTATATTTATTATAGCTTTTTTTATTAATTTAAGTTATAGTTTTAACACATTTTTATAAAACAAAATACAATTGTTATATATATCCTACGATTATTTTACATCTTTTTAAATTTTTACGATAAATATATATTATGTAGTATTTTCTATTTTATTTTTACTTGCTCTATCTCTTTTTCAGAGTTAACATCAACTATTTTATCTTCTAGTTTTTCATTAACTTCAACTACATCAACAGCTTCTTTATTATATATATTTAATTCTTTGTTTTCACATTCGAATCCTAAAATAACATCACCCGCTAACATAGCTTCGTTATTACATCTTTTTACGTCTTCTAAAATAGTTTTATTAATCATTCTATGTCTTTCTTCAATATCTATTTGTTTTGAATTAAAGTTGTTATTTTCAATTTCTTCTACATTTCTTATGTTATGCATAATTCCTAAAAAATTTAATAGGCGTTGTAGCCACGAATAATGAACTTTATTATATTCTTTATTATTATGATTAAACTTAACAGGTATAATTTCTGTTTTTACTTTTGAATCATATTCATGAATATTTACAATTTCTATTGCATGATTTCCTTCAAGAATTTTTTGAGCTACAATCTTCCACATCTCGTCTGTATCATCTGAATACTCAGATATTCTTTTTCCATCAATAAAAACATTATCATAATCATGTTTAAGTTTAAAATTATGATTATTATTCATACTACAAAGTGTTAATTTAATATATAGTTTTTTATTGAATTTTTCATCTATAGCATCATTTTCTAACAGTTTATATAGTTCAGGATCAAATTCTAACTCTAGTTTTGATGGGTCATCCATAAATTTGATATATGAATCTATTGCGCTTTTATCAAAATTTGCAAGATAAATTTTTCCTGTCATAGGATCAATTAAACTTTTTACAATACCTTCTTTTTTGAGTAAATCAAGATATTCATATTGTGATATCATATTAAAAACTACTTCTTGTTTAAGATTTTTAACATCATCAAAATTTTTATAATGAGCATCATAATAATAATGATTTCTTTGTTTAGATATATTTTCAAAAAATCCTTGGTCAAAATTATATGAATATGTTTTTAAATAGAAATCATAAACATTATACTTACCTGATTTTGTAAACATAAGATAGTTTAGCTTTTCAATTTTAGGAAACAATTTATACACATTATCAAGATATGGTTCTAAATTATCATAATAATATCTATCATATACATTAAGTCCTAATTTATCTTTACCGCTATTTTTTTCATATTGTTTTTGATACATTTCACTACTCTTTACATCAAACGATAATTTATATATAAATTTGTCAACATATTCTTTATACTTAACTTCGTTAAATACAATATCATTTCCAACAAATTCAATACAGTTTGGATAATAAGCCATTATTATATGCTCAACTTCTCTTACATCAATCAAACTCTTAATATTTTTTAATGCTCTTTGATACATTTCACCATTATCTTTTAATAGTTTTTTAGTTTTGGCATATACTTCTTCATAAAGTTTAATACCTTGAACCATTGCATTTTTATTATTTTTACAATTTTTGCTTAAAATATTACTTGCTTTTGGCATAATACCACCTCTTAGATTTATTATACCATATATAATGTTATGTTAGCGTTATGAAATAAAAATAAGGGATATAAAATTGCAAGAAGCATTTTATATTCCCTTATTGTTCTATTTTACAGTGTATCCTGCGTTAGTAATCGCTTGTTTTAATTCGTCTAAAGAAATTTCATTATGATATGTTACAACTACTTCCTTTTTCTCTAAAGACGCAACTGCACTATCTACATTTCGAACGCTCTTAGAGGCCTCTTCTACATGATGTTTACAATGAGCACACATCATTCCTTCAACATTTAATTTAATTTCCATTTTATTCTCCTCTATATTTTTATTTTCATTGACATGGTATGGTTTAAAAAAATTAATTGTAAGTGCACATAGCACTACTGACACACTAGATATACTCATCGCTATTGAACCAATCATTGGTGTCATTTTAAACTTTTCATCAGTTAGATAATACAAGAAACCTGTTGATAGTACTACACAAATAATGTTATAAAAGAATGCCCAGAATAAACATAATTTTATTGTTGTAAGTACTCTTTTACTCAATTTTATTGAATTATTAACATCCATCAAATCGTTTTTTAGCAAAACAATATCTGCAGTTTCAAGTGCCACATCAGAACCAGCTCCAATCGCAATTCCTAAATCTGCAGTCGCAAGCGCAGGCGCATCATTCACGCCATCTCCAACCATCGCAACAAGTCCATTATTTTCTTTTTTTAATTCATTTATAATTCTTAATTTATCCTCAGGTAAAACCTCAGAATAAACATCACTAACACCAACTTCTGATGCAATCTTTAAAGCCGTATTTTTATTATCACCTGTAAGCATAACAACTTTTATATGATTCTTTTTTAATTTGCTTATTGCAAGAGATGATGTTTCTTTTATTTCATCCTTAAGAGCAATAAAACCTAATATTTTATTATTAGCCGCAATCGCAATTGGTGTTTTTCCATCGCCTGCAAGCGTATCAAATTTTTCTTTAATAGTTTGTGTTAAAGTACCAACACGCTCCATCATTTTAAGATTTCCAACAAAATATTTATTACCATCTATAACACCTTCTAGCCCTTCTCCTGTTACTGCTTTAAAAGAGTCTACTAGCACAAGTGATGTTTTATCTTTTGCATATTCAACTATAGCGCTTGCAAGCGGATGTTCGGACATGTTTTCAATTGAATAAATATATGATAATATATTTTCATTACCATAATTTTCAAAGTCTGTAACCTTAGGAGATCCATAAGTTATTGTTCCTGTCTTATCAAAAACTACAGTTTTAATATTCTGGGCAGCCTCAAGAATTTCTGCATTTTTAATTAAAAGTCCACACGATGCGCCTTTACCTGTACCAACCATTATTGCGACAGGAGTCGCAAGTCCTAAAGCACAAGGACATGCAATTACTAAAACTGTAATCGCAAAATTTAAGCTCAATTCAAATTCTTTACTATAAAGCATATTTATAATAAATGTTAGTAATGCTATTACGATTATAATTGGAACAAAAACTCCTGATATTTTATCCGCAAGTCTTGAAATCGGTGCTTTTGAATTAGATGCTTCATCAACTAGTTTAATAATATTTGCAATAGATGTATCTTCTCCTACTTTTGTGGCTTTTATTTTTATATAACCACTTTTAATTATGCATGATGAATAAACTTGCGCATCAATCTCTTTCAAAACAGGCATTGACTCACCTGTAATGTTTGCTTCATCTATTGATGCACTACCTTCTATTATAACTCCATCACAAGCAATCGAATCTCCTGCTTTTGCGATTATTATATCACCCTTCTTTAAATCTATAGCATTTTTAATAACTTCTTTACAATCTTCAAGCACTAATGCAGTTTTTGGTGCTAAATCCATCAAACGCTCAATTGCTTTAGTAGTTTTCTTTTTGCTTAAACCTTCTAAATACTTTCCTAAGGACACAAGTGTTAAAATCATCACTGCAGCTTCAAAATATAAATACATATGATATTCTTTATGCCCTAGGGAAATCATAAACAAAGAATATATTCCATAAATTATCGCAGCACTTGAACCCAAAGCTATAAGAGTATCCATATTAGGGCTACCCCTAAATAGTCTTTTAAAACCACTTATGAAATAATCTTTATAAATAAATACAACAGGAATTGCAAGAATGAATTGAATAAGCGCAAATCCCATTGGGTTTTTATGCATATTAAATGCGGATGGAACAGGCCATCCCCATTCCATGTGCCCCATTGAAAAATACATTATAATAAGCATTAAAACAAGTGCAAATATGAGCTTTTTAAGTTTATTATCTTTTTCTATAATGTTCAATTCTTTATTCCCATAAGGTATTGCCTTATAACCTGCATTTGAAACTGCATTTATAATATCTTCCTCTTTTAAATTATCACTGCATTCAAGTTCAAGAGTGTTTTTTAACAAATTAACATTCACATTACTAGCACCATTAAGGTTAGATACTGCATTAAATACATGCGCTTGACAAGAGGCACAAGTCATACCTTTAATATCAAACTTTTTCTTCATTATTGAAACCTCTTAAATAAATCAATTATTTCATCTAGGGCTTTTTCATCACCATTTTTAATATTTTCTAAAACGCATGAATGTAAATGTTCATCAAGAATAGAATTAGCAAGTGACTTTATTGATTTATCAACTGCAGATAGTTGAATTAAAACATCATCACAATATCTGTCTTCTTCTATCATTTTCATAATACCATTAAGTTGACCAATCATTCTTTTCATACGGTTAATAATCTTTTTCTTAGCATCTTCATCACGAGGTGTCAGTTTATAACGTTCTTCTTCATTAAGTACAGTGTATTTACCACCTTCCTCAATCCGGTTTTTTATTAACCCTAGGTCTATATTATCTCCTTCGATAATAGCTTCATTATTAGATAATGATACCTCAACTGCTGAAACATTAGGGCATGATTCTATTATGTCAGTTATGTGCTTTTTACAATTAGCACATTTCATTCCTTCAACAAGTATTTTAAATTTCATAAATATACCTCCTACCAGTATTTTTTTCATATCAATTATATACCCACCCAGGGTATAAGTCAACATAATAAAAAAGCGTACAAGATTTATACTTGTAAGCTTGTAGTATATTAAAATCATCGCCTTAACGTATGTAATTTTAAATTCTGCGACGTATTTTGCATCAAAAGAACTCCTTTTATGGAGACTAAACATCAAATATCCATTCAAAAAAAACTAAAAGGTAATATAAAAGTTTATTATTAAAGTCAATATAAAATGAATAAATCAAAGTATATTAAAATTCTCATAATTCATACAATATACTATTATAAAAATAAAAAAAGGCTTACGCCTTTCTTATAGAAAGATAAGCCTGGCAACGTCCTACTCTTGCACATTGTACTACCATCAGCGCT
>CAVFNL010000007.1:0-3674 GCA_963623875.1 Parabacteroides distasonis | reverse complement strand
TTAGAAAAGGATGAAAAATAGAATATGTTTACTGAACTAGAAGAACAAGATATTAAGGCAGCAGCTAATTCTATTGATTTATCTAAATTAAAAGGAAAAACAATTTTAATCTCTGGTGGTACAGGATTTATTGGAACATATATTTCTCATATTATTAGATATAGAAATACAAAATATGGTAATAATATTAAATTGATTTCACTATCTAGAAGAGGTGGAGAATCGGATTCGACTTTAAAATGTATTAAATGTGATATTAATCAAAAAATTGAATTAAATGACCACGTTGATTATATATTGCATTTAGCATCAAATACTCATCCAAAACAATATGCTGAAGATCCAGTAGGCACTATCACAACAAATATATTCGGGTGTAAGAACTTATTAGATTTAGGAATAGAAAAACATATTAAAAGATTTCTATTAGCTTCTAGCGTTGAAATATACGGAGAATGTATTGATAAGCCTGTAGATGAATCATATTCAGGATATATAGATTGTAATAAAGCAAGAAGTGGATATAACGAATCTAAAAGATTGTGCGAAGCATTATGTCAATCATATAAATCTCAATATGGTTTAGATTTTGTTACTGCTAGACTTTCAAGAGTTATCGGTCCTGATAGAAAACAAGATACAAAGGCCATTGCTCAGTTTATAGATAAAGCTATAAATAATGAAGATATTATCCTTAAAAGCAAAGGAAACCAACTCTACTCTTATACATATGTTTCAGATGTAGTAGTGGCTATATTTAAGGTATTGTGTGATGGTGTAAGTGGTGAAGCCTATAATGTTGCTGCTGAACCTGATGGTATGACATTAGGAGATTATGCGAGCTATATTGCTTCATTAGCTAATAAGAGTGTTAAATTTGAAATTGAAGATAATGATTCAGTATCTAAAGCAACTTATGCATTGCTTGACAATTCAAAATTAAAAAAAATAGGATGGGTACCTAGATACACGGTAAAAGAAGGATTAGAAATGACCTATAAAATCAAATCTAATTTGAAAATATAATTATTAATATTAAACTAAAATATAGAAAGGACATGTACATGAATAGATTATTATTTATAGGTAATGGTTTTGATATAGCACATAACAAATGTACTAAGTACATGGACTTTTTATATGTTTGCGCAAAATTAATTGGTAAAGGCTTTAATTATAATATTAGCAATGAATATAAAACTATTTTAGATAAAGTTACTGATAAATTTATCGAAAAATATAGTACTGATGAAATAAAGAAACAAGTACAAAATAATTTGTGGATACAACATTTCTTTAATGTATATAATGAACGTGGGAAAGATTGGGTTGATTTTGAAACTGAAATTAAAAGTTTGTGTGACAATAAGGTTAGTTATGAACGTTCAACTCATGGGGAACAACTTAAATATTATAATGAATATCAGGAAAAGTATGCACGTCAAATATTTAAAGTTGATCCTTTTGGATTTGTTGATATTGATATATTGTCCAATGATTTATCTATATTAATAGAACTATTAAATAAATATTTGCTAATTGTAGATGAAATAGAATGCAATTGTTATTCACCTAATGTTTTATGGTTTGCACCTACTAATGTTATTAGTTTTAATTATACCAATACATTTAAGAATACTTATTATAAAGACTGTAGAAAAGATTATATTGATTTCATTCATGGAAGAATTAATGATGATAAGAATAATATAGTATTAGGATTCAATAAGTTAAATGATGATAATTATACTGTTGAATTTGCTGATTTCTTAAAGATATATCAAAGAGTTAAAAAAAATGTTGAAATAAATATTTTCAATAGAATATCTAACAATTTTGTATCTAGTAACAGGTCTACTGAAAAAACTTATTCAATGTTCTTTGGCCATTCTTTAGATGTTACTGATGAAAATATCATTAAAGAAGCTATAAAAGTATCTATTAAAGTTTATATTCTTTATTATGATGATAAACATAAAGCATCTATGATTAAGAATCTTCTTAAGATGTATTCAAGAGATGAATTTGAAAGATTATGTTTATCTTATGATCATAAGGTAGTATTTGTAAAGCAACAACCTATGTGCTATAACCTAGACAAAGATAAAATAAATAATTATTTTAAAAATATTAATTTAGAAACTAATGATAATATTTTCGAATATATTAAATCTAGAGAGTTTGAAGACTTAAATTTGTCAATAGAAAATTATGCATATATTTATAACAAACTAGTTTATGTATATAAATATAATAAAGATAAAATTTATCAAAACGGAATTAAAGAATATCTTTGTTCTAAAAGTAAAGAGAATCTAGTACAAGATAGATATGTTTATAATGGAAATGATTTAATGAGTTTAAGATCAATGAGATGGAGGGGTTAGTGTGAAACTATTATTTATTCAAGGTGGAAGCAGAGTAAAAGAGGATGAAAAAGGTAACTTATACACTGATGCAAACTTTAATGATAAGGTTTGGAATAGATATTTAAAACTTTGTGATTCTTTAACTGTTATTTTAAGAAAAGAAAACTATATATATAATGAAGATTTTGCCATAAAAAAATTCAATATATTTGATATTTCTAAACTCAATTATGTTCCTGTAGAAGATATAATGAGACCTAAGAAGAATTATTTTAATTTTATTAAAAGGAAGAAAATTAAAAATATTATTGAAAATGAAGTTAAGAACTGCGATTGTGCAATTGTTAGATCTCCAGGTTCATATTATTGTAAAACAGCCATTAAATATTGTAAAAAATACGATAAGAAATATTTAGTTGAAATTACTGGTTTTGCTTTTGAAGGTATTTGGAATCATAGTTTCGCTGGAAAGTTTGTTGCTGTTCAAACAGAATTAGTATTAAAAAAATTAACTAAAGATGCTTCATGCGCTATATATGTTACTAATGAAGCTCTACAAAAAAGATATCCATGTAAAAATGCTATGCTAGGATGTTCTGATGTTGAAATATATAATGTAGTAGATAAGCATGAAAAGAGTTTTGGTCCTAATGAAATACATATAGGTACTGCTGCTTTTCTGGATGTTGCTTGGAAAGGTCAAAAAGATGTAATCAAAGCATTACATAAAATGAAGTCTACTAATATCTATTATCATTTAGTTGGTGCAGGTACAGGCAATAAATTGAAAAAGTTAGTTAAAAAATACCATTTAGAAAAATATGTTATTTTTGAAGGCACTTTAACTCATGATAAGATATATGATTGGTATAAGAAATTAGATTGTTATGTACAACCAAGTTATCAAGAAGGTCTTTGTAGAGCAATAGTAGAAGCTATGTCTATGGGTTGCCCTGTTATTTGTACTAATATTGGTGGCAATTATGAATTAGTTAGTAAAGATTGTTTATATCAAAAGAAAAATATAAATGAATTAGTTTCGTTACTATCTAATATCAATAAGGAATTCTTAGATAATAATAGTAAATTAAATATAGAAACATCTAAAAAATATATGTATGATGTTTTAGATAAAAAAAGAGATGAATTCTATAAAGTATTTATTAAAAGTATTAAATAAAGAAAATTATATGGAGGTGTGATATGAAAATATTATTGATAATGCCACTTTTTCACAGCTATTATAAAGAAATAATTAAAGTCTTAAATCAAAATAATAATGATGTAACATATTACGCCTTAGAT
>CAVFNL010000006.1:0-29680 GCA_963623875.1 Parabacteroides distasonis | reverse complement strand
CGCGGCTGGCTTTGCTATTTGCAACGACCTTTATTAGAATACACCATCAAGCCTTGATTGTCAATAACTTTTTAATATTTTATTCGCATTTTTTCGTAAAAAAATGGTAGACAACATATGCCTGCCATTTGATAATAATTTTTATATATTATTCTTGTGTTTTTAAATATTTTAAAACTTCAATATAAGCCATTACGAATGCACCAACGCCTTTTGCATCGTTTGAAACAATAGGTTCTGATATATAATACTCATATGACCCATCACGTCTTGGATTGTTCTCAGGTCCTAATCCAGCAACTAGACAAATATTATCTAGGTTTAGTTCACCATCAACTTCTTTTAAACTATGCTCGCATATACCATTAAATATATCTAATCCTATTTGATAATATCTTTCAGGTAATATACCAAGTCTTGCACCTTTTAAAATCGAATATGCAATCATTGCGCTTCCTGATGTTTCAACATAGTTTCCTTCACATCCTGCTTTATCTACAACTTGATAGAACATTTTTGTTTTAGGATCTTGATATGTAAGAAGTGAATCAATAATTTCTTTTAATAATTTAGTAAATGTTCTATATTCATCATACATTTGTTGATTAATTATTTCAGAACAGTCTGCTAATGCTACTGTAAACCAACCAATAGATCTAAGCCAGAAATTCTTAGAAAGTCCTGTCTTAGGATCAGCCCAAAATATAGATTTAGATGCATCATAACCATGATAATATAGTTTCTTCTTTTCATCAAACATTATCTTTCTAACATTTTCAAATTGGTTGATAATATCATTGTAATGTTCCATCTTATTAAATCTTGTTTCATATGTTAAATAAAATGGTTGAGCCATATAAAGACCATCTAGCCAAATTTGGTTTGTATAAATCTTTTTATGCCAGAAATTACCCTCTGGTGTACGAGGTTGTCCTTTTATTTGCTCATATATATTATTAATTGCTTTAAGATATTTTTCTTCTTTTGAAATATCATATAGCGAAAATAATGTTCTACCTTCTGCAATATCATCTGTAGAATACTTATTCTTATCATATTCTTTTATTGTTCCATCTTCTTGAACGAAATAATCAATATATGCTTTTGTAAAATCATATATTTTCTTATCTCCAGTCATTTTATAAAGTTCAATTAAAGATGATGTCATACATCCATCAATATAATTCCACTTACATGGTTTTCCTTCACGGATAACCTCAATATTCCAATAAGGTTTTCCCGGTGCAGATTTGTCAATTAAGTTATTTATGTATTTATCTATAATTTTGTAATCCATACTTTTTCCTTCCTTTACTAATTACCTATATTTTACTAAATATTGCACTTATTTTCAACTAAGGTTTATATTTTAAAATATCATCCATTTTTATTTCACCTTCGCGAATTATATTTATGTTGTCACCATTTATCATAACAACTGTTGAAGCTTTAGATGATGAATTTTCATAAGACTTATAAATATAATCTACAACTCCATCATATTTTGCTTTTATAGCATCATATTCGTTCATAGCTTCCTCGCCACTATCATTTACTGAAGTTGTAGCCATAGCACCATTTTCTTCTAGGATGCTTAATGCTAATTTAGAATTAGGTATTCTTACACCAACCATATCAAGATTCATACTTTTCTTAATTGAATCTTTTGCAGGTACTATAATAGTTAAGGCACCTGGCATTAAATTTTTAACTAGTGTTCTTGCAAAATCACTTAAATATGCAATTTCTTCTATTTGCTCTAAATTAGCACACAAAACAGCTAAAGGCTTATTTAATGGTCTATGTTTTATTTCATAAATCTTAGTTATATTTTCACTATCATATACCGAAGTACCTATTCCATACACTGTATCTGTTGGAAAAATTAATAATTTACTCATTTTTAAAACCCTTTATAATAATAGTCATTCTATCTTTTCCTTCTAAATCTTTTAATGATTTAATTCTTGCATCAGGAAAATATTCTTTTGCAAGTTCTATCATTTGCAACTTCTTATCATAACCATGCTCAAACGCAAGTATTGCATTATCATTTAATATTTTAGCAGCATCTCTCATAATTATTCTATAGAATTTTAGCCCATCTCTACCACCAAATAACGCAATATTAGGTTCATTATCCTTAACAATTTTTTGAACTTCTTCATCTTCAGGAATATATGGTGGATTAGAAACTATTAAGTCAAACTTTTGGTCTATAACTGGTTCTACCATATCTCCTTCAAGAATTGTTACATTTGCTCCTAAAACTCTCGCATTTTCTTTAGCAACATCTAATGCTTCTTTAGATATGTCTGTAATAGTTACATCCATATTTGGTTGTTCAAGTTTTAAAGTAATTCCAATACATCCACTTCCAGTTGCAATATCTGCGGCTTTAATCGCTTTTCCTTTAAAGTATTCATCATAACACATCAAGACATTTTCAACTAATTCTTCAGTTTCAAATCTAGGAATTAATACATTTTCGTTAACCTTAAATTCATACCCATAAAATGGCGCATGGCCTATAATGTAGTAAATAGGCTTATTTAATTCTACATGATCTTTTAAATAAGAATCATACATAGATACAACATCATTTGATACTTCTTCATCTAATGATGCAAAAAGTTGTGGAGATGTTTTGTTAGATGCATGTTCAAGTAAGAACAAAGCTCCGCTTTCTTCTTTTTCGTTCTTAATAAAATATTCATTTCCGTGTTTTAAAAGTTCTCTATATTTCAATTTAATCACCTAAAAATATTATATCATAAAAAAATGAAAGAGAACTCTTTTTTATGAGTTCTCTTAATTGTTTATTATTCTGATTCCTTAGTTTCTTCATTTTCTGTTGAAACTTCAGTTGGCTCAGCTATTTCATTTGATACTTCTTCAACTTTAGGTTCTACAGCCTTTTCTTCTTTAGTATCTTCAGCAGTTGTTTCACCAACTTCTTCTATTAAGCCTTGAGCAATTAATTCTTTAGCAATTTCTTCAACAAAGTTCTTGTTCTTGTAACCTTTTTGTTGTGGAATGTCAAATCCCTTCATTAACTCATCAATTAATTGTAAAGCAAGTTCAACAGAAGTAGGTCCTTTTAACTTTAATGTGAATGGAACAAAGATATATTTTTGTTTTGAAGATAAATCGATTTGATGATATTTATTAACATCATATGAATCTGGATCTAGGGCTAAGTGTAATCTTAATGTTGTTCCTATAATAGATATTTTAGCTACTAATTCACCAGCATATCTATATGTATCAACTGTATTACTAAACTTTTGCTTAATCTTCTTGTATGATTCTAGTCTATTACGTACTTTATTATATCTTTCACGTTTCTTAGGATCTAATGTCATTAATTTCAATCTAAACTCTTTTGGTTCTTCTCCACCAACAAGTTTAATTTGTTTAATGGCCTTACGCGAATCATCAGCATCATCTTCACGAACTTCAACTTTAGCTAACTCGCTTTCATCCTCAGCAGCTTGTTCGAGTTTTAATTCATTTTGAGTATCTCTATCATTTGTAATATCATTTTCATCAAGAATTACACCTTGTAATCCTGTTGCTTTTTGTACTTCAGCTAAGTCTGCAGCCTTTTGAGCCTCAATAGCAGCAGCAATATCAGCAAACGATGTTCCATAACCTGCTTGAGCAGCCTTTGACGCTTCCCATTCCTTAACGATTGAATCACCAAACTTACGTCTATCACCATATACATATTTTTCACGGTGATTATATAATTTTTGACGACGTGCTTCAAATATTGTTAAAACATAGTCAGTTCCAATATACATACCATAAGCAATTGCAACAAAGAAATAAATAATTACATAGAATGCTTGTAATTTTTCTAATATATTACCGTCTACTAAATTTTCATGAGTATTCCAACGAATAATCCATCCATATTTGAAGTAAGTATATCCTACTACTTCAGTTAACAAAACTGCAAGTGGTAATAAAATTGCAGCAACTGGCTTCTTTTGCTTAATTAATCTATAAGCAATAATTCCATAAGCAAATACTTGAGCAACCAATAAAACAATAGCAACTACTCCAATTTTAGCAAAAATATTAAACTTCATTCCTGATATAATTGCAAGTGCTCCTACATATCCTACTGCAAGAGTGCATCCAACGATTAAATCAGCCAATTTGTAACCATCTGCTTTTTTAGAGTTTGCAGCAAGTTCTGAATGTTCAAATGTAGATGGAATTGAAAGAGTTGTTAAAACTAACAATAATAATCCAACTAGCACTGTAACAATAATAGCTAATACACCTTTTACTGTTGAAGCATCTTTAACATAGTCTATTCCTTGACTTGCACCAAATATTATAAATAAAAGGTACAACAAAAGGAAAAATCCATAAATAGGGAATGCTTTACTTTTCTTACGTCTAATCTGAATAGCAAATGTTATTGCCATAGCCATAAAGAATAATGTAAATATTCCATAAACTAAAATTTTGATAGCAAGATCTTGATTCCACTCAAAATTCATATAACCAAAATACATTTTGGCTACAAAACTGCTAACACAATTTGCACCACCTAATGCAAATCCTAGAATAATTCCTACAAGAATTAATCCTAGTAGTGAAAATAATAAGATTTTTCTTATTTTTTTCATGTAATTACCTCCCAATAGTAATAGTTTTACTAAATTGTCTCTCTTTATACACGAAAACTATTAATTTTTTTTATAAAGCGTAACAAATATAATTCTCTTTTTTTCTTTTTTCTTTTCTTCAATATTACAACTATATTTCATAAGCACTTTACTATATGATACTTTAATTTAATAAAAAATTCAATATTCACTTTAATTAAATCACTTAAATTATTGATTGTTCGCTTCACTAGCTTCAGCTAATTTACGTTTTTGAACTTCATTAATAATTTCAGGAATTATTAAATCTAGTTTCCCTTCCATTACTGCATCAAGACGTTGAAGTGTAAGACCAATTCTATGATCAGTAACTCTATTTTGTGGATAGTTGTAAGTTCTTATCTTTTCAGCTCTATCTCCACTTCCAATAGCTCCACGACGAGCATTACCATCTTTTGCATCTTGTTCTTCTTTTTCTATAGCATATAATTTAGAAACTAAAAGTTTCATAGCTAATGCTTTATTTTCATGTTGAGAACGATAAACTTGCGATGCAAATGAAATTCCTGTAGGAATATGTGTAACACGTACTGCAGAATATGTAGTATTTACTCCTTGTCCTCCTGGACCTGATGAACAGAATGTATCTATTCTTAAATCTTTTTCTTCAATTTTGATATCAATTTCTTCTGCTTCTGGCATAACATACACTGTAGCTGTTGAAGTTTGAATTCTTCCGTTTGCTTCAGTAGTAGGAATTCTTTGTACTCTATGTGTTCCTGATTCATATTTAAGGTTAGAATATACAAGTTCTCCTGAAACCTTAAATGAAATATTAGAATATCCACCTGCAGCTCCTGGTTGAGCATCCATTACTTCAACCTTCCATCCTTTAGATTCTGCATACTTAGAATACATTCTAAATAAATCTCCTGCGAATATGTTAGCTTCATCTCCACCTGCAGCACCTTTGATTTCAACAATAACGTTTTTCTCATCATTAGGATCTTTAGGTAATAGAAGAATTTTAACTTCTTCCATAATTGCTTCTTGTCTTGTTAGATTTTCATCTAATTCAATAGTTGCCATTTCAGAAATTTCAGGATCTGATTCTTTCTTCATTTCCTTTAAATCATCTACAGCCGCAACTAAATTCTTATATTCTCTATAAAGTTCTACAATCTTCTCTAAATTTTTTTGTTCTTTAGATAATTCAGTTAATTTCTTAATATCAGAAACTATAGCTGGGTCTTGTAATTCTTTATTTATTTGCTCATATCTTTTTTCAATAGCATCTAATCTATCAAACATAATTACTCCTTATCGTCGAAGTATTCACCACTACTTTCTCTTTCTGTGGTTACTTCGAATTTATAATACTTTCCTATAAAATTAAAATATATTTTTACACCACTTACACCTTGACGGTTTTTGGCTATATTAAGTTCTGTAAACGGATCTTTTCTTGCTTCTTCATTTTTAGCATAATATCCTTTTCTATAAAGCAGCATAATAATATCCGCATCTTGTTCAATACCTCCGGATTCACGAAGATCTGACATTTGTGGTTCATTACTACCATCTTTTCTAGTTTTATCTTCAACTTTACGTGAAAGTTGTGATAACGCTAGAACTGGCACATTAAGTTCACGTGCCATAGCTTTTAATTGACGTGATATGTCCGCAACTTCATCTGCACGCGATTTATTTTTTCCGCCATGTGAAGAATTTACAAGTTGAAGATAATCTATTACAACAAAATCTAGTCCTCCATCAGAAGAGGCTAATTTTCTACATTTTGTTCTTATGCTTTCAATTGTTGTTCCACTTGAATCATCAAATTGGATATCAAGTTGTGAAAGTCTTGCTTGTGCCGCAATAAAAGCTTTACTTTGATTCATATCAAACTTTCCACTTTTAATTGTCTTAGAATCAATATTAGCTTCTGTCGCAATCATACGTTCAGCTAATTGATCATATCCCATTTCTAGATTAAAAACCGCAACACGAGCTTTTCCATTTTTGTTTAATCTTGCAACATTAGTCGCAATATTCATCGCAAGAGCTGATTTTCCCATTCCGGGACGTGCTCCTAAGACTATAAGTTGTGGTGCTTGAAATCCTAATGTTTGCTCATTAAGATTAGAAAATCCTGTATCAAGCCCTATAATATCTTTATCGTTTGATGCATTAAAATCTACATGTTCTTTAACTTTTGCTAACGCTTCATCCATTTTAACAAATGATGATGTCTTTTTACCTTTAGATAATTCAAAAACAATTTTTTCAGTCTCTTCAAGGTATTCATCTGCATCTATTTTAGAATCCATTCCTATTTTGACAAGATCATTTAATGATTCAAGAGTTCTTCTTTTAAGAGAAGCACTTTTAACTAATGTTATATAGTCATCAATATATGATGTCGTATAGCTATGGCTTGCTATATCAGATATATAAGATGCACCACCAGCTGCATCTAATAAATTTTGATTTTTAAGTTCTGTAAATACAGTTGTTAAATCAAGTTTTGATCCTTTTGTATAAAGATTTAACATTGATCTATAAATTATTCTATTTTTAGGATCATAAAAATCTTCTTCTTCGAGTTCATCTGATAATGCAATGATCTGACTTCCATCCATCAAGACGCAAGCTAAAAGAGAAATTTCAGCATCTACATTCTTTGGTATGGTTATATTATTCATAACATCCCTCTTATTGTTCTAATACTTTTATTTCTATATTTGCAACAACATCCTTATGTAATTTAACTGTCGCAGTATAATTACCAATTGTTGTTATTTCAATAGGTAATTCAACCTTCTTTTTATCAAGTTTAATACCTGTTTGTGCTTCAAATTCATCACAAACTTGCTTTGTAGTAATATGTCCAAATGATTTTCCATCATTTCCGACTTTAATATATAAATTGATTGTTTTACTTTCAATTTCTGCCTTTAATTTTTCCATAAGTTCCTTATGTTCGATTTGAGCTTGTTCCTCTTTAGCCTTCATTTCATCTAAAGTCTTTTTATTTTCAGGTGTCGCAACTACTGCTAATTTATTTGATAATAAGTAATTACCATATCCATTCGCAACATTAATAATTTGTCCTTTGACTCCTCTACCTTTAACATCTTCAAGTAATATAACTTCCATATCAATTCCTCCTGTTGTATCGTATTCTCTTTTTAATATTTCCATCAATTGGTTATAAACAGCTTCTACTGTTGTTCCTTCTCTTTGGATAGCAGCCGCATTTAAGTGTCCACCACCACCCATTTCTTCCATAATGATTTGAACATTTAATTGTTCTAGTGAACGAGCACTTACACCAATAAAGCCTGCTCTTTCAACACATCCTATTGTAAACGCAGCTTCTACTTTATCAATTTGAAGTAACCTATCAGAAACCTTGGCAAGCATCGGTCTTTCAGATAGTATTTCATCTTCTGGTATTTTAACAATCGCAAACTTATCATATATAATTTGTGCATGAGTTAATGCATTAGCATAGAATAATTCATCGTCATAAGATCCTCTTAAAAGAGTTCTAACTATTGACATATCTCCACCATATTCCTTTAGAACTGATGCTGCCTCAAATGTACGAGAACCTGTACGATATGTAAAATTATTAGTATCAACAACTATACCTGCTAAAGACATTGTAGCAAGTGCCGCAGATATTTTTAAATTATCGCCAAAGAACATAAATAACTCAGAAATAAGCTCTACAGCCGACGATGCATAAGGCTCAACATAATTAACTATAGGATCTTTAAAATCCACCTCACCATGTCTATGATGATCTATCACAACTAAATTTTTAAATCTTCCTATAATTTCAGGGTACATCGCAATTGTAGGAGATTGAGTATCTACTACAATTAAAAGTGTTTGTGGTTTTATATCAATATTAGCTACTGGTTTTAAATTTGTAAGAATATCAGGATCTGCATATTCTAAATAATTATAAATCAATTTCTTAGCAGTTGAATCTATATTATTTACATCATAAACTCCATCTACAGGTTTGCCAGTAGATTTTACTAAACTTATTGTAAGCAATGTGGAGGCAATCGCATCTGCATCTGCCATTTTATGAGCCATAACAACTACATTAGATGCGGCTTCAATAGCTTCTTTTATAGCTAACGCATGTACACGAGCATTAACAAGTGTATTCTTTTCAAGAGCATTAATCTTTCCTCCAAAATATTGAATTTTTTCATTTTCAATATTTACAACGACTTGATCTCCTCCACGCTTTTCAGCTAATTCTACAGCTTGTTGAGCCATAATTCCTAATTCATCATAACCTAAATCATAACACGCTGCACCAATAGATACCGATGTTCTTAAATGCTCTCTTTGAACTATTTGACGAATACTATCTAGAAGTTCAAATTTATCAGAAACCATTTGTAATAAATGTTCTTTATCACAAATAATTAAAAGTCTATCATTGTAATTTTGAAGATATCCTTGATGGTCTGAAGCATAATCCGCAATTTCTCCTAAAATTTCTCCTCTTATATTAGATTGAATTTGCATATCTAATCTCTTCATTGATTCATCAAGATTATCAATTGAAATTATAACTAATGCTGTTTTTCTTTCATCATATTTAATTTTTAATTTTTCACGATCAGTTTGGTCAAAGAAATAAATTAAATTGTTTTCATAATTATTAACAACTTGATAATAATTATCATCTATTTTACAAACAAAGCCATCATCTTTAGCTCTAATATGCATTAATATTTCACTAGAAATATCATTTAATGATTCATCAATGACAGCAGATTTAAAAATAGTTTTAACATTCTTATTTGCCCATCTTGCAATATAATCATCATCATATACTAAAATACCTACAGGAAGTTCATTAAAAGCTTTATCACCTGAATTACGAACGTGATATGAAATACTATTCCATTGATCTAATCTATTTTCAAGACTTTTAACTTTCTTTGATTGTTTATCATAAAATTTAGTTGTAAGTAAAATTGTCGCAATTAAAAGAAAAATTGCCGCAACTAAAAAATATATTTCATTATATTTAATATCAAATGGTTTTCTATAGTAAAAAACAATGCAAGTTGCCGCAATCAGTGCTGCAATTATAGCTGAAATTACTTTTTTCATAGGCTCACCTCTATAGACTCAATTAATTATATCAATTTATTTATTTTATTACAACATTACACCGAGTAAAAAATGGCTTATTAAACATCTCTTTACTATAAAAAAGAGACCTTGAAAGGTCTCTATAATTAACAATATTACTCTTTTGTGAAAGGTAGTAATGCCATATGTCTAGCTCTCTTGATAGCGATAGCTAGTTTTCTTTGATATTTAGCAGATGTTCCTGTTGCACGACGAGGTAAGATTTTTCCTCTATCAGTAACAAACTTTCTTAATAAGTCAACATCTTTGAAATCAATATGTTCAATATTATTTGTCTTGAAATAACAAACTTTTTTTCTTCTTTGATGTAAATTTCTTTGCATAATATATCCTCCTTTTAGAATGGTAAATCTTCTTCAGCAACCTCAGATACGTCAAACGCATTTGGTTGTGCCTCTTGTTCTCTTTCTCTAACTCTTGGTTGAGTTTGAGCTGTATAGCCTTGATTATCAGCAGATTGTAAGTCGCTACGTCCTTGTAAGTTTTGAACGCTTGAACAAACTACTTCAGTAACATAACGAGTTGTTCCATCTTGAGCTTGATAACTTCTAGTTTGAATACTTCCACACACACCAAGCATATATCCCTTTTTAACATATTTTCCAAGGAATTCAGCTTGTTGTCTCCACGCAACACAGTTAATAAAATCTGCTTGTCTTTCACCATTTGATTGTTGATATTGTCTATCAACCGCAATAGTAAAAGCTACATTCGCAAGATTATTACCAACATATCTTACTTCAGGATCTCTTGTGATTCTTCCAACTAATACTACATTATTAATCATAATATCCTCCTTAATTACTCTTGAGCATTAACGACGATATGACGAAGAATATTTTCGTTATATCCAACTACACGATTGAACTCATTTACAGCTTCTACAGTTGCTTCTACAGTAAGAACAACATAGTAACCCTTATGATTCTTTTCGATTTCATAAGCTAGTTCTCTTAGTCCCCATTCATTAACCTCTAAAACCTTTGAATTGTTGTTAGTAAAAATTTCATTTAAACTTTTGATTTCTTTACTAATAGAATCAGCGTCTAGAGTTGGACGAATGATATACATAACCTCGTACTTTTTCATTTTAATCGCACCTCCTATGGTCTATGGCCTGGTTTCTAACGCAGGCAGAATGTGCATAATACATATGCTTTTAAATATTAGCACAATTTATTTTTTTTATCAATATTAATTTTATGTTTTTTCATTTTTGTTATATAAAAAATTAAAATTGATATAAAGAAAAGTGCTTATGGTTTACAAGCACTTTTACTTTTTTTAAATTTCATTCTTTTTTTGTTTAATCATTACAACACTTTCAACGATAAACACTATTGAAAATATTATAGATAATCCAGACCAAATTACTAAATCTTCATAAATTCCATGCCCTGCAATTCCTATAATTCCTGTTATAAGATAAAAGATTCCACAACAAAATCCTCCAGATATACTTTTCTCGTGCATATTGCAGTTATACCTGTAATCAAAAACATAATTGAAACAAAAAACCCTGCTGCACTAGCTGTAGATTCTTCATCTTCTTCTAAAAATTCTACTACTCCTGCAGCACATGATTGAAACATTACAAATCCAAAGAATACTATACTTATAATTCCAATAACGAGTCTTGATGTTTTCAAAATCATTTCCTCCCTTCTTTTTTTAATTTTTTAGCTGTTTTCAATATATCCTCATAAAATGTTATTTTAGATTCTATTTGAGCAATAACCTCATCTAAAACTTCCATTTTATTATTTTCATATCTCTCCATTTGATTTTTAATTTCTTTGCACTGTAATCCACAGTCTTTAAAGAATTTAGCTAATACGAATAAATTCACTTCTTCGTCTGAATAGTCATAACCTATCCCCTGACCGATTTTACCTTTTCTCTTTATTACATTTTTTGAAGTTCCATTATTTGTCTTCTACTTAATTTTGTGATTTTTTCTAGTGTTTTCTCATTCATAATTCTTTTTCATTTTATGCTATTCTTGTTTGGAGCGAACAAGCAATAGTTTTTTCATCCTTTCTTCAAAAAGGTATGTTTTTTTTGCGAAAAAGAAAAAAAGACGCCCTAAAGCGTCATTAATTATTTAAAGAAAATTATCTAGTTATTTGTTTTATCGTATATTTTTTTTAATTCTTCAAACTTTTTAAGCGATCTATTTACAAAATCAGTTGAAACGCAATATGCTATTCTAAAATATCCTTTTACACCAAAGCTATCTGATGGAACAAGGAGTAAATCGATTGATTTTGCGACTTCACAGAAATGTTCTGAATCTTCTTCTAAACATTTTGGAAAGATATAAAAAGTTCCACCTGGTTTTACAACATCAAATCCTAATTCTTTTAATTTGTTATATAAAATATTCATATTCTTTTCATATACTTTTAAATTTGAAGTTTTATCAATGGTTAATGCCGTAGCTTGTTGGATTAAAGAAGATGGACAGTTATGTCCAATTCCTCTTGATATTTGCCCCATTATATCTACAAGTAGTTTATAGTCCCTACATTTAGGATTAACCGCAACATATCCTATTCTTTCGCCAGGAATAGATAATGATTTACTAAATGAATAACACATTAATGTGTTGTCATAATACTTTGAAATACAAGGAACTTCTACACCTTCAAATACTATTTCTCTATATGGCTCATCTGATATTATATAAATATCATGACCATATTTCTTAGATGCTTCTAAAAGAATATTCTTAAGTTCTACAATAGTATCTTTTGAATACACAACACCTGAAGGGTTGTTAGGCGTATTTATTAAAACAGCCATTGTTTTTTCATTAATCATTTTTTTAAATTCACATGTATTTATTTGGAAAGTCTTTGTATCTGCAGGAACTACTTTTAAAACCGCTCCTGCCCCGCCTACATAATGATTGTATTCAGGAAAGTATGGCGCAAATGTAATTATTTCATCACCAGGTTTTGTAATGGCTCTTATTGCATGTGCTAAGGCTCCTGCCGCACCTGTAGTAGGGAAAATTGCATCTTTGTTATAATCTAGTCCATATCTTTTCTTAAGGTTATTAGCTACTGCAATTCTAAATTCATCATTACCAAGATTTGGCGAATATCCGTGAACTTCAATAGATGTTTTAGTATCGATTACCTCTTTTATTGCATCATTATATTCACCAGGAACATCAACACTTGGATTACCTAGTGAATAATCAAAGACATTTTCTTCTCCAACCTCTTTTTTTCTTTTTAGACCATACATATACATTTCTCTTATTTTACTTTTATTTGTTGTAAGACTTTTATAATATTCATTAATCATTGTAATACTCCTTTATAATTTCTATCATTTTGTTTATCGCAAATTCTGTTGATTTTAATCTAACGCTTAATCTTCCAATATTTTTAAATTGCATTGTATATGTTTTCACTTCTCCATTCAAATAAAAGCCAAAACATACCATTCCAACTGGTTTTCTTGCACTTCCTCCACCAGGGCCTGCAATACCTGATATTGAAATAGCCGCATCCGCAGAAGCTTCTATGGCGGCACCTTTAGCCATTTCTGATGTTACTTCTTCGGATACTACACCAAATTTTTCTATCGTTTCTGATTTTACATTTATAAGTTTTTCTTTAGCACTATTTGCGTATACTACAAAAGCCATATCAAGAACTCCTGATGCTCCTGAGACATTTACAATCGTTGATGATAAAAGTCCTGCAGTACATGATTCAGCTGTAGTAATATGCAATTTATGTTTTAATAACAATCCTACCAATTCTTCTTCGTTCATATTTATAATTCCTATTCTTATAATTTATTTTAATTATACACAAAAAAAAGTCTCTTTTAAAGAGACTTATTTGTATATGAAATTTTATTTCCGTTTCGATACGCTGTAAGAGTTATTGTATCACTAGCTAACGATAAAGCTAATACATTTTTAAAAATTGCAACTGATGTAAGCTTCTCACCATTTATTTCTGTTATAAAATCTCCAGCCTTCATACTACTAAAAGAATTTGCTTGTCCTTTTGAATAAATATAAATACCATGTTTTTCTCCATCAGGAAATGTAAACTTACCCGTTGTTTGTGCTAGATTATTATAAGTATAATATGGTTGAACAGTTAATCCTTCGATATAATTATATTCTAGATAAGATCCACTAACGCTTGGTCTAGATACATTACCATTGCTTTCTATTTGCGATATTATTGTAGTTAGGGCATCACTTTCAATCGCAAAATTGAAATCATCTAAATCCTCTGCATCCGCTGCATTACTTGTTGTAGCAGTTGATGCAGTCTTATATACATTAAGACCTATCATATTTCCTTCATAGTCATATAATGCTGAACCACAGTTTTGGGTAGATGCCATAGCTTCATGCTTTATTAAAAGTCCATTAGAATGTTCTATTACACCGTTATATAGATTATATGCATCTTGTTCAAAATCATATTTAGACAAACTATCTACTTCATCTTGCATACTTGCAATACTAAATACCATATCACCTACATTGCTAGTATACTTGCTAGATATTGTGGCAGGCGTATAGTCATTAAATGAATTAAATTTATAAATTGCAACCGAATTAGTCTTATCAAAGCCTACTAAAGATGCGGATATAGGATTAGATGTATTAGAAGATATTATAATATTAAAATTAGTTGCGGCGCTATCTTCGTCATCAAACGAAGTTATTACATAGTAAGTAGCAAATTCATATTTATAAATCACTGCGCTTTGAATCTTATATTTTTCGCTTCTATTAAAATATCCACCTTTTATAGTTTCAATAGATATAAGCACATTTGCATCTTCCACCTTAGATACTGCTTCTTGAAGCATTTCATCAGAATATCCTGTATTAATATCTTTATATCCAGAAATCACAGTTTTAGAACTATCATTTTTAAATAAACTACAAGAAGTTAAGAATAATCCTATGAAAAGAACACATACAAACATTATTTTTTTCTTCATAAGAATCCTCCCTATAAGCTAAAATTTTTTTTATTCAAAAAAGAATTTATATGAGATACGCTTATAGCAAAATCCATATTGTCAACTTCATTATATGTATATTCATTACCTGAATTATCCTTTGTAGTATCCGTTGATACTAATCCTGCTACATTTAGCCCTATTAATTCACCTTCAAGTGAGAATAATCCCCCACCTGAGTTTCCAGGATTGATTGTAGCAGTGTGCATAACTAAATCTTGTGTATTCATGACTTTTGATACAATCCCTGAAGTTAGTGTATTATAGTATTCTAATGATTCAGGACATCCTACAGATATTGCGCTCATTCCTTTACTTACGACGCTAGTTGAAAAAGTCACAGGTGTTATTGTCTTTGAAGTAGGTGTATTTATTTTTAATATAGCTAAATCATCTGCAGTAGCTAATGTTCTATCAGAGTAGGATGTACATGCAACAAGTGTCGCTGAATAATAAACACCATCCCCAAAGTAAATACTTAAAGAAGTAGATTCTTGTCTATTATCACTAGCTTCTATAACGTGTCTATTAGTAAGAAAATAACTATTTGTTGAATCTGTTTTAATGCATACGCAAGAACCTATAGAATAATTTGTTGATGACAAAATATTTCTAACTCCAAAACATGAATTAATAACTTTATTATATGCTTGTCTATAAGTTGAAATTATTTCAGTAGTTTCTTTACTTGAATCAATTTCTGAAGCATCTTCACTACCAGTACTATCACTACCTATAAGGCTGCATGAAGACACACTGCATAGCATTAATGCTGCAGGTATAAATAAAAATAACTTTTTCATATTATCAATCCTTTCAAATTTTAAATAAGCATTTAGCGTTATTATCCGTTATATCTTCTAATTCTTTATAACTTATATTTCGTAAATTTGCAACCTCTTTAGCAACAAAGATTACATATGCAGACTCATTTCTTTCTCCTCTGTGTGGAACTGGTGTCATATATGGGCAGTCAGTTTCTAAAAGTAAGCGGTTAAGAGGAATTGCTTTAGCTACTTCTTTTGGCTCTTTTGCATTTTTATATGTAACAGGTCCATCAAGGCCAATATAATATCCTAATTCAATAAATTTTAATGCCATTTCTTTTGAACCACTAAAGCAATGCAATACACCATAAGTTTTTCCTTCATATTTTTTTAATATTTCATAAGTATCTGCCATCGCATCACGAGAATGAATTATAAGAGGTAGATTATATTTAATAGATAATTTAATTTGTCCTTCAAACATTTCCTTTTGAAGGTCTTTATTATCACATCTATAGTGATAATCAAGACCACATTCACCTACTGCATAAATTTTATTGTTTTCAATAAAGTCTTCTAGATAAAAAAGATCCGAAATATCTACTACCTCTTCAGGATGAATTCCTGCAGTAGGATAAAAAAAGTCCTTATATGTTATCGCAAGTTCTTGTGCTCTTTTATTTAATTCTTTGTTAAAACCTACAAGAATGGCTTTAAAAACGTTATTTTCTTTGCATCTTGCGACGCACAAATCCAAATCATCTTTAAATTCTTCGGCTAATAAATGAGAATGTGTGTCTATCATAATATACCCCTTTTATTAAAAAAGACTGTAAGGATACCCTACAGTCTTTTAATTAAATTAATAGTTAATTACTCAATAATACTAACTACTGATCCAGCACCTACAGTACGTCCACCTTCACGGATAGAGAACTTAGTTCCTTGTTCAATAGCAATTGGGTGAATTAATTCAACAGTCATTTCTGTGTTGTCTCCAGGCATAACCATGTCTTTTCCTTCTGGTAAAACGATTACTCCTGTAACGTCAGTTGTTCTGAAGAAGAATTGAGGACGATAGTTAGAGAAGAATGGTGTATGTCTTCCTCCTTCATCCTTAGTTAATACGTATACTTGAGCAGTAAACTTGTGATGAGGATGAACTGATCCTGGTTTAGCAAGAACTTGTCCTCTTTGGATTTGATCACGAGTGATTCCACGTAGTAATGTACCAACGTTATCTCCAGCTTCAGCGAAGTCTAGTAATTTACGGAACATTTCAATTCCAGTTACAACTGTAGATTGAGTTTCCTTGATACCAACGATTTCAACTGTATCATTTAATTTTAATAATCCACGTTCAACACGTCCAGTAGCAACTGTTCCACGTCCAGTGATTGTGAATACGTCTTCAACTGGCATTAAGAATGGTTTGTCATTATCTCTAACTGGAGTAGGGATATAGCTATCTACTGCAGCCATTAATTCATTAATTTTTTCAACCCATTTTTCTTCTCCGTTTAATGCTCCTAGAGCAGATCCACGGATGAATGGAGTTTCATCTCCTGGGAATCCATACTCGCTTAATAATTCACGAATATCCATTTCAACTAGGTCAACAAATTCATCATCGTCAACAATGTCGCACTTGTTTAAGAATACAACAATTTTAGGTACTCCAACTTGCTTAGCAAGTAAGATGTGCTCACGAGTTTGAGGCATAGCTCCGTCAGTTGCAGATACAACTAAGATAGCTCCGTCCATTTGAGCAGCTCCAGTGATCATGTTCTTAACGTAGTCAGCATGACCTGGACAGTCAACGTGTGCATAGTGTCTGTTGTCTGTTTCATACTCAACGTGTGCAGTATTGATTGTGATTCCTCTTTGACGCTCTTCAGGAGCTCCGTCAATTTGGTCATAAGCCATAGCTTTTGCATGACCTTGCTTAGCTAAAACGTTAGTAATAGCAGCAGTAAGTGTAGTTTTACCGTGGTCAACGTGTCCAATTGTTCCAATGTTAACATGTGGTTTACTACGATTAAATTTTTCCTTTGCCATAATAAATGGTCCTCCTATAATATAATTTTATTTTTTTAAAAAATTTAACTATTTTTAATACAAACTAATTCTATAATATTTGAATTATAAAATCAAGTATAATAAATTAGTTTTGTCCTCTCTTTTTAATAATATCTTCTTGGATATTACGAGGGCATTGTTCATAATGATCCATTTGCATTATGAATGTTCCTCTTCCTTGTGTATTAGAACGTAATGATGTTGCATATCCGAACATTTCTGATAGAGGTACATATGCACGAATGTTCATAGCGTTTCCTCTCTTCTCTTGAGATTCAAGACGTCCACGACGAGAAGTTAAATCTCCAATTACGTTTCCAACATAGTCTTCAGGAACGATTACATCTACAACCATGATTGGTTCAAGGATAATAGGTGTACATTTTTCTTTACAAGCTTTAAGTGCCATAGAAGCTGCAATCTTATATGCCATTTCTGATGAGTCTACATCATGGTATGATCCATCAAATAATGTACATTTAACATCGATAACTGGATATCCAGCTAAGATACCATTAGGCATAGCTTCTTGTAATCCCTTATCAACAACTGGAATATATTCTCTTGGAACTGTTCCTCCAACGATTGCATCAACGAATTCATATCCTTTTCCTGGATTTGGCTCAAACTTGATCCAAACATGTCCATATTGTCCACGTCCTCCAGATTGACGAATGAATTTTCCTTCAACGTCGTTAGCAACAGTAATAGTTTCACGGTATGATACTTGAGGAGCTCCAACAGTTGCTTCAACCTTGAATTCTCTCTTCATACGGTCAACAATGATATCTAGGTGTAATTCACCCATTCCAGCAATGATAGTTTGTCCTGTTTCAACATCAGTATAAGTTCTGAATGTTGGGTCTTCTTCAGCTAACTTGATTAAAGCTGCAGTCATCTTTTCTTGGTCAGCCTTAGTCTTAGGCTCAACAGCTACAGAGATAACTGGTTCAGGGAATTCCATCTTTTCAAGAATAATATCATAATCATCAGCAGTTAAAGTATCTCCTGTAGTTGTGTTCTTAAGACCAACTGCAGCAGCGATATCTCCTGCGAATACTTCTTCAATTTGTTGTTGGTGGTTAGCATGCATTAATAATAGACGAGAGAATCTTTCTTTAATTCCCTTAGTTGTATTTTCAACGTATGAACCAGAAGTGATGTGTCCTTGGTAAACACGGAAGAAAGTTAATCTTCCTACGAATGGGTCAGTTAATACTTTAAATGCTAATGCTGCAAATTTTGCATCATCAGATGGAGTAATATCAACTTCTTCTCCTTCAGGAGTATGACCTTTAGTTCCGTTTACATCTACTGGAGAAGGTAAGTATTCAACAACACCATCTAGCATTCTTCTTACACCCATATTGTGGAATGCAGATCCGCAGAATACTGGGAAGAATTTAACTTCTAGAACAGCTTTACGAATTACTCTTTTAATTTCTTCTTCAGAAATATCTTCACCACCAAGATACTTTTCCATTAATTCATCATCAAATTCAGCGATAGTTTCGATTAAGATATTTCTCTTCTCTTCAACGATATCAACTAAATCTGCAGGGATTTCTTCTTCATGGTAATTTTCATCAGCACCACCATCATAGATGTATGCTTTCTTTTGAATTAAGTCTACATGTCCTCTGAATAAGTCCTCTGCACCAATTGGCCATTGAACTGCAGCAGCTGTAGCTCCTAATCTATCATGAATAGTATTTACAGAATATTCGAAATCTGCTCCTACTTTATCCATCTTATTTACGAATACAATACGTGGTACGTTATAGTCAGTAGCTTGTCTCCAAACTGTTTCAGTTTGAGGTTCAACTCCTGCTTGTCCGTCAAGTACTGTAACGGCACCATCTAGTACACGAAGTGAACGTTGAACTTCAACTGTAAAGTCAACGTGACCTGGAGTATCGATGATGTTTACTCTATAATGGTCTCCTTTGTAAGGCCAAATAGCTGTTGTTGCAGCAGAAGTAATAGTGATTCCACGTTCCTTCTCTTGCTCCATATAATCCATTGTAGAAGCTCCGTCATGAGTTTCTCCAATCTTATGAATTTTTCCTGTATGATAAAGGATACGCTCAGTAGTTGTTGTTTTACCAGCATCGATGTGAGCCATGATTCCAATATTACGGTATTTCTCTAATGCATATTCTCTTGCCATAATAAAATTCCTTCCTTTATCAATTAATTAGAAACGGTAATGAGCGAATGCCTTATTAGCTTCAGCCATTCTTGTAGTGTCGTCACGTTTCTTAACAGCTGCACCTTGTCCATTAGATGCATCTAAAATTTCCTTAGCTAATCTTTCTTCCATAGTCTTTTCATTACGAAGTCTAGAATAAGTGATTAACCATCTTAATCCTAAAGTTTCTCTTCTTTCAGCTTTAACTTCAGTTGGAACTTGGTAATTTTGTCCACCAATACGACGGCTCTTAACTTCAACTGTTGGCATAATATTTTCCATAGCTTGGTTAAAAACTTCTAGTGGATCTTGTCCTGTTGTTTCTTTAACTCGGTCAAACGCACCGTATAAAATGCTTTGCGCAGTTCCCTTCTTACCATCAAGCATGATAGCGTTTATAGCTCTTGTAACTAGTACTGAACCATAAATTGGATCTGGAAGCACGTTTCTTTTAGCAATATGTCCCTTACGAGGCATAGTGATCCCTCCTTTGATTTTCTGATCTTATTTATTATATATATTAATTACTTCTTTGCAGCTTTAGGTCTCTTAGCTCCGTATTTTGAACGAGCTTGTAAGCGTCCTGCTACACCAGTAGTGTCTAGAGCACCACGAATGATATGGTATCTAACTCCTGGAAGGTCTTTAACTCTTCCTCCACGAATTAATACTGTACTGTGCTCTTGTAAAGAATGTCCAACTCCTGGAATATAAGCAGTTACTTCGATTCCATTAGTTAACTTAACACGGGCATACTTTCTTAATGCTGAGTTTGGCTTCTTAGGTGTCATTGTAGTAACACGTGTACAAACTCCACGCTTTTGAGGCGCATTAATAGAAGTTGTCTTCTTTTGAAGAGTATTATACCCAATTCCAAGACTAGGTGATTTACTCTTTCTAGTCTTATCTTGTCTTCCTTTACGAACTAATTGTGCAATTGTTGGCATAAAATGTTCTCCTTTCTACCACAAAGTGATATTTACATCAATAATTACCATAAAATTTTCATGTGAATTTTTCACAGCAAGCCTATTGTATTAAATTAATCATTAATTGTCAATAAAAAAATAACAAATTTTTATAATTTTTACATCAAAAGAAACACACGTGAATGTGAAACAAATAAAATCGGCAATTATAGGCTATTATTAATTTGATTAAATTTTTATTTATTTTAAAATATCAAATTCTAACGTTGTCCTCACTCTCGTGTGTTTCTTCACACACTATAAAATCAATCTTTCCTTAATTCTTCACAACTACCCCATCTTATGCTATAATTCTTAAGTATTATTCTTTATAATACTAAACATATGTTCCAGTACCTCAGTAGGATAGAGGACCCGCCTCCTAAGCGGGGTGCCGTGCGTTCGAATCGCATCTGGAACGCCAGATAAATTGATACTCGCTAGAATGAAATATTCTAGCGATTTTTCTTTGTTATGTTTTTTATGTTTGTTCTTATTTTTTTATTTATAAATAAATTTATTTGAAATAAAAGTTTCAAAAGATTATGATTATAAAATTAGATTATATAATCAACAAATCCATATTATTTTCTTTCCCAAGCAGATGATGTGTTTTTTTTCGCCAGTAATGCTCAAAACTTTAACGCTTAAATCATATTTTTTAATTATTATTTTTCTTCTTCCAATCTTTGAAAGTATCAAGGTCATCCTTTATTAGTTTAAGAGTTAAAGCAACAACAGCTGAATCATCTAGATAACCAACTCCTGGTATAAAATCAGGAATTAAATCAGCTGGAGCTAGCCAATAGATAAGTACACCAACTACAGTTAGAATAACCTTATATGGTATTTCTATATAAACACCTTTATAATAACTTCTTAACATAGATATCATAAACTGGTATATATGCTAAACCTTTTGTTGAATTTTTAGAATTCAATTTCTTTTCTAATTCATCTATAATTTCATCTGGATCATTTCCAAAATGTATGACTCCATCCTCATCTTCATAATCATAATCGTCTGGATCAGATAAATCAATTATCGCACCACAATGTTTACACTTATATTTACCATGGAAAAACGGATCCCATCCTGATTGATTATTCATAATATCATTACAACGATTACAATACCATACCATGTCATCCGGATAATCTGGATTTATTAAAGTTTCTCCACGTTTTTCGCATTTCCATACATTAATGCCTTCGTAAAAACCAAATTGTTTTTTTTAAATCAGCATTGCAATTTGGACAAAATAATTCATTTTTCATTTTCTTTCCTCCTTTTATCTTGTCTATATATATAATTGTAAAGTTAGTCTTTATAATTGAAAATATTAATAGAATATTAAATGATTATAGTTTCATTAAATAAAAAATAATATATAGTATATTTTGAAACCACTCTAAAACTGTTTTTATGATATTTTAAGACACCTATCATATAAAAAATCTTTTATACAAGCATCATTTTCTTCATAATATTTAATAAGTGAACTTTAAATTCAGGCAGTAATTCTGCAGGTATCACAATTAATCCCATTCCTCTACTAATTAAATAAAGATTTGCAAATAAAACTACAGTTCTTTTATTGCCATCTAAAAATAATTGTTTTTTAATTACGTATAATAGCAATTCAATCGCAACATCATATGAAGCATGTTTTGATAATAATCTTGATAAATCTTCTTTTAATTGTGCCTCATATGGAAGAGGCGGAATATAATTATTTCCACCAATTAAAACATATACACTTCTAATTCTTCCTACTGTATATGAAAATCCTTCTTCCACAATTTCATTAATTTGGCATAAAATAGGATAATTTGTAGGATAAGTTATAACCTCTTCACCTAATAAGAATTTCCAAGCATTCTTTAGATTTACAACTTTAGAAATATCAGATGCACTCATATCCTTTACTATACCACCATTAAGAATAGTTTTAGTATCAGAATATGTAGTAGCAACACCTTCAAACATTGCTTGTTTATAAATCAAATCAACCATATTTCTTCTAGATAAATCTATATTGACTTTAATATTATCAGTTAGTTCTAATGATTCATATTGTAATAGCCCCAACTCTTTTTTAATTTCTTTTAATCTTTTTATACTCTCTAACAACTCTATTATTCTCTAAAATAATGTTTTTTAATTCATTGCTATATTCACCTGCATATTTTGATGTAGAAATTCCCTCATCACGATAATAGACATAAATATTTTTTTGTTTTGTTCTCTTGTTTCTACAAAACCATGTATCATTTTATTTATTCTAGACTTTAGTAACTCTTATTCATGTAATAATTTTGCAACGTTTGCCATATTATCACGCACCTTTTTATGTGTGACTTTATCATCGATTTTGTTTCACATGTTTTAATAATACAACAAAACACAACACTATTACTAAAACTTAATATTAAATATGAAATTGTCTTTGCTTGTAATACTGGTGAAAGATAGAAGAGTATTGATGATTACAAAAAAAAAGATTATACTAGACTTCTTACATCGTGATTTTACCATAATTCACCTTATTCAAAAAGTATTTTATCCCTAACCATCATTTTTTCTTTTGCCACCACTAGTTTTCTGTTATATTAAAATTTTCCACTAAATTACCATAAGAGATATTTTAACATTTTTTTCAAATCCTAAAGAACAGGCCGCTTGTTAGAATCCTGTCGGGGACACCATAGTTATAATATAAAAGGATGTGACTTTAAAAAGTTAATCACACCTTTTTTTATTGCTTGATATTTAAATTTTTTAGCAGACCTTATTAAATCCTCTTTATCATTAGAAACCTTCTCATCAAGTACTGCTTCAAGCAAATAATTTAGTACATCACCAATACCTTTTTTATAAAATCCTAGTTGAATCATATCATAACCATCCACTTTTAAATCAGATAGTTTTATGCACATATGATCTTTTTTTATTTCTTCAACTATATTTTTAACCATAGATATATCTATAAGTTCATATTTAGATTCTATATCTAATTCAGATATCTTTCTAGATTCGTATCCACCAAGGAATTTTAATACAAAATCATTTACTGCACGAATATTATATTTTTTATCTTCCTGTAGTATTTCTAATGTTTTATTTTTAACTTCTTCATCCATTTCGTAGTCAAGTGCCATGATCGTTGGCTTTGGTTTTGGATTATATTTTCTAGGTTTGCTAAGTGCATCAAATGTATAATGTTTCATTTCAAATAATGATATAAACGATTCATCAATATCATCATTTTTCTTAACATAATCAATTAATCTATGTAATATCCCCTCAATATCTTCACCACGGTTAATTAAATGAATAATTACAGAAACTGTCCTTGTGACATATTTTTCATTTTTAGAATCAATCATTTCAATAATCGATGGAATAGATTTTACGTTTGAAAGAATTCTTCTTTTCATCTGTTCGATATAATTTGATGCGACATCATAATCCTCATACCCCTTTTCTTTCATTTGCGCTCCTACTAGTTTTTCCATGTTTAAAAAGTCAGAAAATATAACATCTAATTGTTCTTCTATTTCAGGTATAGACGCATCAATATTGTCTCTTATTTTCAAGTTAAGATATGCTGAATCAAAGAAATATTCTTTGTATTCACCAGTAAATTCTTCAAGAAGAGCTTCTAGGCTTTTCTTATCTTTATTTTTAGTAATATTTCTATAGTATCTTCTAATATCCGATCTAAGTCCTCTTAGCGCTTCTACTTCTTTTGAAAGATTATCATCAACAATTTGAATACTATCAACTGTTGAATAATCAAACTTATATATTTCATTTTTTATAATTCTTATATAACTTGTATATTGTGGTCTACTATTATTTATCAATTCCTCTATTAAAGCTATAAAACTATAGGCATGACTATTAAAATCTAGTGTTTTTTTACCATTCCCCAAAGCCTCTTCAATAAGCCAGTCATATTCTTCAAGTTTTGAAATTAATAATTGTGCTTTAAATTTATTATCCATTTCAGTTTCAATTTCATCATTTGAATCATCATTATAAAGTTTAATACTTACTTTTTCATCTAAATGATTTGCAAGGATATCAACGATTTTAGACTTATCATTTTCTTCAGTTTCAAACAATTCGTTAATTACTTGTTTTAAATATAGGATGGTATCTATATATATTTTTCTATTTTTGCTTGCAAGTGGTGTAAAGAACTTTTCACCACAAATATCATATAATGATGTCATATAGACTCCCACCTTTCAATGTGTTTCTAACTTAATTCTATCCTACTTATATTAATACTAGAATATTTAACATATTAATTATTTAGCCAATTTTATCAAAAATTGCTAATTAAACAAAAAAGCATTGCCATAAAGACAATGCTTCAAGATTTTTATAATGGTAAATCCTTTTTCTTGAATTTAATAGATCCTACAATATATCCTACAAGTCCAATCGCAAGAAGGATTGCAAGTTTCCAAATCCACATATATCCACCATCTATTACATTAACTACATCAAATAGAGAAATGATTGATACATAGTTGAAATTATTTAATGCGCTAATACGAATTACTGATGGTAATACTTCTGAACCGAATAATCCAAGCATAGTCGCAACTAGGAAGAACATTGAAAGTCCACCACCAATTGCCATACTCTTCTTAGAACGATCGAACCAGCATGATGTAAAGAAGTTGATTCCTGACATTGCGAATAATACTAAGAATGCACCAAGATTAATTATTAGAAGTTTTCCTACATTAAGTGTTGTTTCAACATCTGCAATATAGAAACATACAACTGATGTTATTGCAGTACATACAAACATTGCAAATAATGAACCTACAAGGAATATAGCTTGAGTGAATGTTACTTCTTGACGTTTTGTTGAAGTTGATAAAATGTATGCCATAGAACCACTATCAACTTGTCCTACGATTAAATTGTTAGATACCATGATTAAGTAAATGATAGGAAGTAATAATCCGGCCATTTTGAAGAAGATTGAACCAACGATTAATCCATATAAATCCATAGCTCCGATTTCACGAATTGCATCAGATACTTCTTGAGGTAATGTATCAAGGAATGAACCTGCAATATCAACACCAAGGTCTGCCTTAATTTCAGCTATAGCTTTAGTATCAGTCTTATCAGATAATTTTGAAATTTCATAATTTAAGTCACCTTGATATGTTAAGGCTGCTTTATATGATAAATCTTTAACAAAAGCATATGTAAATCCGAATTCTTTATAAGATTCAACTGTTACACCATATTCTTTAAGTGAAGCTACTGTAGCTTTTACTGCTTCTTCATTTGTTGTGTTGTATGCGATTAGAACTGCTGTTGCATTTTCAGCTCTATCATATCTAAAGTTAGTTCTTGTACCAGTTGATAGATAATCTTTTGCCTCAGTTGATTCTTGACCAGCCATAATTGCAGTTGTATCTTCAACTAAATATTCAGTTAATTCTTGAATAAATTCAACCGGTGCTGAAGTCTCACCATATTCTTTGTATTTAGCTGATGCTGCCCCATTAGGATTAACTGCAAATAGCATAGTATTAGTAATAGTTTCAGTATTATCTTTTGCACCTGCAGCTTCTGCATATTTTGCTGCATATGCATTTAATTTAGTTACAGCCTCTGTGTATGTTGGAGTTATAAATCCTGCTGTAAATGCTTCTGTCTTTGCAACTTCTGCTGTTTTACCTTCTGCAATTGCAGATGCATATGTAGTAGCATATTTAGCTTGATTGTCTGTCTTTTTAACTTGAACATAAAATTCATCTACGAATGCAGAATCAAAATATTCAACACCTGAAATTGAAATTTCATAAGTGCTTAATGTTGATTTTTTCATATTAGATTTAACTGTTTCTTCAATGATAGTAGTTTCAATATTTTCCTTTACTTCACCGATATCAGATTTTCCAGAAATTAACATAACACATGCTAACATGAAACATACTGCTACTGTTATAATTGCCCACATTAGGCCATTTGCTTTACATGATTGTTTAAATAACGCTTTTGAAAACATAATTATATTCCTTCCTTATCTTGCATTTTTTCCTTGAAATATTTTTCAAGTGTATATTTAACTTCAGATATAAACTTAACATCTAATCCTTTAAGTGATTTAAATAAATCATTTATATCTTCATCTTTAATTTCAACAGTTACTTGATTATATTGATCTTGAAGACGAATTATCTTATATCCCATACTTTGGAATTTCAAATAATCCTTTTCATTATTAAATTCAACTTTGAAATCATTATATTCACGATTTCTAATGGCATGCATATCTGCAATATCAACGATGTGTCCATCAGATATTAAAGCTACTCTATCACAAGTTTGTTCCATTTCTTCAAACATATGTGATGACATGAATATAGTTTTTCCTTTTTCATGTTCTTTCTTTATGATGTCTAGGAATGCATCACGCATAAGTGGATCTAGTCCTGTTGTTGGTTCATCTAGAATAATAATAGGACAATCATTCATTAATGCCGCAACTAGCGCAGTCTTTTGCTTCATACCTTTACTCATTCGTTTTAAATTTGCCCTAGGGTCTAGTTGTAGTCTTTCAATCAAATCATTTGCATATGATAAATCGTTAAGTCCTAGAAATCCAGCTTGAGATTTTAAGAAATCTATACCAGTACTTAAATCTGGGAATGCAATTTCTCCTGGAACATATCCTATTGATTTTGCAATTTCTGATGAATGTGACCATGATTCTTTTCCATATACTTCACATTGTCCACTTGTAGGCTTAATATACCCCAGAATAGAACGAATTGTTGTAGTTTTCCCTGAACCATTTGTTCCAACGAATCCAATCATTTCACCTTTATGGATTTCAAGGTTAATATCAAATACTCCTCTATTATCTCCATAATCTTTAGTAAGATTATCAACTTTAATGATTACTTCATTACTTCTTTCCATTTAAAGCACCTCCGAAATCTTTTTCTTCCTTGTAGAACTTCATGAAGAAGTCTTCAAGTGTTTCCTTGATATTATTAAATTCAAGCATTTCGAAATCTGACATGTACGCAATAAAATCATTAATATATTTATCATCTACTGCGATACGAATCTTATTCTTTTCACCTTTATCTTTAAGAATACTTATTTTTTCATGGTCATATGAATCAATGAATTTCTGATATTCATCATGATTTGCAAAAACAATTCTATATTGTTTTAATGACGCATGCTTTAAATCATTTGCTATAAATTCTGAAACTATTTTTCCATCCTTTATAATAGCTATACGATCACATGTCGCATCAACTTCACTAAATATATGAGAAGATAATAAAATTGTTTTACCTCTTTCTTTTTCTTCATGAACGAATTCAATAAAACGTTGTTGCATAACTGGATCTAGTCCAGATGTTGGTTCATCAAGTATTAATATTTGAGGGTCTGACATAAACGCTGTTACAATCGCAAGTTTACGCTTTACTCCTAAAGACATATGTTTTGTTTCACCCTTAAGAACATTATCTTGTAAATCAAACAAGTTTAACATTTTATTTAACATTTCTTCATTGTGTATTCCATACATATTTTGCATCATTCTAATAAACTCCCAACCTGTAAGTCCTGCTGGCAATGCAATTTCACCTGGAATATAACCTACATGATTTAAGATGTCATGATACTCATTAAATGTATTCTTATCAAGCATTCTACATTCTCCACTACCTGGATGTGAGAACCCCATAAGATGTCTTATTGTTGTGGATTTACCAGCACCATTTGGTCCTAAGAATCCAAACACTTCTCCTTCGTATACTTGGAATGATACATCGAACACTCCACGACCTGAACCATAATCTTTTGTTAAATGATCAACTTCAATTACTGCCATAATATAAAACTCCTTTCCATTTTCAAACCAGAATTCACTTTCGAACTTAAGTTTGACTTTCTTTACATTTAGGAGTATACTATCATTGTAAAGTTAAGACAATAGTCAATTTTTTTACAAAGGTTTGATTTTGGACACTTTATAGAAATAAGTTTATTTATGGAGGCGTTTTCATGGCAGAGTACAAGAATGCAATTAGATCTAGAAAATTAATAAGAGAAGCTTTTGCACAATTAATTAAGGAAAAACAAGATATTTCAAAAATAACAGTTAAAGAAATAGTTGAAAGAGCTGAAATTTCAAAATCCACTTTTTATTGTCATTACGCAGATATTTATGCAGTATATGAAGAATTTGGTAATGAAATAATAAATATAATGAATACAACATTAGATGCTCTTGCGAAGCACAATTCACCTGAAGATATAAGAGAATGTGCTAAACAATTAATTTTAACACTATTAGAAAATGAAGAATTATATAGGAAATTATTAACTTCAAATCTTACTTATACTTTTATTGAGCAACTAAAAAATTTATTCATTCAAAAAGTTGATAATAACATAACTGTTAACTACCTATCAAGAGATTCAAGAGTAAGACGAATCGAAGTAAATTTAATAGCAAACTCTATTATTTACACATTCGTTGATTTCTTCAAATCTGAAGATAAACTTGGATTAAAATCACTAGATGAAATATCTATAATTGTAGACGATCTAATTGGCAATTTAAAAAAACTTGACTATTAAAAAAACTGCAGGCCTATGAGCTTGCAGCTTTTTATTTACTATTTAAATATATTTTGTATTATCATCTGCTTTAAGTTCTATAACAAATGGTATATGAGCATTGTATTTAGGTGTAAATGTTATATCTGCTCTTCCTGCAGTTGATGTATCTTCTTTTCTTATATAATAGAATTCATTACATCTATAATTGATATATG
>CAVFNL010000005.1:0-80141 GCA_963623875.1 Parabacteroides distasonis | reverse complement strand
TTCAATACTATAAATTTTAAGTTTTTTCACTTGACTTATAATAGTTAATCACCTTAAATATATTATAAATTATTATTTAAGAGTGTTGAACCTATAATTTAAAATAATTCAGTTAAAGTACGTCCTTTATTGTGAAACATTATGCGTTGAAATAGAGATGAAAGAGATTGATAAATCAAGACTAACTAGATGTAAGTATTTACTTGGTGAATATAAAAAAGTGACCACAGTCAAGTGGTTACATTTTATTTAGAATTTAATATCGCTAATATAAATAATAATTATTTTGTAATAAGGTATGGAGGATCTAGAAATTTTAATGATACTTGGAAAAATAGAAATATAAAAGTATATGTAGGTGTTTCTAAAGAAGTTCAAAAAACTTAAAAATTAAAAAAAGTTTTTTGGTTATAGTAGGTAAAGTCAATATGGATTTATATACTTTGACTGCATCTTCATTATACACTTAACACTTATATAATAATATAAGAATAGAACTAGTTGCTTTAGAGGTTAGAAGATAAGTTGTTAAGATTGAAAACTCAATTTTTATAAATTACTAAATTATAAAGCCGTGAAGGCAAATTTTTAATGCTTGACGGCTAAAATGATATAAATTATAATATGCTTACAGGAGTAAAAAAGCCGTGAAGTATCAAAAAAAGTCGTTCACGGCTAAAAAAGCATATGATAGGTAGAGAAAGAGAAATAAAAGAATTAGAAAAACTATATAATTCAAACAAACCAGAATTAGTTGCTGTGTATGGACGCCGTAGAGTTGGGAAGACCTTTTTAATTAATCAATTTTTCCATGATAACTTTACTTTTAAACATGCAGGATTATCTCCTGAAGATAAAACTTATGAAAAAGAAATGGATAGACAATTAAATCAATTTTATTCAAATTTAATATTCTATGGATTAGAAAATTGCGCAAAACCTAATGATTGGTTTGAAGCTTTTAATTATTTAAGACTGTTGCTAACTAAAAATGATACTAATAAGAGAATGGTTGTATTTATTGATGAATTACCATGGATGGATACTAAGGGCTCTGATTTTATAAAGGCTTTTGAAGGCTTTTGGAATTCATATGCATGCGCAAAAGATAATCTAATGGTGATTATTTGTGGTAGTGCAATAAGTTGGATGGAAAATAATTTAATAAATAATCATGGAGGATTATATGGTAGAGTTACCTATGAAATTAAATTGTTGCCTTTTACATTAAAAGAATGTGAAGACTTTTTAAAATTCAAAAATATTGAATTTTCAAAATACGATATAACATTAATTTATATGATTTTAGGTGGTATTCCATATTATTTAAATTATATTGATAATGAATATTCGGTATCACAAAATATTGATAATTTATTTTTTAAGAAGAATGCTAAACTTGAATTTGAATTTGAAAGATTATTTAAGTCGATATTTACTTATAGTGATAAAGCCAAGGAAATAGTAAAATTGTTGTATACAAAGAATTTTGGATACACTAGAAAAGAAATTTCGGAAAAAACCGGAATAAAAGAAGGCGGAACTTTATCTACATATTTAAGCGGACTAATTGCAAGTAATTTTGTTGTAAAATATAATCCTTTTGGACTTTCTAAAAGAGAAACATATTATAAACTAATAGATCCTTTTTGTTTATTTTATTTAAATTTTTGTCAAAATAAGCATAATAGTGAGGATTTTTTCACTGAAAATATATATAGTAATATTATTAATTCGTGGGCTGGATTCTCTTTTGAAAATGTTTGTTTCAATCATATAGACCAAATAAAATTTGCGTTAGGCATTTTAGGAGTCTCTACTGAAGAAAGTGCATATTTTAATAAAGAAGATGGTTATCAAATAGATTTAATATTGACTAGGAAGGATAATATTATTAATATATGTGAAATTAAATTTTATTCTTCGAAATTCAACTTAAATAAAGACTATTATTTAAAAGTTAATAATAGAATAAATATGATAAAAGAAAAAGTTGGTAACAAATATTCAATAATGAGTACACTTATTTCAACATATGGATTAAATAAAAGCCAATATTCTAATGCTTTCGTTAAATCAATAACCCTTGAGGATTTGTTTAAATTTTAAATAACGGTGTTATTATATAATTTAATGTTTTTATTAAACAATTATTTGTGTTTCAATTAATATAATATTTTCATAATTAACAACAAAAAAACATATAAATATTGAATATGACTAGAAAGAAGAATTAAAAAGTAGTACAATACTAAAGAAATGTTAAATATAAATCGGAGGAAAATTATATGGGTATGTTTGACAAATTATTAGCTAATTTAAAAGCAAAGAGAAAGACTATTGTCTTTACAGAAGGAACTGATGCAAGAATTCTATCTGCAGCAGACAGATTATTAAAAGAAGATTTAATGGATGTTATCCTTTGTGGAAACAAAGAAGCAGTTTTAAGCGCTGCTAAAGATAATGGATTTGATGTAGCTAAAGCTACAATTCTTGATCCAAACAATTATGAAGGATTCCAAGAAATGGTAGACACTATGGTTGAACTTCGTAAAGGAAAGATGAGCGCAGAAGATTGTGCAGCATCTTTAAAGAAATCAAACTATTTTGGAACTATGCTTGTTAAAATGGGTAAGGCAGATGCATTACTAGGAGGAGCTACTTATTCAACAGCTGATACTGTTCGTCCAGCTCTTCAACTTGTAAAAACTAAGAAAGGTGCTCAATTAGTATCATCTTCATTCATTCTTGTTCGTGAAAAAGACGGAGTAGAAGAGAAGATTTGTATGGGAGATTGTGCAATCAATATTTCTTATGAAGATACTGTAGATAAAGCAACAGGAGCAGTAACATATACAGCTGCTCAAAAACTTGCAGAAGTTGCGGTTGAATCTGCAAAGACTGCAGCATTCTTTGGAATTGATCCAAAGGTTGCGGTATTAAGTTTCTCAACTTATGGTTCAGGAAAAGGTGGAACTGTTCAATTATCTCATGATGCAGTAATTGAAGCTCGTAAAAAAGATCCAAACCTTGTAATTGATGGAGAATTCCAATTCGATGCGGCTGTATCACCAGTTGTTGCTAAAACTAAATGTCCAGATTCTAAAGTTGCAGGACAAGCAAATACATTCATTTTCCCTTTAATTGAGGCTGGAAATATTGGATATAAGATTGCTCAACGTCTTGGTGGATATGAAGCTTATGGTCCAATTCTTCAAGGATTAAATGCTCCAATCAATGACTTATCTCGTGGATGTAACGCTGATGAAGTTTACAAGATGGCAATTATAACTGCTGGAATGGCTGAATAATATAAAACCAAAAGCATGACTTAAAAATCATGCTTTTTTATAACAATCATGAGCGATAATATAGTAAAACACAAACCAGAATTAGTATCACTTACCAATATGTGTATGATATACGATAATGATAAGATACTTGTTCAAAATAGAGTAAAATCATGGAAAGGTGTTGCATTCCCTGGTGGGCATGTAGAAGATGGCGAATCTATAGTAGATTCAACTATAAGAGAGGTTTATGAAGAAACAGGCTTAAAGATATCAAATTTAGAACTTTGTGGTATTAAACAATGGTTTAAAGATGGTATAAGAAATATTTGTTTCTTATATAAAACAAATAAATTTGAAGGCGTTTTAAAATCAAATTCTGAAGGAGAAAACTTTTGGATTAAAAGATGTGAATTAGATAACTATAATCTAGCAACTAATTTTAAAATAATGTTTGAAGTATTTGATAATCCTTCTATTACAGAACATTACCATAAGGGTATGTTTGATGATTCTTTGGATATATTAAAATAGAAAATCGGAGATTTTTCTCCGATTTTTTATATATTTCTAATCATTTCTTTAATATCATCACTAATCTCAATAATATTTGGATTAGGACGGGCAACAAGGTATCCTTGAACATAATCTGCGCCAAGTTCTTTAACACATTTTAATTCGCCTTTTGTTTCAACACTTTCTGCAATTATTAAAATATTATTAGATTTACAGAAATCAATAATAGATTTAGTAAATTGTCTCTTTTTATCATCTTGATCGATTCCTCTAATTAAAGAACCTTCAAGTTTGATATAAATAGGAGAATAATGAAGTAACATACCTAGATTATTATAACCTGTACCATAATCATCAATAGCATAGTTCATACCATAATCTCTAATGGAATTTATTTTGTTTTTTATAATAGTATCTTCACCAAAATCTTCTTCGATGATTTCAATAATAATATTATTTAAAATAGATTTAAAATTACTTGCAAATTCTTCGAATTTTTCATTGCTAAGAATTTGGCTTGAAATAGAATTAATAAATAGCTTTTTATTTGAATTAGATTTAGAGAAAATACTTGCAGCATTGAAGAATGTAAGAAGTTCAATATCGTACAATCTTTTATATTTTTTTGCATATTCAATGACGGTAAGAGGTGATTTAAAACTTTCACTAGTAGGTCTCATCAATGCTTCATAACCAAGTATTTCACCGGTTTTAATATTAACTATCGGTTGATAATGATATGTAAGATATGAATTAGTTATAAGATTGTTTAACTCTTTTTGCATGAAGTTTTCTTTTTCATATAATTCATAAGCCACTGAATCAAAGAACGCAATATAATTTTTACCATTATTTTTAACTTGATACATTGTGAAATCTGCACGTTTTTTAAGTTCTTGGAAGGTAAGTCCTTCCTCGTATTCTGCGACTCCACAAGAAAGAGAGATATTTATATTTGCATTAAAACAATCAATTTGAATATCTCTAATCTCATCAATAGATTTAGCTATGTTATTAATAATATTTTTTGAAGGATTTAAAAGGTATAAGATATATTCATCACCAGATAAGTGAGCTGCATATAGATTAGGATATTTATCCATTAACTTTTTAAATTCATCGCCAACTACAATTATATATTTATCACCAAAATCATGACCAAAGTCATCATTGAACTTTTTAAGATTATCTATGTCAATCATAAATAGGGCACAATTCTTATTGCCTTTGTTGAAATTTTTTTCAATAATTTGCCTAATTCCACGTCTATTTAAAAGACCTGTTAAGACATCGTAATCACGTTCGTGTTCAATAGATTTTTTTTCAGCGTACTCTTTAGTTAAATCAACAAGAGTAAATATAACACCACTATCTGTTACCTCAGATGTAAGTCGTATCGTTTTTTTATTGATTTCAAGAATTAATTCGCATGATTCATTAAAAATAGATTCATCTAGCACTTTCATAGAAGGTGATATTACATCTAGTGATAATGTAGAAATTCTTTTTATAAATTCCTCACGAGATACATTCTCGTCAGTATAATTAAGATTTAAAATAGAATAAAATTTAGAAGATGTATTTACAAAAGATGAATTATTTAAGTATTCCGCAACCGCAATAGAAATTGTTGAACCATCTAAAATTTTATTTAATTTTTTATTAAATTCTTGAACTGAATTAAAATAAGTTTCTAATTTATTTAATAATAAATCAACCTCAGATATATTAGTTCTAGGTATATTATAAATGTTATCTTTACTTATTTCATTTGAAACTCTTAAGATCGGTTTAGAGATAAGAATGGTAATCAAATAAACTAGAATAAATATAATAAGAGTACCAATAGATATAACTAAAAGTACTTGAGATGATGCTTTATTACTAATCTCAAAAATATCATCTTTATTCATTATACCTATTACATACCATTCTTCTTCGTATGGATTAAATCTAAAGTTTATTTTATCACTATACATATATTCTATGTTATCCTCAAAACTAAACTTATTAATGTTAGAATATTCTGTGTTTTTAACATTAACATTTTTAAGACTTGGAATGCTATAATCAACATATGCTTTAAATACTTCATCAAATCCTGTGGAAGTATTTCTTATAAGCGCAATGTTTAAATTAGACCCTTTATTTATAGAATTAAGACTTGATTGAAGATAAGTAGAAGTAAGACCAACACCAAGTACACCAATTATTGTATTAGATACTTTAATAGGTATAGTATATGTAAAAATATTTGTTGAAGATAATATCATATCAGAAGACCAATAACCTGATACTTTTGTTGATACATTATATTCTTTTGCATAATTTAGCGGTTTTGTATAGAAATTTATGCTTGTAAAATCTTTAAAAGATAAAGTATAAGCATCCATATCGATGTTGTATCCATTTGCATAATAGTATTTAACAATAGAAGTAGGCGCAAAATTTACAATTGTTTCTGCGGTTGTGACTTTGTTTGGATTTTTTGTGCTTAAAAATATTGAATCATTATTTTCATTATCTAAAACTATAAAAGAATTAGTTACATTATTAGACGATAATAAAGAAGATATAATATCAGCTTGTTTTAGTAAAAATTCATGTGAAAGAGAAGAATCATTAAGAACGTCATTTATTGTATTGTTATTAGCTGTTATGTAGTCTGTGGCGTTTTTAACAATCATTTGATATTCGTTATCTAAAGAAGACCATTTATTAGTCATAGATGTTTCTAGATAGTTTGTTCTTAATTCGACATTTGATTTAAAGTTATTAATTAAATAATCATTAAGCTTTGGTTTAGTTTGAATTGATAGTATTATCATTACAAAACATGATTCTAAAAGTATTGCTAGAGTTATAGGGAATAATATTTTAACTATTATTGATTTGTATTTATTTCTCATATGTTTATAGTACTAACTCCAGTTTTTAATTTACTAAACCATTGCTCAAAATATTCATCTGATTTTAATATCGCTTTAGTTTCATCTTTGTTTGTTGAATTTGCTAAAACGGTTTTAGCTTCTTTAATTGCATCTTGCAAACTAGTCTTTAAGTAAGTTCTATACACAGAACCATTTAAGCCTACAACATTTGTATACATTTGATAGTTATCAAGGGTATATTTGCATATAGTAAAATTCGTTTTTGAAACTTCATCAGATAAACTATCTATATATGTATTTGTAAATCCGTTTATTGTTGATGGGAAATAACTTGATGTTTTAGAGAAATTAGAAATATTTTCTGCTTCGCATAACCATTTCAAAAAAGTTGATGCGGCCTTTTCTATTGTCTTTGTTGATTTAGTAATACAAAAACCTGCCCCTTGACTAACCGCAACTTTTGCCTTGCCCTCAAAATTAGGCATAGGTCTAATTAAAACGTCAATAGGATATTTTGTATTTTCATCTATTATTACTTCTTTAGGAAAATATGAAGCAGATGCGGTAGAGCCAATGTATGCAAGTATAGTTCCTGCTTGAACATCAGCTGAACGGAATTTACCTACTTGGTCGAAATAGCCTTCAACAGAAGGAATAAAGTAAGAATCCCAAAGTTTTTTAAATACGTCATGGTTGAAATTGATACCAAAATTACCCTCATCATCATAATGTAGGACATCAATTCCTAACACTTTAGAACCTACTACGAAATAATTATCCAAGGAATCACGACCAAAGAAGGCTTTTCCTGTTTTTTCATAATAAGCTTTAGAAACCTTAAGTATTCCTTCAAAAGTGTCAAAATCATTATATGTTATATTATATTCAGGATAAGAAGATATAAATTTATCAAGATCAGTTTTATTTATATATAATGCTTCAGTTGACTTTGATACAGGCAATATCTTCAAGTGATCATCAAAAGTACCTTCTGTCAAAAAATCGCTATTGAAGTTTGATAATTCTTTAGTAGAAAAGTAATCATCTATATTTGCAAGTTTACCTAAATTATTAATTTCGTATGCACAGTCAGCATACGCTATAAATAAATCAGGCATTTCATCTGCGCCTGTTTCACCATTTGCGGATGCAATTAATGCATCTGATAAATCGTTTACTTGACTTCCTTGAGAAATAGATGAAACGCTTATTTTCTCTTTAGCACCTTTTGTGGAATTGAATTCTTGAATCATTTGTTGAAATGATGTTTCAATAGCGCCATTATAATATGTCCAAATATTTAAAGAAACTGATTGTTTAGTGTTGTTTTTGATAGAACAACTTGTAATAGCACACGTAGTAAATGCTAAAGCACATAAAGAAATGATTTTTTTGAAATGCATAATCTCATCCCCTTTATAAAAAAATTATACCAAATTGTAAAAATAGAGTAAATAATGATAGTGCTTACTTTATTTATATAATAAAAATATTGTAAATAATTCAACTTTTATCTTGTTTTTATAAATGTTATAATAGGATTAGGTGGTGAATGCTAATGCTTTACGACAAATTAGAAAGAGAAAAAGTATTTAGAGATCCTATATATGGATATGTAAAAGTATATTATAAAATAATAGATGAATTAATAGATTCTTCTGAATTTCAACGCTTAAGAAGAATAAGACAGTTAGCAGGCCTTTCTATGACATTCCATACTGCAGAACATTCAAGATTCGGTCATTCACTTGGTGCATACGAAATGGCAAGAAGAGTTATTGAGAATGCATATGGAATAAAAAAAGAATTAAGTGAATACGAACAACTAGTATTTTTATGTGCCGCATTACTTCATGATGTAGGTCATGGGCCATATTCTCATGCTTTTGAAGCGGTTATGGCATATGAATCACACGAGGAAATGACAGTACGAGTTATCTTAGAAGACACAAATATTCATGCTATATTAAATAAATATTCACCTACTTTAGCATCTGATATTGCAAATGTCATTGCACATAAAGGTAAATATACATTAATTGAACAACTTACATCATCACAATTAGATGTAGATAGGATGGATTATCTTCAAAGGGATTCTTATTTTACAGGTGCCTTATATGGAACAATAGATAGTGATAGAATTATAAGAAGTATGAAAGTTGTAAATAAAGAAGTATGTTATAGAGCATCAGGGGCTCCTGCTATTGAATCATATCTTATGGCAAGATATCATATGTATAATCAAATATATTATCATCCTATCGCAAGATCTTATGAATTATTACTCCAATCAATATTTTTAAGAATAAAAGATTTACATAGTAAAAATATTGAAATTGATGCTTATGTATCAGATTTCATAGATGCTATTACGACTCATAACCTAAAATCATATTTGTTCTTAGATGATATGTATGTTAATGGCTTTTTTAAACAACTTACAAGATCAAAAGATCCTATCTTAAATGATTTATGTAATAGGCTAATTGATAGAAAATTATTTGATGTAATAGATTTAAAACTTGAAAATGATACTAAAAAAATAGAGAATATTAGAAAAAAATATCAAAGTGATGAAATTCTTCATAGATATTATTTTGAGGAATCTATGTTATCACAATATGCATATAGACATACTGATGATTTAGATAAGGTGGACACAATAAATATTTATCTTCCATCAGGTGAATTAGTATCACTAGAAAAATATTCACCTATTGTTCGTGGTCTTATAGAAGATGCTAAAAATACATTCAATAGAATATATTATGGAAAAGGTGAATAAATGTATAACCAAGTAGTTGTGTGCGAAGGATTGCACGATATGATAAAAATTCAAAGCGTCTATAAAGATTTAAAATGTATTGTCACAAACGGAAGTGAAATATCAGAAGATACTATAAAACTTATTTTAGAATATGCTAAAAATTATGAAATTATTTTGTTTTTAGATCCTGATTATCCTGGTGAAAGAATTAGAAATAAAATTCTTTCATATCTTCCGAATTGTAAGAATGCCTATATAAAAAAGGATTTAGCAATATCTTCAAATCATAAAAAAGTTGGTGTAGAACACGCCACAAAAGATGATATTAGAGAAGTGCTAGATAAAGTTTTATCTTCAAAATGTGTAAAAAATAGTAACAATATTAATATAAATGATTTATATGAACTAAACATTGTAGGCAATAGTTTTCTAAGGGTTTTTGTTGCGTCAAAATATAATATAGGTAATCCTAATAATAAAACATTGTTAAAAAGACTTAATTCATTAGGAATATCAAAAGAAGAATTATTAAAGATAGTAGGTGAATTTAATGCCTAAAATTGGTAATATTGCAAATACTAAGCAAATTATTTCTGAAAATAAATTTTATATTAAGAAAAAATATGGTCAAAACTTTTTAACTGACCAAAATATATTAGAGCGTATTGTAGATACTGCAGATATAAATTCTTTAACTGATGTAATAGAAATAGGGCCTGGACTAGGAGCTTTAACAGAAATTATTGCGAAAAGATGTAATAGGTTATTATGCTATGAAATAGATAAAGATTTAATTCCTATTTTATCTAAGAATTTAGAAGAATATAATAATATTAATATCATAAATCAAGACGTATTAAAATGCGATGTTAATAAAGATATTGATATATATTTAAAAGATTATAAAAAAGTCGTTTTAATATCTAATTTACCATATTATATTACAACGCCTATTATTTTAACTTTATTAGAACAAACAAAAAAAATAACACGTTATGTTATGATGATGCAAGAAGAAGTTGCGGATAGAATATGTTCTAATCCTTCAGTAAAAGACTATAATGCATTATCTATTGCGATACAATATAGAGCGACCGCTGAAAAGAGGATTAGAGTATCAAGAAATGTGTTTGTTCCCTCTCCAAATGTTGATAGTGCAGTAATTAGACTAGATTTATATAGCGAAGCACCTTATAAAGCACTAAATGAAGAGAAATATTTTAAATTAGTAAGAGGAGCGTTTGCTCAAAGAAGAAAAACACTTGTAAATAATTTGTCTCTTTTAGGATATGATAAAAATAGAATTTGTGATGTCTTGAGAGAATTAGGATTAAAAGAAAATGTAAGAAGTGAAGAATTAAGTGTCAAAGAATTTGTTACGCTAAGTAACATGTTAGATAGTTAAGAGGTTGTTATGATATACGAGAAAGCATATGCTAAAATAAATCTTACTCTTGAAGTTTTAGATACAAGAGATGATGGATATCACGGCGTTAATACAATAATGGTCCCTATATCTTTATATGATGAATTATCATTTTTTGAATCAGATGATGTAATGTATAGATCAAATATAGATATAGAAGATGATATTGTTTTAAAAGCATTAAAATTATTTTATGAAAAATATGATATAAAACAAGGAGTGGGAATTATTCTTGAAAAACATATTCCCCTTTCATCAGGGATGGCTGGTGGATCTTCTGATGCGGCAGCTTGTTTAAGAGGTTTAAATAGATTTTTTAATATAAATGCGCCTTTAAAAGAATTAGAAGAGATTGCAAATAAATTAGGTTCGGATGTGTCTTATTGTCTATACCAATCCCCTGCGTATTGCAGTGGAAGAGGAGAAGTCGTAAATTTAGTAGAATCTAACTTTCATAATATAAATCTTACTCTTATAGAACCAGACTTTGGAATTTCAACGAAAGCTGTATATAATGCGTATAAATACGAAGGTATAAAGCGAGAAGAGGCAATAAAAAATATATTAAATGCGCTTAAAGATAATGATTTGAAAAATGTTAAAGACAATATATTTAATGACTTAGCTCAAATATCAATATATATGACGCCGCTTAGAGACATATATGATGATTTATTAAATCTTGGCTACATGCCATTTTTAAGTGGATCAGGACCAACTCTTTATGTGTTTGGACATGTATATGAAGAAGAATTAAAAGAAAAATATAATTTAGATTTTTTAAATTGTACAATTTTGTAATATTTAAAAATAGAATAAATATAAAAGTTGTAAAAATGATATCGTTTTACAACTTTTATTTAGTAATAAATAGTGGTATAATTAAAATATAATTTTAAATAGATATAGGAGATTTTTAAAATGCCAGAATTATTTGGAAAAAAAGTAAAATTATTTTCATTATCATCAAACCGTCCTTTAGCTGAGGAAATTGCAGAATCAATAGGTATTCCTCTAGCAAAATGTGATGTATTAAGATTTGCAGACGGAGAAATTAATGTAAACATTAATGAAACTGTTCGTGGACATCATTGTTTTGTTGTTCAACCAACAGCAGCACCTGCAAATGACCATTTAATGGAACTTCTTATTATGTGTGATGCATTAAAGAGAGCATCTGCAGAATCAATTAATTTAGTTGTTCCTTATTATGGATATGGAAGACAAGACAGAAAAGCTCGTTCTCGTCAACCAATCACTGCTCGTCTTGTTGCGGATTTAATTCAAGCAGCAGGAGCAGATAGAATGATCGTTATGGATTTACATGCTGCTCAAATTCAAGGATTCTTTAATATTCCTGTAGATAATTTTATGGGGCTTCCTATCCTTGCAAACTACATTTCAGATAAGAAATTAAGCAATGTATGTGTAGTATCACCAGATCATGGTGGAGTTACTCGTGCACGTCAACTTGCTCAAGTACTAGAAGCACCTATCGCAATTATTGATAAGCGTCGTCCTGAACCAAATAAAGCTGAGGTTATGAACATTATCGGTGATGTTAAGGGTAAAGTTTGCGTTATGATTGATGACATGGTAGATACAGCTGGAACTATTACAATTGGTGCAGACGCATTAATTAATGCTGGTGCAACAGAAGTTTATGTATGTGCTACACATGGTGTATTATCTGGACCTGCAATAGACAGAATTAATGCATCAAAGATTAAAGAATTAATTTTAACTAATACTATTAATATCCCAGAAGATAAGAGAGTAGATAAGATTAAGGTATTATCTGTAGGATCTCTATTAGGACATGGTATTTTAAGAATATTAAGTAATGAACCTCTATCAGGATTATTTACTTATTCATATGATAAGAGCAAGAGAGAATTATTATAATGAAATTAATTGTAGGTTTAGGAAATATTGGAAGTGAATACAATAATACAAGACATAACATTGGTTTTATGTGTATAGATGCGTTCGCTTCTAAATATAATGGAATTTTTAAAGAAAACAAAGCATTTAAGGGTTCTATAGCAGAAATAAGAATAGGAAATGAAAAGGTTTTACTATTAAAACCTAGAACCTACATGAATTTATCAGGAGATAGTTTAATATTAGTCGCAAAATTCTATAAAATTGGTATAGAAGATATTATCGTAATAAATGATGATCTTGATCTTCCGGTTGGAAAAATTAGATTCCGTGCTAAAGGTAGTGCTGGTGGGCATAATGGGCTTAAAAGCATCATTAATCAACTTGGCACTGATGAATTTATGCGAATTAAGGTTGGAATAGATAGATCAAAAACTATAAGTGTTGTAGATTATGTTCTTGGAAAATTTTCTAAAGAAGATTTAGAATTAATTGAAAACACTATATATAGTAGAGTTATTAAAGGACTTGAAGCATTTATTGATGGTATGGATGCTAATAAACTATCAAATCTTATCAATTCACAATAAAATAAAGACTTAAGGGAATTTATTCCTTTAAGTCTATTTTCAATTAAGGAGAAAGTATGTTTTTATCTTTTTATTCAAATTGGTCAACACCACTTCAAATTATTTTATTTATTATCTCAATGTGCATAGGTGTTTTATGTTTGGTTAAATTTTCAGACATTTTTGTAGATGCCGCATCATCTATTGCTAAAAAACTACACATATCACCTATGATAATAGGTCTTACAGTAGTCGCAATGGGAACATCACTTCCTGAACTTGCAGTATCAGCAGCGGACTCTATTGATTGCTTACTTCATGATGGAAATGCGAATGTCGCAATAGGAAATGTAGTTGGTTCAAATATATGTAATATTTTAATAGTATTAGGATCATCAATACTGTTTAGCGCAGTAGTTATAAAGAAAAGTACATTGAAAAAAGAATTTCCAATGCTTTTGTTTGTAACAGCTTTATTAGTGCTATTTGGAATATGTTTTAATCTAAATGGGACTAAAGCTATATTAAGATTTGAGGGTATTATATTTATATTATTATTTATAGTCTACATCATCTTCCTTGTAATAGACGCAAAAAAGCATCCACAAGAGGAAGATGCAAATGGTGAAGAAATAAAAGATATGAAAGTCTGGCTTGCGATACTTTTAATAATAGTTGGAGCTGCAGGTGTTGTAGCTGGTGGAGAACTAGTAGTATTTGGAGCTAAAAATCTTGCACTATCAATAGCTGAAGGAGCAGGTCTTGATAGTGACCTTGCTGAATCTTTAGTAGGTCTTACAGTTGTTGCGATAGGTACATCACTTCCTGAACTTGTAACATCGCTTGTTGCCGCAAAAAAAGGTCAAGACGAAATGGCTTTAGGAAATGTTATTGGATCAAATATATTTAATATTTTATTTGTACTTGGTATAAGCGCTACTATTAACCCCCTTACAACAGGAAATCAAATAGTAGTAGACTTGTTGGTAATGTTAGGTTCTGCAATATTATTATTTGCTTTATCATTTAGAGGCAAGCTTGATAGAAAAGTTGGTATATTATTTTTAAGCATATATGCTTTATATCTTTTATATTTGATATTAAGAACAGTAGAAGTGTTCTAGAATAAGAATAAATTATACAGTTAATTTGCTAAAGTTTAATGCTTTAAAAAATTAACTGTTTTTTAAATGTTGACTGAATTTTTTTGCCGAAACGGAAAAAATATTCAATGGTGGTAGTGTATGAGAAGAATTAATAGAGATTTATACTTAAATAAATTAATTCATAAAATGGATAATGGATTAATAAAAATAATTACAGGTATAAGAAGATGTGGTAAATCTTATCTTTTAGATCCTTTATTTAAAGAATATTTAATAAATAATGGTATTAAGGAAGATCATGTTATTAAATTAGATCTTGATGAAAGAAGAAATCAAAAATATTTAAACCCTGATGCATTAGATGAATTTATAAGAAAATCTATTGTTGATAATGATAAGTATTACATCTTATTAGATGAAGTTCAAAAAGTAGAAGATTTTGAATCGGTTTTAAATGGCTTTCTTCATATTGAAAATTTAGATGTGTATGTAACAGGTAGTAATTCAAAATTTTTATCATCTGACATAATAACTGAATTTAGAGGAAGAGGTGATGAAATAAGAGTATTTCCTCTATCATTTAAAGAGTTTAGTAATGTCTTTCTTGGAAGTATAGACGATGCATGGAATATGTATATAACATACGGTGGTATGCCAAGAATACTATCGTTTGATAATGAGGAAGATAAGAGTCAATATTTAAAACAATTGTTTGAAAAAACATATATTACTGATATTGTTGAAAGAAATAATATAGAGCGTCTTGATGTTTTAGATAATATTTTAAATATATTATCTTCATCAATTGGTTCATTAACAAACCCTAATAAATTATTTAATACTTTTAATAGTAGTGGAATTAAAAATGTATCGATTAACACTATTACATTGTATTTAAAATATGTTTTAGATGCTTATTTAATCGAAAAAGTGGAGCGCTATGACATCAAAGGAAAAAAATATATTCAAACACCATTTAAATATTATTTTACAGATATCGGACTTAGAAATGCTAGATTAAATTTTAGACAACAAGAAGAAACATATATTATGGAAAATATAATCTATAACGAATTAAAAATACGTGGATATAATGTTGATGTAGGTGTTGTAGAAAAAAGAAAGTGATGATAGAAAACAAATTGAAGTAGATTTTATTTGTAATCAAATGAATAAACGTTACTATATTCAATCAGCATTATCGCTTCCAACAAGAGAAAAAACATTACAAGAAGAAAGACCTTTATTAAATATTAAAGACAATTTTAAGAAAATTATTATTGTTAAAGATAATATAAAAAAATGGATTACTGAAGAAGGAATACTTATAATAGGCATTAAAGAGTTTTTATTTAACGAGAATAGTTTAGATTTATAATGCTAAGTGTGAATCTTTGATGTGAACAGCATTGATAAATGAGAAAAAATATTAATGCAGTAGATCTATTTTTAATATAGTACTTACTAAGGAAATCGTTTGATTTCATTTTTTTAAAACTGTGATTTGTTGACATTATATTTTAAGTATTATAAAATTAATTTGGCTTTTTTTGGAGGTATATCATGGAAATAGATAATGAAAAATATAACGATGATGTTATACCAGAAAATATTTCAGTAAAACAAAGATTGAAATATGCAATTGTGGCATTAGCTTATTTTGCGGCGATTCTTTTATCGAATCTAAGTTTAGTGTTTAAACCATTATATAAAAGGGTTTATTATGGACAAGCTAATGGACATTTTAGATATGGTCTAGGAATTGTTTTTTTAATTATATTTGTATTATTAATTAATTTTATATTAATAAAAAAATTAAACATAACATATAAAAAAGATAAAACACCTCTATCGCTTAAAAGAACATCTATAATATATGCTATTACAATTGTGATGGTATTTATTATTAGTGCTATTATAGGTTTTGAAATAAAACCATTACATGATATTGGAAATAATACAACAGCTTTTAAAATTGGAGTTTTTGCGACTAAAACAGGATATTATACAGTATGTCTTTATGTAGCAGTATTTATGATTGAGAATTTTCAATATGCCCTAGATAACACAATTAAATTTAAAAATAAAAACATTAATAAATATATTCCTTATGGAGGTTTGGCTACAATGCTTACATATGGAATTTATTCATTATGTCTTGGCGTTGGTGGGTCATTAAGTGTTCTATATTTCTTTATGATATTATTATATGGAGAAATATATTTATTATGCAATAGACATATTTTAAGCACTTGCGCTTCGTGCGGGCTTATTTTTGTGTTATAGGTGATATATATGGAAAAATTAAAAAAATTTTTACTAGAATATTTAACAATAATTTTATATATTATATCTTCCATTTTAGTTGAAATTATTGCAGCTTGCATAACTGATGGAAAATTCTATATTAGAGATCCTAGATATATGCTAACTATTATTGCGGCATTATCAGCTGTTCTTTTGTGCATTAAAAATCAAAAGGCAAGAGTAATATTAATCTCTATATTCATATGTGTGCATGGAATAATAAACATTATATTTATGTTATTATATGATATGGCTGGTCAATGGTTTGATTGGTCAATGTTATTATTACGAAATGATGCGATGGGAATACTTGAAAATGTGCCAGTTAATTTCTGGTATACAATAGGTATAATATTTGTTACTGCGGCTTGGTTATGTTTTGGATTAAAGTATGCAGAATATGAAACTAAAAATATTTTAGAGGATAATAAGACTACAACTAAAAATATTAAGATAGTAAAATATTCAACAATTTCTATATTTATAGTTTTAATGTTAATATTAAATGTTTGTACAGGATATGCTATAAATGGTAGTACTAAAACAGATCCTTATGATGAATTACTACATTCTAATACAGAATCTAAGTATCAACAATATGGAGCTACTAATAACTTCGTAAATGAATTCTACTCTAATGTGGCTTTTTATAAAGAAGATAAAGCTTCAGTAGAAGATATTGAAAATTATTTGTATAGTTCGGTATATAGTGGAGAAGAATCTGGAAGTATTCATGGTATTTCAAGCGGAAATAATGTAATTACAATATTAGGTGAAACTTTTGAATGGATGGCATTTATGGGATATGAGGGAACAAATTTCCCTATAGGTTCTAATATTAAGCTTCCTAACGGAGTTAAACTTTCAAATGAAAAAATGAGAGAATTATATGGTAATTTATATAGACTATATGACGAATCATATGTTCTTACAAATTATCACGCAAGAGAAAAAACGGATATATCAGAAAATTATTCTATTTTAGGAAACTATCCTATAAAGACATATATTAATTATTCATATCCTAATAATGTAAAACCTTATACAATGCCTAACATTTTAGATCTTGAAAGTGAATATAAAAATAACAATAATTATTCATCACAATATTTCCATGATGGTTATAATTCATTTTATAATAGATCGCAATCTATTAAAGGTCTAGGTTTTGATAAACAATTCTATTCTGAAGATATGGCAGACGCATCAACAGAAGGAATTGAAAAAGGAGTATTTACTGATTACGGAAGTACAACTGGTGATAGAAACCGTGATGATGAAATGATTAAAGCTTGTGAGAAGTTAATGTTCCCTACAAACAAAAGATTCTATACATATATCACAACAATAACTACACATGGACTATATTCTAGACAAAGAGATAATCTTAAAGAAGAATATAAGGTATTAGAAGATGCGCTAGGAATTAGTATTGATAACGCTACTACAGAAGAATTAGTGTATTACACTTATATGGCAGCTGCTATGGTAACTAACAAAGCTTTAGGTGAAATATTTAGCTATCTTGAACAAAATAATTTATTAGAAAATACTACAATAGTATTATTTGGAGATCACCAAGGATATTATGAAGGAGTTTCTAATTATGTTAAAAACATATCATCTACAGAACAATGTCTTGAAGATGATATTGATTATATGGACCTATATAGAGTGCCTTGTATGATATACGATCAAAAGTTAGTAAAAGAAGTTACAAATAATGGTTCAAACCCTAACCAAAGATTTAACACTAAGTTCTCATCATCATGTGATATTGTTCCAACACTTCTTGATATACTAGGTATTAACTATTACGAACATATGTATTATGGACATTCAGTATTTACAAAAAAACCTACAATAATATATTCAAGAGGTTATGGATATTGGTTAGATACTTATTCATATTTCTTAAATATTAATAAATTTAATTGGCTTAATATTAAGAAACTTAAAGAAGATAACTTCTCTAAAACTATGGAAGAGTATTTAGATAAAGAAGGCGTATCTTATGATAAAAAATCATCATATACTGATGCAGAACTTAAAGAGTTATATATAAAATATATTGATAATGTTGCGTCTAAACTTGTTGAAAATATTCGCTACATTGACCAAATGTATAAGAAGGATTTATATAAGAATTCAACAAACTACAACAAATACATAGCATTAATGAAGAAGATCAATAACTGGTCTAATTCAAATTAAAAAAGCCCCTAATTTAGGGGATTTTTTATACTAAATATAAAATTGTAAGTGAAAACAATACTACAGGTATTGATATCAAGCCATATTTAGTAAAATCTTTAAACTTAAAATCAACATCATATATTTTCAAAATAGACATCCACATAATACCTGCAAGTGCTCCAAGAGGAGTAAGATAAGCTCCGATGTTTGATGATATAATAGTCGCGTATATAACCTTAGATGATACACCATATGATAAGACATTAGAATATAGAACACTCATAGGAATGTTATTCATTAAATTACAAAATATAAATGATGAAATACCATATGTATATATTTCATTTGAGTGATTTAATAAATTATAAAGTTTTAATGTGTAACCATCTAATTTAAGAGCTGATACCATTATAAACATTGATATTAAAAAGAAAATTAATGGATACGGAAGACGTTTAAATGAATTTGTAATAACTTGTTTTTCTTTTTTTGTTATTAAAACATATAACGATAAGAATACAAATAATATAATAGATATTGTAAGGGTTATTAAATACATTTCAATATTTATATAATTTGAAATTGCTAGCATTATAGTAGATATTAAAAGACATGATATAGAAAATGTTGTAAGTATTATATTTAACTTTATAGGCTTAGATTCTAACTCGGCTTGAAGCGGTTCGCTTAATTTTTTGTGGAATATTAAAATTAATAAAAGATATAAAAATATTGATGTAAGGGTTGTAGTAAGCCACATATTCTTAAAATATTCTAAGAAATTAATACCTGCTGAAAGTGATAATAATATATTTGTAGGATTTCCTACAATTAACATCATTGAAGCTGTATTAGCAGCCATAAACTCCATTACAAGATATGGCGTTATAGATATTTTACTACGCCTAGTAAAATAAATAATAAAAGGCGTAAATGTTAAAATTATAATATCATTTGATGTAAAAATTGTAACTATAGATATTAATACAAAAAATATTGTAAAAAGTATATACTGACTTCCCTTACCAAGCTTTAAGGCTTTATAAGCTAAGAAATTAAAAAAACCAAGATTATCACATACTACAGATATAAAAGTCATTGTAAAGAATAATACTAATATTTTAATAGGCGATATTAATGGATTTTTAAAAAGTTCTGTATAAATTTCTTTAAAAGAAATTGACCTACATAAAACCATCAATAAAGCCCCTATAACGGCTACTAATACATAAGTATCAAATATTTTTATTTTAGGCTTAAATATAATAGATGTGATAAGTAGTATAGATACTACTATAAATATATAAAGACTCATGATATCACCTTCTATAATTTTAGCATAAATTGCTAGATAAATTAAATAAAATTTAATATAATATAGTTGGTGATTTTATGATATTAGATTACCTATACAGTAACACAAAAATAAAAGATATCCTTTCAAAGGATAAAATTACATTAAGTAATTCGTGTGATAATTTTAATACTTATCTTATAGCTATAGATTTTTTGAAAAGTGAAAAATCTATTTTTGTCGTTTTACCAAATACAATTCTTGCGGAACAATATTATCTAGAACTTATAAATATAGTTAATTCAGATGATGTCTTATTTTATCCCGCAGATGAATTATTAACATCTAGAATAATATCAGAGTCAAATGATTTTAAATATGAAAGAATTAATACAATTCTATCTTTGTTAGATGATAAAAAGAAAATTGTTGTCACAAACTTCGCAGGTGCTATACGATATATTTTTGATAAAAAAACATATGAAAATAATATAGTAAAATTAAAAACATCACTTTCATATGATATTTATGAACTTATAAATTATTTAAGAATACTTGGATACAAAGAAGAATACACCATTACAAAAACAGGGGAATTTTCTCATAGAGGAAGTATTCTAGATATATTTCCTCTAAACAATTCAAATCCAATTCGTATTGATTTTTTTGGAGATGAAATAGATAAAATTAAAACGTTTAGTATAGATACACAGCGTTCGATTGAGACTATTGATGAGATTGATATCTATCCTGTAAGTGAAATGTTATATAGTGATAATTTATCTGAGTGTGCATCTAAAAAGATTAGAGATTTAATGCTAGATGATACTGTTTCTAATGATGATAAAGTATTGCTTGAGAAGGTTGCGCTTGATATTGAACAAAGACAAAATCTTGATTTATTAATGCCATACATTAAATTATTTGATACTAAATTATCTACAATCCTAGATTTTAAAAATGAAAGAAAAATATATTATGTTGATATGTATAAAATAAATCTTGAAATAGAGCGAATGAATAAAGATATGGAATTATATCAAAATAGTTTAGCAAGTATTTCTAAGAATTATTTAGATATTTGTGAATTTTTAAAACTTCCTAATGTCGTATGCGAAGGTGTTGTTCGTACAAAAGAAAATACTTATGATGCAAATGTTTTAGATATTCCATCGTTTAAAGCTAATCCTAAAGAGATTACTAAAGAAATAAAGGCACTTTATAAATCTAAATATATAATCATAAGTATAACTGATAATTCTAAGAAAAAAAATTTATTAGAACTTTTAAAAGAGAATGGGATACTTGCGATAGATATTAAAGATTTTAATAATATTAGTAAAGGTAAGATAAATCTTGTATCAGAATATGCATTATCTATTAATGATGTTTCAAATGATTTAATAATATATAGTGAAAAGACACTATTTGAAATTAAATATAATAAAAGAAATATTAAATTTAAATCAATATATAAAAACACGATTAAAATATCTAAATATGATGAATTAAAAATAGGGGATTATGTAGTACATTACGACTATGGAATAGGAAAATACTTAGGTCTTAAAACTATTGATAACAAAGGACTAAAAAGAGATTATATTCATGTGATGTATGCGAAAGGGGATTCGCTATATATTCCGCTTGAGCAAATAAATTTAATTCAAAAATATTCGGAATTTGATACTTTATCTGTAAAACTTAATAACTTATCTTCATCTGAGTGGAGTAAGGCTAAAATGCGTGTTAGAAATAAGATTAGAGATATATCTAGTGAACTTATTAAACTTTACAGTGCACGTAGTGAAGCAAAAGGATTTAAATTTAGCCCAGACAATGAAATTCAAAAAGCTTTAGAAGATGATTTTATGTATGAAGAAACAAAAGATCAAGCTAAGGCTATTTTAGATGTAAAACATGATATGGAATCTATAAGACCTATGGATAGACTTGTTTGTGGTGATGTTGGATATGGTAAAACAGAAGTTGCACTTCGTGCAGCTTTTAAAGCGGTTCTAGATTGTAAACAGGTGGCTATTTTAGCTCCTACAACAATTCTTTCAAGACAACATTATTACACATTTAAATCACGTATGGAAAAATATGGGGTTAATGTGGAATTATGTAATAGGTTTGTGCCTTTAAAGAAACAAAAAGAAATAATAGAAGGCGTAAAAAGTGGTAGTGTTGATGTTTTAATTGGAACCCATAAGATATTATCAAAAGATATAATATATAAAGATTTAGGACTTTTAATAATTGATGAGGAACAACGTTTTGGTGTTACTCACAAAGAAAAAATAAAAGAATTGAAAGTAAATGTTGATACTATTACACTATCCGCAACACCAATACCAAGAACACTTCAAATGTCTATGTCAGGTATTAGAGATTTATCGATGATAGAAACACCTCCACGTAATAGATATCCAATTCAAACATATGTTCTTGAACGAAATGATGTTGTAATAAGAGATGCGATTGTCCGTGAAATATCAAGAGGTGGCCAAGTATTTTATATGTATAATAAAGTAGATGATATAGATATTGTCGCAGCTCATATTAGTGCGTTAGTTCCGGACGCAAGAATTTGTATTGGTCATGGAAAGATGAAGAAAGAAGAGTTAGAAAATACTCTTGTTAAGTTCATTGATCATGAATACGATGTCATAGTATGTACTACAATAATAGAGACAGGGCTTGATATTCCTGATACAAACACGATTATAATTCATGATGCTGACCATTTAGGGCTTTCACAACTATACCAAATAAGAGGAAGAGTTGGAAGAAGTGATAAAATAGCTTTTGCATATTTGATGTTTGAGCCTAAAAAGAAACTTACAGATCAAGCTGTAAAAAGACTAGAGGCCTTAAAAGAATTTAGTGATTTAGGTAGCGGATTTAGAATTGCGATGAGGGATTTATCAATAAGAGGAGCTGGAGATCTTTTAGGTGCTGAACAATCAGGGTTTATTGATTCAGTAGGAATTGATATGTATCTTAAGATTTTAGAAGAAGAAATACATAAAGATAAAGAAGATAAGATGGATGATAGTAAAGAAAAAGATTCTTCTCTATCAAAAGTATATTCTTCAAGGTACATTGATACTACTTATATTAATAATGAAGATGTTCGTATTGAAATACATAAAAAGATTGATAAAATAGAAAGTATGAAAGACCTTTCTAATTTAGAAGAAGAATTAGTGGATCGTTTTGGAAATTATAGCCTTGATTTAGAGCTATATATGCAAGAGAAATTATTTAATAATCTAATAAAAAAATTAGATGTTATAAAAGTAGAAGATAATTTTAAAGAGATATCGTTGTTTATAAGCGATGAAAAAACTAAAACAATGGATGGAACAAAATTATTCTTATCTTCTCATGACATATCTGATAGAATTAAACTTAGATATACAAATAATATGATTCAAATTATTTTTAATAAAATAGGATTCAAAGATACATCGTATTTTAAAATTTTAAATAAATATCTTGATGGGTTAGTAAATTAAGATTTGTTAAAATAAAATTTTATTGAAACAAAGCATTTATAATAGTATAATAATATATGTGATTTTAATATTAAGGAGTGAGTGTCTTGAAAAAAACATTAGTTATAGTTGGAACTCAATGGGGTGACGAAGGAAAAGGGAAAATAACAGATTTCTTAGCTCAAAGAGCTGATGTGGTAGTACGTTACCAAGGTGGTAATAATGCTGGACATACAATCAATTTTGATGGTAAGAAGTTTGCACTTCAATCAATTCCTTCAGGAATATTTACTCCACATATCGTAAATATAATTGCGAATGGTGTAGTCTTTAATCCAGTTCAAGCCCTAGAAGAACTTAAAGGACTTCAAGAAAGAGGTATAGTTGATTATAAACTTTATATATCTGATCGTGCCCAAGTTATAATGCCATATCATATGGATCTTGATGGTGCTTCTGAAGCCTTAAAGGGAGATAAAAAGATTGGTACTACAAAAAAGGGAATCGGACCTTGTTATGCTGATAAGGCTGAAAGAATAGGTATTCGTGTAGGTGATCTTTTAAACAAAGAATATTTTAAAGAAAGACTTACTGATGCTCTAGAAGTTAAAAACAAAGAATTAGAGATGTATGGTTTAAAAACATATAAATTCGAAGATTTATATGATAAATATTTAGAATTAGGACAAATATTTAAAGATCATATAACAGATACTTCTGTACTTCTTAATAATTTAATAGATGAAGGTAAAAAAATACTATTTGAAGGTGCTCAAGGTATAATGCTTTGTCTTGATCATGGAACATATCCATATGTTACATCATCATCACCTACAGCAGCTTCTGTGCCATTAAATACAGGAATAGCTCCTAAATATGTTGATAATGTATTAGGAATTGCTAAAGCTTATTCTACACGTGTAGGAGAAGGACCTTTTCCTACTGAACTTTTTGGTGAACTTGCAGATCAAATTCGTGAACGTGGACATGAATATGGAACTGTAACACACCGTCCTCGTAGAGTTGGTTGGCTAGATGCAGTAGTGTTAAAGAATGCTAAGAGAGTATCAGGCGTTGATAATTTCTCACTTATGCTTTTTGATGTTCTTACAGGAATCCCAAAAATCAAAATATGCAAGGCATATGAACTAGATGGAAAAGTTATAGACTATGTTCCAGCGGTTTTAGATGATTTTAAGAGATGTAAGCCAATTTATGAAGAAGTAGATGGATGGAGTGAAGATATTAGTGGTGTTAAATCATTTGAAGAACTTCCTCTAAATGCTCAAAAATATATTAAAAAGATAGAAGAAATTACCGGAAGAGATGTAGCTATATTCTCTGTAGGTCCTGATAGAACTCAAACAATTGAGCTAAAGAAAATATTTTAATTAAAAGCTCCATAAGGGGCTTTTTTTAATAAGAAGGAGTTGATATTATGGAATTTAAAAAAGATAAGGGAATATATATTATGCCTATAATATTTTTAACATTATCGTTATTAGCTTTAATAATACTTCCTATCGTTTTAAGAACTAGTGATGTGAAAACTATTATATCTTTAATAACAATTCCTGCTATAATTTTTATAATATCTACAATATTTTTATTTATTAGATTAAAAGCATCTAATATAAGATTTAGTATAGATGATAAAAACCTTTATGTTGGCAATTTAGAAGTTGATTTTAAGGCAATTGACTTTTTAATAACAAAAGTGGGGCTTTTTACATCTACATATAGACCTAATATTGAGGTAGTATTAAAAAGTAAAGAGGTCATAAGTATTCCTTATGTTAATAAACCTATGGAGGCTTGTAGGATTATTAATAAAAAATACTTAAAATTGAAAGGGCCTGGTATAAGATGATAGAACTTATAATGGAAATATTTGGATTAGTGATGTTTTTATTTTCTCTATTTTCATTACTTAAATATATAATTCTTTCTAAAATATATCCAAACTCTCTTAAAACATTCAGCATAAGCGTTATAACGTTTTTTATGTTTGCACTATTTTTTTCAATTGCGGAAACTGCTTTATTTTTTAAAGTTAGGTATAAGAAAAGAATAGATGGAGTATTGGCGTTTTATATAGTAATATCAATAATGTATTTATTTAATGTTTTAACGTTATATCGAATCGCATCATATAGACTTATATTGAATGAGAATGATTTTGTTTATTATAATATTTTTGGAATAAAGAAAAAATATAACTACAAAGATGTTACAAACTTTGATGTTGATATAAAGAATGGTTATTATAAAATATGGTTTGGTAAGAAGAAAATAATAGTACCATATTATATAGAGGATCAAAATAAAGTATTAGATTATATAAAAAAATAAGTGGGGGATGAATCTGTTTGACTAAAACGGACAATTAAATAAAAGGGCACATTAGGTTATTGTAATCTAATGTGTTTTTTGTATTTATAAGATATAGGAGGTTTTGAAATAGAAGCTAAAAGCAAATTAAAAGATAATGAGGCTATAATTCAAACTACAAATAATTCTTTTGATGAAAATAAATATTAAAAACTAGAATATTATAATGGAAATTATTATCAAAAAGAATCAACTTCAGATGATAAGTTATCATCTAAAAAATTTGTTATAAAAGAATAAATTAAAGGAAGTAATAATGCGATTTATGTTTCTTCTTTGCTGTATGATGAACTATATTCTTCGGTAGGGATTTATCAATTATCAACATATGGGATATCTTTAGAAAAATGTAGTGCGGCAAACATAAGATATATTTTAGATAATGGATATCAATTTGATGGTTCGTTAGAAGTAGGTATATCTTCAGCGATTGATTATGAGAAAAAGGCTAAAATTATAGAAATTATTATATGGGCTTTAGTTTTTGTTGCTGGAATTGTTTTAATATTAAACTATATTTTTAATAATTTTAATAAAACAAAAGAGAAGCAGGGCTTTTGGCATCGCTTTAGGTAGATAAAGAAAAAATTGGCAAAGTTTTTTATTGGATAGTATTATACTTCTAGCGGGTTGACTATTGCTTAGCATTTTAGTATCGATATTAGCGATAGACATTTAAAATAAAATATTAGTGGATGAAAATTATAAATTTATAAAATATCTTTATTATTCAGCATTTCCTATTTTAATAGTTTTTGGGATAACGCTATTTGTTTTTGCTATTATGATGTTTGTGATAATAATGAAAATTAATAAAAAAAGCATTGTTGATTTAATAAGGGAAAAATAAGAATGATTTAGGCAGTCTTTCATTCTGGTTCTCTAAAATCTACGTCGTAGAACCTATAGACTTAGCTATAAAATCTGCATCGTATCAAACTATAGACAAATTAATATATTTTGATTATTTAATTTTTATGGTAAGGCCTTCGAGCCTTACCATTTTTTTATTTGTGTATTTTTTGCAAATGCCTATAAGAAAAATATTATATGTATATTAAAACAGCAAAATTAAAAAAATAAAAAAATTAGCACTCACCGCTTGACAGTGCCAAAAATAGTGATATACTATAGGTGTAGTTGGCAGAGGGTGATAAAGAGTGCCAACAGAAAGAGGAAATAAAATGATTAACGAATTAAATAGAATTTTTGAACAATTGAATAACCAAATGATTAAAAGAGAGTCTAACATCAATAGTGATGTAATCGAATATAGCAATGGATATGAAGTATTATCAGATATTCCAGGAGTATTAAAAGAAAATATTAAAGTTTCTTTTGAAGGAGATTCACTAACTATTAATGTAGACAAGAAAGAAGATGGTGAAGATGCAGATTACAAACTTTGCGAACGTTCTCATGCGTTCGAACCAAAAACAATCTACTTTGATGAAAATGTAGATATAACAAAGGTTGAGGCAAAGTATATTAATGGAGTATTAAGAATATATGTGCCTAAGATGCCTAAAAAAGAAACAAATATTAAAATTGATTAATTGAAAAGGAGATAATTTATATGTTTTATTTAAATGATGAAAATTTTGGAGATTTATTTGATGGATTTAGAAATGCTTTTGCAGAAGGAAATGGATTTAGCATGATGCAAACAGATATTAAGGAAGACAAAGATGGTTTTGAAGTGTTAATGAATATGCCAGGCATTGATAAAAAGGATGTAAAAATTGATTTTGCAGATGGATATTTAACAGTTTCTATCGATCATAAAGAAGAAAATGATGAAAAGAAAGATGGCAAATATGTAAGACGTGAAAGAAGAAATGTTAAGGGAACTAGAAGCTTCTATCTAGGAGATATTGATGAAAATCAAACTAAAGCAAAATTTGAAAATGGTGTATTAAATGTTTCACTAAAGAAGGCTAAAGAAGTTGAAGCTCCTAAAAAATATATTGAAATTGAATAATTATAAATTTAAAGAACGCAAAAATGCGTTCTTTTTTGCGTTGTAAATTATAAATTTTTAGTTGATAAACACTGCATTTTGCTTGTGATTGACACTTGAAATTTTAAAGCGTATAATGAAACTACTATTACAAATAGTACAATTAGGGATGGGGATAAGATGAAAAAGATATTTTTTGTAGTGCTTAAAAGTCTGTTGATTATTAATGTAGGGATTGTTTTTATAGCTTTGTTTAATAAAGAAGTTAAGGCTTCAAGTGATACAACAGCCTTAAAAGGGATAAATGTATCTAATTTAGAATATGTTACAGATTCTTTAAAACACGAAAAGGAATCCAGCGATGATACGAGAACGTATGAAGAAAAATTTCAAATAGCAGGATCTAAATATTTATATGGCTATGTTTCGTTATGGACTGCGATATATAGAAGATATAACGAAAATGAAGATAGAATGATTTACTATGTGTTTGCGGATACCCATATTGAGGGAGTTAAAAACACATCGAAAGGATATTATCACTCTAATAAAATAAAATTAAAAATAAATGCTTCATACACAGGGGTTAATAGAGCATCATATCAACCACAAGAAAGTGGATATAATATATCTCAATCTACATCTGATACAAGAAGTGTAACTTTTGGAAGTAGCGTTAATAGTAAAGGTGAGACAGGATTATCGGGTTCCGTGAATTATGCATATTCCTATACTGAAACAATTAATTCAAAAGATGTATCGTTATACACAACATCTAATAGTGGATATAATTATTTTACACAAGTATTTGAATATAACTTTATAAATGCCCATAAAGGAAAAGATAGTGAAAGGGAGCCTTACATTGGAGAATATAGTAGAATTTCAGCGGTTGTATTTGAATATGATAATTATAAAAGTAGAAATAAAATTTTAAATTTTGACATAGAATATTCTGGTGAAATTTATAGAAAATCAAAAACTAAGAGTGATAATTATACTATGGAAAGAACAATATCCCATAGATATAGATTAAAAGCGGATAAAACAAATTTTGAAAAAGAGGCTTTATCGGCTAGTGATATATAAAAGAGGAAATGTATGAAACTTATAAATGCATATAAAATATATAATGAAGGAAAAACTAATGAAATATATGCTTTAAAAAATATTAATCTTGAACTTGTAAAAGTAGGACTTGTTTCAATTTGTGGTGAGTCCGGATGTGGTAAAACAACATTACTTAATATATTAGCAGGCCTTGATACACTATCAAAAGGAAGTTTTGATTCGGGATATAAAAAGAATTACGCCTCGTTCGTTTTTCAAGATGCGCAACTTGTGCAAGAATTAGATGTTTATCAAAATTTAAAAATAGTAGGAGACGCTTATAATACATCAAGTTTAATTGAAGAATATTTAAGTAGATTTAATTTGAGTTTACAAAAAAACAATTTCCCTAATGAATTATCAGGTGGCCAAAAAACAAAAGTGGCGATAATTAGAGCCATGTTAGCGAATTTGCCGGTAATTTTTTTTGATGAACCTACCGCATCATTAGATAAAGATAATAAAGAGCAAATAGCTATGATATTAAAAGAAATATCAAAAGATAAACTAGTTATAGTTTCATCACATGATACAGAACTATTTGAAAAATATTCGAATAGAATAATAAAAATATCATATGGTGAGATTATAAGCGATGTCGTTTTAAAAGATACGTCTAACGTTATAGATACTTCGATTGAGGCATCCATAAGTTTAAAAACAATACTTGGATTATCTTTTGTTTCTATTAAAAGAAAAAAGCCAAGATTTATTATAATGCTTTTGAGTTTAGCATTACTTTTTTCAATAATTTGTATTACATTAAACATAATATTTTTAAATGAAGCTAGTGCACGAAACAAAGTATACCATGAAAATGATGTAGAATATGTGGATTATTTTACTGAAGAAGAAAAAGACGATAATTTATCTAGTGATGGAATTGTAGATGATGAACTTAAAAATGTTGGGTATAATACAATAAAAGTACTGTCATTTGATTCAAGAGTCATGAATAATCATATAGAAAGACTTTATATTACAAATGAATGTAAATATAGGATTTTATATGGTGTTAATGAAGTCGGTGATGGTGAAATTATTATATCTGATGTGGTCGCATCATATATAACAAATAGAGGCGATTTTTCAACTCTTATAGGCCAAAATATTAATTTTCAATATACTAAGCTTAAGGTGGTAGGGATTTTTAAATCAGGAATGGATACGGATTTACAAATTTTAAATGATCTTACAGAATCAGCCTTTATAAACGAAAACACGATTACGCTTATTGAATCATCTGTTAAAGAATACGATAAAAATGATTTGCCAATAGTAACTAAAGATGATGAATTGGTGTTTGGTAATTATGCGACTGTTGATAAAACACTTACATCGAATCATGTTATTGTCACTAAAAATTTTGCTAGATATAGTAATATCACCGATGATATGATTAATAAAGAAATTGATTTGAATATCTGTAATCAATATTATTATCAAAAAACTAATTTTAGGGAATATAATTATTATACAACTTATAAAATAATTGTTGATAAAATAATAGATGATACAGAAGAAATGTTTAAATATCTCATGTGCAGTGAAGATATGTATAACGTGCTATATAAAGATACATGTGGTATTTTAAAATGTAAAAGAGGATTTGCTATAAGCGATTATAGCCAAAAGACAATAAGCACCCTTTTGGATGCAGGGTTTGTGGAGCGAACATATTTAGAAGCAGATCTTATATCAACAATAGATTTTGTATCACTACTTAGTAAAATAGAAGTAATAATTTTAGCTGTGCTTTTAGTTTTGTGTGTTCTGCTTATTTCTAATTATACACTTTTCTCTTTTGAAAAAACCAAACGAGAAATTGGTATTTTATCTTCGTTTTGTAGTAAACAAAAAATGGCTTGCATTTATTATTTTGAATTTATGTCGCTATCAATATTAGCTCTTGCTATATCTATCCCTATTTCTATTTTGTTTGTAAAAATAGAAAATATTATATTGATTAAAAGAAAACTTATTAATGTTGACTTTATTTATAATTCAATGTTGCCATATGCCATATCACTTTTATTTATGTTATTTATATTGTTAATTCACATGGCGTTTATTAAAAAACATCTTAAGAAAAAAACGAAAATAGATTTAATTTATGAACGTTAATAAAATATAAACATTATTATAATCATTTAAGCTAGGATTATTCACATCCTAGCTTTTATTGTATTTCCACAAACTTTATATTGCTCTCTAGGTTGCAATTTAGGTGTTGCTGTAGTAAAATTATTTTGTAAAAAAGAGGTATTTTATTATGTCAATTTTGGGTAAACAATCTGTTGGAAAAGAAAATAAAGGTAGTGCTCTTACAATTGGAAAAGAAGCACGTGAAGCTAAAGCTTTAGATAAAAATGTAATAGATTCAACAATAGGAATGCTTTTTGATGAAAATGGTGAATTTTATACATTCAAAATGGTTGATAAAATTATTAAAGAATTAACACCACGTCAAAAATTTGGTTATCCTGCAACAGCTGGTGATCAAAAATTTCATGAAGCAATCAAACATTGGGTATTTAGAGAATATTATAATGATATTACATCTAAAATGCATACAAGAGTAATTGCTACTCCAGGTGGAACTGGTGCAATTTGTGCTACACTTACTAATTATTTATCATTAGGAGATAAAGCATTATTCCCTAATTATATGTGGGGAAATTATACACAACTTGCAAAAGATGCTAACCTTTCTTATGATACATATGAACTTTTTGATGAAGAAGGTAACTTTAATGTTGCAGACTTAAGAAAGAAGTGCATTGAGCTTAAAAAGGAACAAGGACGTGTGCTTGTTGTAATAAACGACCCATGTCAAAATCCTACAGGGTATATTATGAAATATGAAGAATGGATAGAGGTTATAGATATTGCAAACTCTATTTCAAGAGATGGAACACCATTCATTCTTTTATACGATATGGCCTACATTGATTATGATTCACGTGGGTTTGAAGCATCAAGAAAAAATATTGACCTTCTTACTAATCTAGGTCCTAATGCAATCGCAGTACTTGCATTCTCTGGTTCTAAAACATTAGGACTTTATGGACTTCGTATAGGTGCTCAAATTGGTATTTGTAAAAATAAAAATGATGCGGATGAATTCTTTCAAGCAAACGAATATTCTGGAAGAGGAAAATGGAGTTCATCATCTATTCTTGGTATGAATATTATTTCTGAAACATTAACTAATCATAAAGAAGAATTTGAAGAAGAACTTGCGTATGCTCAAAACCTTCTTATTGAAAGAGCTAATTTATTCATAGAAGAAGCTAAGAAGAATAATGTAAAAACATTACCATATCAATGCGGTTTCTTTGTAACAATTCCTGTTAAAGATCCTAAAGCCGTACAAGAAGAACTTAAGAAAAAAGGAGTATATATTATTCCTTTAAAGGGAGTTATAAGAGTAACTCTATCATCAATTACTAAAGATGAAATCATACGTATTGTAAAAATAATTTCAGAAGTTATAAATAAAAGCTGTGAAAACTAATTTTAAATAATAGAGCTTCACAGCTCTTTTTTATTATGTGCAATAATTTCAAGTTTAAAGCCCTCATAACGAATGACTATAAATTTAGCAAATGGAATTATTTTTAAAACTAAATACATGGTTTTATTGTAATTCTTAATTAATATACATATATAGATTAAAAACAATATAATATTAACATTGATAATTAATTTTATTATTGTGTGATTTAGACTTTTAAAAATTATATAAAGAGGGGGATTTATATGCAAAAATTAAACATTTTATTACTAGCAAGTTTAGGGTGTGTTGGGGCAGAGAATATAGATGTAGTTATGCAATTTGAGGGAACTAGTGGAGGATATGGTTCTATTTCAAATGTCGAAACTGATGATTTTTTTAAAGAATCAACACTAATTAATCAAGGAGAATATGATAGCGTAAAAAAATCTCTAATGATAATTTTAAAAATTCTTACATAAATATCCCTAAATATGAATATAGAATATTTAAATATAATAATGTGTTAGAAGTAACTTCCTATAGAATAAATAACACGGCTTATCATGTTGATAAAGATAACTCGGTCGATTATTCATATACAATAAGTAGTTCAAAAGAAATTTGTATTGAAAACGAATTGAAATTAACAACGACATCAAGCATTAATCCAAGCAAGTCAATGGGTATTAATTTCGATGATATATTTAATGCAGAAAATAGTATATTACAGACTCTAACTACATCAATATTGACAGGGTATAGTTTTAGTAATCGTTATGAATTTAAAGAAGGCATCACATATGAAGCGCATTTAAATGCCTCAAAAGAAGAAAAAGATTATTCTTTAGAAACAAGAGCTTCATTTAATGTTTTTAAGATATACCGTTATGAAATTAATTATAATGGTGTATGTATGAATAAAAAGACTAAATACGGGAAAAAATATCATACATACGAATATTCAAAATGTGGATATAATTTAAAAGAAGCTGTATATATGTTCTCTATGGTTTTAAATTCTGAATCTACAGGTTTCTATCCGTACAGAAAAAACAATGAGGGGAAATTTGTTTACAATGGAAAAAGGAACCATGATTTTATATATTTTGATTGAGGGTTTATATGATAGAATTTCAAAATGTTAATTATATAGTAAAAGATGGAACAATAGATAAAGAGATTATAAAAGATGTCTCGTTTAAACTACCATATTGTGGAATGGTAGTATTAAGCGGTAAATCAGGATCAGGAAAAACAACTATATTATATATAAAGTGCTTATGAATAGGGCAATACAAAGAACGATTGATGATTTAATAAAACGCAAGGAATAAAATACTATTGTATTTATACTGCGTACAATTAAGTGATAAAGGCTTTTGGATATATTGACATATTAAGTAATTTGAAATAAAATATTTTAAATAAATTATTTAAGGAGATATATTATGGCATATTATTTTACAGAGACATCAAGAACTTTTGCAGAATACTTGTTAGTACCTGGTTATACAGGACCTGAAAATATTCCTGCAAATGTATCTTTAAAGACACCTTTAGTTAAATTTAAAAAAGGTGAAGAACCAGCAATTACAATGAACATTCCTATGGTTTCAGCAATCATGCAATCAGTATCAAATGATACACTTGCAATAGCTTTAGCTAAAGAAGGAGGAGTATCATTTATTTATGGTTCTCAATCTATTGAAGCTGAAGCTGCAATGGTTAAAAAAGTTAAAGATTATAAAAAAGGATTTATCACATCTGATTCAAATCTTACACCAGAAGATACATTAGAAGATGTTGTGGCATTAACTGCAAAGACAGGACATAGAACAATAGCTATTACTGAAGATAGAACACCTAATGGAAAATTACTTGGTATTGTTACATCAAGAGATTATAGAATATCAAGAACACCAAAAGAAACAAAGATTAAGGATTTTATGACTCCTCTATCTAAACTTATCACAGCTCCTGATACAACAACGCTAAAAGAAGCTAATGATATTATTTGGGAACATAAACTTAATAGTTTACCTCTAGTTGATAAAAATGGAAATTTAAGATATATGGTATTCCGTAAGGACTATGAATCTCATAAAGAAAATGAAAATGAATTACTAGACTCTCATAAATCTTATATTGTAGGAGCCGGAATTAATTCACGTGATTATAAGGATAGAGTTCCTGCGTTAGTTGAAGCAGGCGCTGATATTTTATGTATTGATTCATCTGAAGGATATTCTTGTTGGCAAGCTTATGCTATAAAGTGGATAAGAGATACTTATGGAGATAAAGTTAAGGTTGGAGCTGGAAATGTTGTTGACGCTGAAGGATTCCGTTTCTTAGCAGAAGCTGGTGCTGATTTTGTTAAAATTGGTATTGGTGGAGGTTCTATTTGTATCACTCGTGAAACAAAAGGAATCGGAAGAGGACAAGCTACTGCAGTAATTGATGTAGCACGTGCTCGTGACGAATACTATAAAGAAACAGGAGTATATGTACCTATTTGTTCTGATGGTGGTATCGTTCATGATTATCACATTACATTAGCGTTAGCAATGGGAGCAGACTTTGTTATGCTTGGTCGTTATTTTGCTCGTTTTGATGAATCTCCAAATGCTAAGATTAAAATTAACGGAAGATTTGTTAAAGAATATTGGGGAGAAGGTTCAAACCGTGCTCGTAACTGGCAACGATATGATCTAGGAGGAAAGACTGGACTTACATTTGAAGAAGGTGTAGATTCTTATGTTCCTTATGCAGGGTCATTAAAAGACAATGTTGAGCTTACTACATATAAAGTTAAATCTACAATGTGTAACTGTGGTGCTCTTAACCTTAAAGAATTAAGAGAAAAAGCTAAACTTACTGTAGTTTCATCAACTTCAATTGTTGAAGGTGGAGCTCACGACGTTACATTAAAAAACGGAAATAATAATCAATAATAACATTATCCAGAAGGAAACTTCTGGATTTTGTGTCTTATATTAGTAAATAAGACAAATATTTTATACAAATATTTAAAAAAATAAAACGCTTTACATAAAATGTTATAGTCTTAAATCACCTTTTATGATAAAATATTACTATGAATAATAATCTACTTTTTTAGATTAGTTAGCTTTAGATTGGATGGGATTTAATATGGCCAAGAATTTTGTTCAAAAAGTTAATATTCATAAGTGTCATCAAGCGATGATTTTTTTAAACGCGTAAAAACGATGTTATTTAACGTCGTTTTATTTTTTTAGGAAAGGATTTAATAAAAATGACAGATTTAGAAATTGCACAAAATGCACAAATGGACAAGATAGTTGAAGTTGCAAAAAAAATTGGACTTTCTGAAGATGATTTAGAATTATACGGAAAATATAAAGCTAAAATTAATCTTGATGTTTTAGAAAAACATAACAAGAATGGGAAAGTCATTTTAGTAACAGCTATTAACCCAACTCCTGCAGGAGAAGGAAAGAGTACAACAACTATTGGACTAGCTGATGCGTTAACAAAACTTGGAAAAAGCTGTGTTGCGGCTATAAGAGAACCATCTTTTGGACCAGTTCTTGGAGTAAAAGGTGGGGCTGCAGGTGGAGGATATGCACAAGTTGTTCCTATGGAAGATATTAACTTACATTTTACAGGAGACATTCATGCAATAACTACAGCTAATAACGCTATAGCTGCAATCATCGATAATCACATTCATCAAGGAAACACACTAGGCATTGATCCTAGAAGAATCATTTGGAAAAGAGTTCTTGATATGAATGATAGAGCACTAAGAAATGTCGTGATAGGACTTGGAGGGGCTACAAACGGAATGCCTCGTGAAGATCATTTTGACATTACAGTGGCATCTGAGGTTATGGCAATATTATGTCTTGCAAAAAATCTAGATGATTTTAAAGAAAAACTTGAAAAAGTTGTTGTTGCATACAAGTTTGACAAATCTCCAGTCACAGTTAAAGATTTAGGATGCCAAGGTGCTATAACTATGATTATGAAGGATGCAATTAAGCCTAACTTAGTTCAAACACTTGAACATACACCAGTGTTAATCCATGGTGGACCATTTGCAAATATTGCTCATGGATGTAACAGTGCAATAGCTACTAAAATGGCTCAATCTCTTGGAGATTATGTAGTAACTGAAGCAGGATTTGGTGCAGATTTAGGAGCTGAAAAGTTCTTAGATATTAAATGCCGTAAGACAAATATCAAGCCAAGTGCTGTAGTAATAGTTGCGACAATTCGTGCATTAAAGATGCATGGTGGAGTACTAAAAAAAGATTTAGGATTAGAAAATGTTTCAGCGCTTAAAAAAGGATTCGAAAATCTTGAGAAACATATAGAAAACATTAAAAAGTTTAACATCCCATATGTGGTTGCAATCAATAAGTTTTCAACTGATACAGATGATGAAATCAAAGCATTAGAAGACTGGGCTAAAGAGAACGGACATGAAGTTTCATTATCAGAAGTTTTTGGCAAAGGTTCAGAGGGTGGACTTGATTTAGCTAAGAAAGTATTAGATAAGATTGATGCTTGTGATGGAACTAAAACTTTTAAATATTTATATGATGAAAATGACACTATTAAGAATAAAATCGTAACAATTTGTAAAGAAATTTATGGGGCTGACTCTGTTGATTTCTCAACAAAGGCTATTACCCAAATTAAAACATTTGAGGAAAATGGATGGGATAAATTACCAATCTGCATGGCTAAAACTCAATATAGTCTTTCAGATGACCCATTAAAGTTAGGACGTCCTACTGGATTTAAGATTACAATTAGAGAATTAAAGCCTTCTGTAGGAGCCGGATTTATAGTAGCTCTTACTGGTGATGTTATGACAATGCCAGGATTACCTAAAACACCAGCAGCATTAAATATGGATGTTGTTGATGGAAAAGTAACAGGATTATTTTAGAAAAAGTATATAAAAAAGGAGAAAATTATGGAATACATATTAAGTGAAAAACAATTATTATTAAACTTCTCAGAAAACTTTTGTAAAACTGAGATTGAAGTTTTAAATTCTGCATGTTTTGCAGAAGTATGGGGAAGATTCGTTGATCATCTATACAAAACTGAAAACCAAGCATTCTTAGGACTATTAAATATTTTCCCTAAGAAGACTGTTAAGAAGAATACAATTGATTTATTCAAACATCTATTAATGTTTTCAATCGATGAAATCAAAGATCAAGATACAGATTTTAGAAAAGCGTTAGAAAAACAAGAAATAGTTTATGATCTTGTTCAAGCATTCTATGAATACTGGAGAAGACTTGAACGTTACTCTGTAACTTCAACTAAGGCTAAACTTTCAGGAGTTGAATCTTCATCGTTCGTTGAAGCACAATCAGAATTTAATAATGTAATACTTAAGACATATAGAACAATTTCTGAAAAATTATATGGAGCTAAATTCCCTATCTACCGTCAACTTCCTGCTGGAGTTAACGCATCATTACTATTATCTAAAAATGTATGGATGGAGCCAAATTCTTATTATTCATTCCTAGCTAAGTCTGAAGCAATTGAACAAATTCTTATTAGACCACCATTTATTTCGTATTCTGCTAAGAATAAGAGAACAGGAACTTATCCTGAGGTATTTACTAACCCATTTGATGAAATTAAAGATTCATTTAAGGCTAATGAATATTATTGTTATGCAGCAAGAGTAGGATCAGCATTAACATATGTTTATTTCCATAGAGACTATCTAGCTCATGGTATTACAATTTGTAACCTTTTTGAATTCGTACCTCTTTCAGAAATTAAAGGAAAGAAACCAGATGCAATCTACATCTTCGGTGCTGAGATCAAGGGTGAATCAACATTCTATTATGATAAAGAGAACCAAATTTATGTAGGTATCGCACCTCATAATGATTCAATTGATTACTTCGGATACATGAAGAAAATGTTATTAACATTATATAATGTATCAATGATTGACCAAGGAAACCTTCCTCTTCACGGAGCATGTGTTCATATTACAATGAAGAGTGGAACTACTAAGAATGTAGTAATTATTGGAGATTCAGGAGCTGGAAAATCAGAATCTTTGGAGGCCCTAGCTGAAATGGCAGGAGATGATATCTCTGCTCAACTTACTATATTTGATGATATGGGAACATTTAAGAGACAATCAAATGGTGAAATCTTAGCATTTGGTACAGAAATAGGAGCGTTCGTTCGTCTAGATGATATGGCTGCAGGTTATGCATATAGAGAAATGGATAGAGCTATATTTATGAACCCTGATAAGATTAATTCACGTTTAGTTGTTCCAGTTGCAACATACCCTCAAATAATGAAGGGATATAAGCCAGATATGGTATTATATGCTAATAACTACGATACAAACTTTAAAGAAGGACAAGAAGTTGAATTCTTCGATAATGTAAAAGATGCAATGTCTGATTTCGTAAGAGGAGCACGTTTTGCTAAAGGTACTACTCAAGAAGTAGGACTTTCTGAAACATTCTTTGCTAACCCATTTGGACCAGTTCAAAGAGAAGCACAAACAAGACCTATTATTGATTCATATTTTACACAACTTTATAATGAAGGTGTAAAGATTGGTGTTCTTCATACACGTCTTGCAGTACCTGGAATGGAACATGATGGTCCAGCCGCAGCTGCTAAAATGTTATTTAAATTATTAAGAGAAGAAGATCAAAATAAAACAAAAAAGACTAAGTAATTAAAGGAGTATTTATATGCCAAGAGTTGGAGTTATTATGGGCTCTATTAGTGACTATGATGTTATGAAAGATGCTGTTAAAATTTTAGAAGAATTTAATATAGATTATGAAAAGAAAATAGTAAGCGCACATAGAACTCCAGATCTTTTATGTGAATATGCTAAAACTGCAAGACAAAGAGGGGTAGAAGTAATCATTGCCGGTGCAGGTGGGGCAGCCCACCTTCCTGGAATGACAGCTTCTATGACAACACTTCCTGTAGTTGGTGTTCCTGTAAAGAGTAAGGCTTTAAATGGTGTCGATTCACTTTTATCGATAGTTCAAATGCCTGGAGGAATTCCTGTTGGAACTATGGCTATAAATGGAGCTAAAAATGCGGCACTTTATGCAATATCTATTTTAGGTATTAAAGATGAAAAAATCGCAAATGCTTTAGCGGAATATAGAAATAAACAAACAAAGGATGTGCTTTCTCTTGAGCTTGAATAAAATAGGAATAATTGGAGGAGGACAACTTGGACTTATGCTTTGCGAAGAGGCTAAACTCTTAGGAGCAAAAACAATTGTCCTAGACCCTTCAAATGATGCTCCTGCAAAAGCGGTAGCAGATGAATTTATATGTGCTTCATTTAGTGATTTTGAAGCATTAGAAAATTTATGCAAAAATTCTGATGTTATAACATACGAATTTGAAAATGTAAGAAGTGATTTCTTAATAAAACTTGAAAATACTTATAATATTAAACAAGGATTTAAACCACTTTTTGATGGACAAGATAGAATTAGAGAAAAAACTAATGCTAATAATCATGGCTTAAAAACCGCAAGATTTTATGATGTTGAAACATTAGATGATGCTAAAAACGCTATAAATGAATTAGGATATCCATGTCTATATAAAACAAGAACGCTTGGTTATGATGGACATGGACAAGTATTATTAAAATCAGATGAGGACATTAAGCTTTTAGATGAATATCTAGGTGGGCCTGGTATAATTGAGGAATTTATAAAATTTGATTATGAAGCATCAATTGTTATGGTATCAGATGGCAAGAATGTTATAAATTTCCCAATTTCAAGAAATATTCATAAACATGGTATATTAGATATCTCGGTAGTACCTGCAAATATGGATAAAAATTTAGAAAAAAGAATTATTGAAAGTAGTAAAAAATTCATGCTAGAGTGCGGATATAAAGGCATTTTAGCTATTGAATATTTCATTAAAGGAAATGATTTTTATTTCAATGAAATGGCACCACGTCCTCATAATTCAGGACATTATACAATTGAAGGTTGCAATACCAACCAATTTAGAGAACTTGATAGATATTTATTAGGACTTCCGCTAGAAGAACCTAAATTAATACAAAATACTTTAATGAAAAATATCTTAGGTCAAGATGTAAAAGACTTAAGTGTATATAGAGAATTCCCTAATGCATATATTCATATGTATGGTAAAAAGGAAAATAGACTTAATAGGAAAATGGGTCATATCACATTTAAAGATATGGATTTAGAAAAATATAATAAATTAGTAAGTGAGGCATTATAATGGATTACCGTATTTATGTAGAAAAACTTCCAAAGTTTCAAGTAGAAGCACAAAGTTTATTAAATGAATTTAACTTAAATTTAAACTTAAAACTTAAATCATTAAGATATGTTAATGTTTATGATTTAAGAGGATTTTCTAGTGAATTATTAGAAAAAACTAAATATACTGTTTTTGGTGAAGTAGTTACTGACTTTGTGTCAGACGATATTGATTTAAGCAATAATAAATATTTAGCTGTTGAATATTTACCAGGACAATTTGATCAAAGAGCTTCATCTGCAGTAGACTGTGTAAAACTTGTAGACCCTCATGCAGACATAATAATTAAATCATCAAGACTTATTATTTTAGATAAAGATGTATCTGATGAAATCATTGAAAAGATTAAGCATTATTATATAAATAGAGTAGAATCAAGAGAAAAAGATCTATCTATCTTATCATTTGATGAAAATGCTGAAATCAAACCTGTAAATGTTGTCTCAGGACTTATTAAAATGCAAAGAAGTGAATTTGCAGATTTCATTAAAAAATATGGTCTTGCGATGAACGAAGATGATTTAGCGTGTGTTGTCGAATACTTTAAGAATGAAGGAAGAGATCCTAATGAAACAGAATTAAGAATTCTTGATACATATTGGTCTGATCACTGTCGTCATACTACATTCGGTACAATTCTTACAGAAATTACTATTGATGAATCATTTATTAAAGAAGAATTAGAATCATCTTTAGACTTATATAAAGAAATGCGTAAAGAACTTAATAGAGAAAATAAGGATTTATGTTTAATGGATATGGCAACAATTGGTGCTCGTTATCTAAAGAAACATGGATATCTTAATGATCAAGAAGTATCAGAAGAAAACAACGCATGTTCTATATTTGTTAATGTAGATGTTAATGGTAAAACTGAAAAATGGTTATTACAATTCAAGAATGAAACTCATAACCATCCAACAGAAATTGAACCATTCGGAGGAGCTTCAACATGCCTTGGAGGAGCTATCCGTGATCCTCTTTCAGGAAGAGCTTATGTATATCAAGCTATGCGTGTTACAGGAGCTGGAGATATTTATAAGCCAGTAAATGAAACACTTGAAGGAAAACTTCCTCAACGTATCATTTCAACTAAGGCTGCGGCTGGATATTCTTCATATGGTAACCAAATTGGACTTGCCACAACTCATGTAAGAGAAATTTACCATGATGGATATGTAGCAAAAAGACTTGAAGTAGGTGCTGTAGTTGGTGCATCTAGAGCAGAAGATGTTCATAGATATTCACCACAAGCAGGTGATGTAGTATTAATGTTTGGTGGACGTACAGGACGTGATGGTATTGGAGGAGCTACTGGATCAAGTAAGAAACACAATACTAAGTCTTTAGAGACTTGTTCATCAGAAGTTCAAAAAGGAAATGCGCCTGAAGAGCGTAAGATTGAACATCTATTTAGAAGACCTGAAGTTACAAGAATTATTAAGAAGAGTAATGACTTTGGAGCAGGTGGAGTATCTGTTGCGATTGGAGAATTAGCACCTGGTCTTGAAATTTGGTTAGACAGAGTTCCTACAAAATATAAAGGTTTAAATTCAACAGAACTTGCTATTTCTGAATCACAAGAAAGAATGTCTGTTGTAGTAGATAAAAAAGATGTAGAACAATTTAAAAAATATTGCGCTGAAGAAAATATTGAAGTAACACATATTGCAAACGTTACAGATACTAACCGCCTTGTTATGTATAATAAAGGAGAAAAGGTTGTAGATATTTCTCGTGAGTTCATTGATTCTGCAGGTGCAAAACATTATGCTAAGGCAGAAATTTCAGCTGTAGAAAATAAAAATCCATTTGAAAGAAATGTTAAGGGTAATGATTTAGTTGAAAAGATGTTTAACAACTTAAACGATGCGAATGTAGTTTCTCAAAAAGGTTTAATTGAAATGTTTGATGCGACTATTGGACGTTCAACAGTATTAATGCCATTTGGAGGAAAATATCAAAGAACTGAAACTCAAGTATCAGTACAAAAACTTCCAGTACTTGATGGTGAAACTAATACTGCTTCAATTATGGGATTTGGATATAACCCATACATTACAGAGTGGTCTCCATACCATGGAAGCCAATATGCAGTAATTGAAGCTGTATCAAAAGTAGTTGCGGCTGGTGCTAGATATAACAATATGAGATTTAGCTACCAAGAATTCTTTGAGCGTATGCAAAATGATAAGTCTTGGGGAAAACCTCTTGCGGCATTACTTGGAGCAATTAAAATTCAAAAAGATTTAAAACTTCCATCAATTGGTGGAAAAGATTCAATGTCTGGTACATTTGATAGCTTAAATGTTCCACCTATGTTAATGGCATTTGGTATCACAACAGTTGATGCTAGAACTGTAATCTCACCTGAATTTAAGAAGGCTGGAAATTATATTTACTTAATCAAACATACTCCTTTAAAGAATTACAATCCAAATATTGATGAATTAAAGATGATATTTGATTTTGTATCAACAAATATTGAAAATAAGAATATTGTATCTGCATATGCAATAACAAATGGTGGATGTAGTGAAGCTTTAGCTAAGATGAGCTTTGGAAACAAGATTGGAGCTAGAGTTAAGGTATCTGATAGTGACTTATTTGATTATTCATATGGTTCATTTGTTGTTGAATCAGTTAGTGAATTAAAAGAATCATTTGTAAAACATTTAGGATTTACAATAGATGAAGAAATCTTAGATATCAACGAAATTCAAATGAACATTGATGGCCTATTCGAAGCTAATAGAAGTAAGTTTGCGACAATTTATAAAGATACTGCAAAGAATAATGCTAAGATTATTAAAGAAGATTCTAAGAAGAATGATTCATTAGTATATCCATATGAAGCTGTAGAAAAACCATTAGTATTCATTCCTGTATTCCCAGGAACAAACTGCGATTATGATACTAAGAAAGCATGGGAAAAAGCAGGAGCTATGGTTAAAGTTATGGTATTCCGTAACTTAACTAGTGATGATGTATTATCATCAATCAAAGAGATGAAAGAAAATATCGATAAAGCTCACGTATTAATGCTTGTTGGAGGATTCAGTGCTGGAGATGAACCAGATGGATCAGCTAAATTTATTGCGAATGTTTTAAATAATAAAGATATTAAAGAATCTATTGAAGCATTAATCGATAGAAAAGGTTTAATTCTTGGTATTTGTAATGGATTCCAAGCATTAGTTAAATCGGGATTATTACCATACGGACGTCTTGGAGATTTAACAAAAGAATCACCTACACTATTCCGTAACGATATCAACCGCCATATCTCGCAAATGGTTACAACAAGGGTTGCGACAACTGCATCTCCTTGGTTAAAGGGATATAATGTAGGAGACCTACATACAGTTGCGATGTCACATGGTGAAGGTAAGTTTGTAGTATCTGAAGAAATGGCTAAGAGTCTGTTTGATAATGGTCAAGTTGCATTCCAATATGTTGATGAAAATGGTGATATAACAGTAAATTCACCACAAAATCCAAATGGATCAAATTATGCAATTGAAGGTATCATCTCACCTAATGGACAAATTCTTGGTAAGATGGGTCATAGCGAGCGTTATGAAGATAATCTATTCAAAAATATATATGGAAATAAGAATCAAGATTTATTTAAAAATGCTGTAAAGTATTTTAAGAAGGAGAACTAATATGAAAAAAGGTAAATTATTATACGAAGGAAAAGCAAAACAACTTTATGAAACAGAAGATCCAAATGTAATTATTATGCATTACAAGGATGATGCGACTGCTGGAAATGGGGCAAAACACGCAGAGTTTGCTCATAAAGGTGAATTAAATCAAAAGATTACAAAGTTAATCTATGATTACCTAATTAAAGAAGGAGTTCCTACTCATTATATTGAAACAATTAATGAAACTGACCAATTATGCAAGAAGGTTAAAATATTCCCTCTTGAAGTAATTTGCCGTAATATTATTGCAGGTTCTATGGCTAAAAGACTTGGAATTGTAGAGGGTACAGTTGCGCCTAATACAATTTTTGAGATTTGCTATAAGGATGATGCACTAGGTGATCCACTCATTAATGATCATCATGCAGTAGCTGTTGGAGCTGCGACTTATGATGAATTAAAGAGAATTTATGAACTTACAGCTATCGTTAACTTAAAACTTCAAAAGTTATTCTTATCAATAGGAGTAAAACTTGTAGATTTTAAAGTAGAATTTGGAAAAACTGTAGATGGTGAAATTGTATTAGCAGATGAAATTACACCAGATTGTTGTCGTTTGTGGGATGCAGAAACAAACGATCACCTAGATAAGGATAGATTCCGTAGAGATCTAGGGGATGTTATGGGTGCATACGAAGAAATTTATAAACGTTTAACAGAAAAACTTAGCAAGTAATTTAGGAGGAACAATAATATGGGATCAAAAGCATATGGAAGCTCTGGAGTAGATCTAGAAGCAGGATATGAAGCTGTTAGAAGATATAAAGCTCATGTAAAAAGAACAAATAGACCAGGATGTGTATCAGGTATCGGTTCATTTGGAGGAATGTTTGATCTTGCAAGCCTTGGATATAAAGAACCAATGCTAGTAAGTGGTACTGATGGAGTTGGAACTAAACTTAAATTAGCATTTGAAATGGATAAACACGATACTATTGGTATTGATGCAGTTGCGATGTGCGTAAACGATGTTTTAGCACAAGGAGCTGAACCATTATTCTTCCTAGACTATGTTGCACTAGGACATGCTATACCTGAAAAACTTGAAAAAATTGTTAGTGGTGTAGCAGATGGTTGTGTTCAAGCAGGTTGTGCACTTATTGGTGGAGAAACTGCTGAAATGCCTGGAATGTACTCTGATGGAGAATACGATATTGCAGGTTTTGCAGTAGGTGTTGTTGAAAAAAGTAAACTTATTGATGATTCAAAGGTATCTGTAGGAGATATTTTAGTAGGTATCGCATCTACTGGAGTTCACTCAAATGGATTCTCTCTTGTAAGAAAGATTGTTTCTGATAATAACATTGATCTTCATTCATATAGTGAAGAACTTGGTGGAGTTGTAGGAGAAGTATTATTAACACCTACAAGAATTTATTGTAAACAAGTAAAAGATGTTATTAATAATGTAGATGTTCACGGAATTGCCCACATTACAGGTGGAGGATTTGATGAAAATATTCCACGTATTTTAAAAGAAGGACAAGGACTTGATATCGTTGAAGGATCATGGCCTATTCTTCCTGTATTTAAATTCTTAGAAAAATACGGAAAAGTAGATCACAGAGAAATGTTTAATATCTATAATATGGGTATCGGAATGGTTGTTGCAGTTAAAGATGAAGCTGATGCTAAGAAGGTTATTGAAATTCTTGCAAAACATGGAGATAAAGCTTATATTATCGGTAGTGTAACAGATAACGCTTCAAAGGTTGTTATTCATAAGTAATATGAAGAAGTTAGCTGTATTTGCGAGTGGTAGTGGAACAAATTATGAAGCAATAGTTAGAGCATGTGAAAATAAAGAAATAGATGCAGAAGTGTCAATTCTTGTATGTGATAAAAGTGGTGCTTATGTATTAGAGCGTGCTAAAGCACATAATACAAAAACATTTGTATTTAACGCTAAAGATTATGCGTCAAAAGAAGATTTTGAAACTATCATTGTAGAAAAATTAAAAGAAGAAAAAGTAGATCTAATATGTCTTGCTGGATATATGAGATATATTGGAACGGTATTATTAGATAATTACGAAGGAAGAATGATTAACATTCATCCTGCCTTACTTCCATCGTTTAAAGGTGCTCACGGAATTCGTGATGCGTTTATGTATGGTGTTAAGGTATTTGGTGTCACAGTTCACTATGTGGATAGTGGTGTTGACAGTGGTAAGATTATTATGCAACGAGGATTTGAATATTATGGAAATGATATTGATGAAGTAGAGACTCGTATTCATGAAATCGAACACAAACTATATGTAGAAGCAATTAATAGAGTTTTAAAAGGAGAATGTGCAAATGAAAAGAGCATTGGTTAGTGTAACTGATAAAAGCGGTGTTGTTGATTTTTGTAAAGAACTTGAAAAGTTAGACTATGAAATAATTTCAACAGGTGGAACTAAGAAAGTATTAGATGCTGCTGGGGTAAAAACTATTGGTATTGAAGATGTTACAGGATTCCCTGAAATTTTATCAGGAAGAGTAAAAACACTTCATCCTATGGTTCATGGTGGACTTCTTGCGATTCGTGACAATGAAGAACATCAAAAGGAAGTAGCTGAACATAATATTAAATATATTGATTTAGTATGTGTTAATTTATATGCTTTTAGAGAAACAATTGAGCGTGGTGCGTCTTTTGATGAAGCAATCGAGAACATCGATATCGGTGGACCTTCAATGCTACGTTCAGCCGCAAAAAATCATAAGTTTGTAACTGTTGTAACAGATAAAGATGATTATGCAAAGGTTATTGAAGAGATTAAGGCTAATGGTGACACAACATATGAAACAAGAAGAGCACTTGCGGCTAAGGTATTTAGAACTACTGCAATGTATGATTCTATGATCTCTCAATATTTAACTAACGAATGTGGTATTGCACATCCTGAAAAATTAACATTAAATTATAACTTAAAACAAGAATTAAGATATGGAGAAAATCCACATCAACAAGCAGCTTTATATGAAGGTGCATATACATCATATTCAATAGTTCATGCAAAACAACTTCAAGGAAAAGAATTATCATACAATAATATCCAAGATGCTAATGCATGCCTAAATCTTTTAAAAGAATTTGATGAACCAACTGCAATCGGATTAAAACATATGAATCCATGTGGATGTGCTTCAGCATCTACTATTCTAGAAGCTTGGGATAAAGCATACAATGCAGATTCTGTTTCAATTTATGGTGGAATTGTTGCGTTCAATAGAGAAGTTGATGAGGATTTAGCTAAAGATATCCATGATAAGAAAGTATTCCTTGAAATAATCATGGCACCATCTTATACTAAGGAAGCTTTAGATGTATTAGCATCTAAAAAGAACTGCCGTATTATGGTAGTTGATATGACATCAGAATTTAAAGATAAGAATCAAGCATTAACAGTTAATGGTGGATTATTATATCAAAATCTTGATAATGAAATTTATAATGAATCTGATTTAAAGGTTGTTACTAAAAAAGCACCTACAGAAGATGAGATGAAAGATTTATTATTTGCGATGAAAGTTGTAAAGCATGTTAAATCAAATGCTATTTTAGTCGCAAAAAATCAAACAACTGCAGGAATTGGTGCAGGACAAATGAACCGTGTAGGATCAGCTCATATTGCACTTGAATGGGCTAAAGAACATAATATTACATCAATGGTATTATCATCTGATGCATTCTTCCCATTCGATGATACAGTTCGTCTTGCGGCAGAATATGGTGTAACAGCTATTATTCAACCAGGTGGTTCAATAAGAGATGAGGATTCAATTAAAGCTTGTGACGAACTAGGAATTGCTATGGTCACAACAGGAATGCGTCATTTCAAACATTAATTAAAGTGGAGGCAATTACTATGAATATTTTAGTTATCGGAAGCGGTGGAAGAGAACACGCTATTTGTGATGCAATAAAAAGAAGCCCTAAATGCACTAAATTATATGCAGCTCCAGGAAATGCTGGAATTAAAGCTATAGCTGAATGTGTAGATATAAAAGATACTGATGTAGAAGGTGTTTGCAAATTTGCAAAACAAAATAATATTGATCTTGTAGTTGTAGGACCTGAAGCAGGTCTTGCTTCTGGTATGGTTGATGCACTAACTGCTATAGGTATTAAAGCATTTGGACCAACAAAAGCTGCTGCACAAATTGAATCTTCAAAAGAATTTGCTAAAGATTTAATGAAAAAATACAATATTCCTACTGCAGGATATGCTGTATTTGAAGATTATGATAAGGCAATAGATTATGTATCTAAAAATTCGTTCCCAACTGTAATTAAGTATGATGGACTTGCGGCTGGAAAAGGAGTTGTAATAGCACAAAATCTAGATGAAGCTAAACAAGCATTAAAAGATATGCTTGTAGATGACAAATTTGGTAGTGCCTCCGTTGTAATAGAAGAATATTTAGATGGTCCAGAATTTTCATTTATGTGTTTTTGTGACCGTGAAAATGTTTATAGAATGGAGATAAGTCAAGATCATAAGAGAGCTTATGATGGTGATTTAGGACCTAATACTGGTGGTATGGGAGCATATTCACCAGTACCTATTATCTCAAAAGAAGATTTAGACTATGCATATGAAAACATAATGATACCTACAGCTAAAGCGATGGTTTTAGAAGGTGTACCATTTAAAGGTGTCTTATATGGTGGTCTTATGAAGACAAAAGATGGAATTAAAGTTATTGAATTTAATTCTAGATTTGGAGATCCTGAAACTGAAGTTGTATTACCAAGACTTGAAAGTGATATAGTTGATATATTCTTAAATATCGTTGATGGTAAGAAAATTGATGAAATTAAGTGGAGTAAAGATGTAACACTAGGAATAGTGCTTGCGTCTAAAGGATATCCACTAGATTATAAAAAAGGATTTAAGATTAGTGGTCTTGAAAATATAGAATCAAAAGTATTCCATATGGGGACTAAACTTGTAGATGGTGAATATTATACAAATGGTGGAAGAGTACTATTCGTAGTAGCTAAAGGTAAAACACTACAAGAAGCTAAAGATAACGCCCTAAGAGACACTAAGAAAATAGAATGTGAAAATTTGTTCTATAGAAGTGATATCGGACATAGAGCTTTAAATAAATAAATTGGAGGTTTTATTGTATGGCTGCTGAAATTATAAGCGGACGTGATTTAAGTCAATCTTTAAAAGAAGAAATGAAAGTTCAAGTAAAAGAACTATTTAAAAAATATGGAAGAACACCTCATTTAGCCGTTATTATAATAGGTGATAATCCAGGATCTATTTCTTATGTAAAAGGAAAAGAAAAATCATGTAATGAAATAGGTATTAAAAATACAACATTCCATTTGAATGCTCGCGTAAGTCAAAAAACCGTTATGAATTTAATAGAATCATTAAATAATGATGACACAGTAGATGGAATACTTGTACAATTACCTCTTCCTAAAAGTTATGATGAGGAAGCCATTATTAATGCAATTGATCCTTCAAAAGATGTGGATGGATTCCATCCATCAAATATTGCAAAGCTTTGGACAAAAAAGCCTTGCATGTTACCTTGTACTCCTAAAGGTATTATTGAAATGCTTAAGAGCAAGGATATTGAAATTAGAGGTAAAAGAGTTTGTGTTATGGGAAGATCTAATATCGTGGGACTTCCTATGATGAAACTTTTCTTAGATGCGGACGCAACTGTAACAATGGTACATTCTAAAACAACAAGACAGTGGGAATTTACAAGAGATGCGGATATATTGATTGTTGCGATTGGAAAACCAAAAGTTGTAAACGCAAGATATATAAAAGATGGTGCGGTTGTTATTGATGTAGGTGTTAACCGTGATCCTGAAACAGGAAAACTATGTGGAGATGTAGATTTTGACGATTGTGTAAGATATGCATCCTATATTACAAAAGTTCCTGGAGGAGTAGGACCTATGACAATTTGTGCATTAATGCAAAACACAATAGAAGCCTTTTTAAAACATAATAATATTAACATGGAGGATAAAAAATGATAGAACGTTATTCAAGAAAAGTTATGCGTGATATTTGGACTGAAGAAAATAAATTTAACGCATATTTAAAAGTTGAAATTTTGAACGCTGAAGCTTGGAGTAAGATTTTTAAAAATATTCCTGAAAGTGATGTAAAACTTTTATGGGATAATGCAAAATTTGATATTTCAAGAATTAAAGAAATTGAAGAAAAAACACGTCATGATGTAGTAGCATTCACACGTGCAGTTGGTGAAACTCTTGGAGAAGAGAAGAAATGGGTTCATTATGGACTTACTTCAACTGATGTAGTTGATACTGCAAACGGATATTTAATGACTCAAGCTAATAAAATTTTAAGAGAAGATATAGAAGCATTCCTTGAAGTTTTAAAGAAACAAGCAAATAGATTTAAACAAACTCCATGTATTGGACGTACTCATGGAATTCATGCTGATATTACATCTTTTGGATTAAAATGGGCTTTATGGTATGAAGAAATGAAGAGAAATCTTGAAAGATTCAATTATGCTGCACGTGGAATTGAAGTTGGAAAACTTTCGGGTGCTGTTGGAAACTTTGCTAATATACCACCAGAGATTCAAGATTATGTATGTGAACATCTAGGAATTGAAAGTGCTAATATTTCAACACAAGTAATTCAAAGAGATAGACATGCATATTATATGTCTACATTATCAGTAATTGCTTCAACTTGTGAACAAATGGCTCTTGAAATAAGAAACTTACAACGTACTGAAGTTCATGAAGTAGAAGAAGCATTCAAACAAGGTCAAAAAGGATCAAGTGCAATGCCTCATAAGAGAAATCCTATTTCATCTGAAAATATTTGTGGATGCGCACGTGTAATGCGTGGATATATGGTAGCCTTCAATGAGAATGTTGCGTTATGGCATGAACGTGATATTTCTCACTCATGTACTGAACGTATTATTCTTCCTGACGCTACTGAATTATTAGATTATATGCTAAATAGACTAAAAGGAATTTTAGAAAATTTAGTTGTATATCCTGAAAATATGATGAAAAATATTTATAAGACTAAGGGAGTAATATTCGCACAAAGAGTTATGTATGCCTTAATCTCTAAAGGATTAGTAAGAGAAGCTGCATATGATACAGTTCAACCTATTGCAATGCGTGCTTTAAACGAAGATTTAAATTATATTGATTTATTAAAAGAATCTCCTGAAGTTAAGAAATATTTAACTAATGAAGAAATTGATTCATGTTTCACATTAGATTATTATTTCAAGAATGTAGATTATATTTTCAATAGAGTTGGTATTCTAGAGGTAACAAAATAATGTCAAAATTAGATAATATAAGAGTAGGACTAACTTTTGATGATGTATTATTAGTTCCTCAAAAGAGTGAAATACTTCCATCCCAAGTAAGTCTTAAAACTCATCTTACAAAAAATATTGAATTGAATATACCTATTATTTCAAGTGCTATGGATACAGTTACTGAATCTGCGCTTGCTATAGCTCTTGCAAGAGAAGGTGGAATAGGAATTATTCATAAGAATATGTCTATTGAAGAACAAGCTCATGAAGTTGAAATGGTAAAAAGAAATGAATCAGGAATTATAACAAAACCTGTAACATTAAAAGCTAAGAATACAACTTTAGAAGCTTTACAAGTATTATCAGACTATAATATTTCATCTCTTCCTATTGTTGATGATTCAAACAAACTTGTAGGACTTATAACAAATAGAGATTTAAAATATTTAACTCCAGATAATACAAAATTAAGCACAGTAATGACTAAAGGTAAAAAACTTGTGACTGCAAAAGAAGGAATTAGTCTTGATGAGGCAAGAGAAATACTTTATTCAAACCGTATTGAAAAATTACCTTTAGTTGATGACGAAGGTGTATTAAAAGGACTTATTACAATAAGAGATATAGATAATGTTCAAAATTTCCCTAATGCATGTAAGGATTCTAAAGGAAGACTTAGATGTGGAGCTGCCGTAGGAATTGGTGAAGATATGCTTCCTCGTGTTACAGCATTAGTTAATGCAGGAGTTGATGTTATTACAGTTGATTCAGCTCATGGACATTCTAAAAATGTAATACTTGCAGTAAAGAAAATTAAAACAACATTCCCGGATTTAAATGTAATAGCTGGAAACATTGTAACATCAGATGCAGCTAAAGCATTGATTGATGCAGGAGCTGATGCAGTGAAAGTAGGAATTGGACCTGGTTCAATTTGTACAACACGTATAGTTGCTGGTGTAGGAGTTCCTCAAATTACAGCTGTTTGTGATGTATCAGATTTTGTAAAATCATATGCACCAGGTGTTGGTGTTATTGCGGATGGTGGAATTAAATATTCAGGAGATATTTGTAAAGCTCTTGCGGTAGGTGGAGATGTAGTAATGCTAGGATCAATATTTGCTGGATGTAAAGAGGCTCCTGGAGATGAAATAGTCTTCCAAGGACGTAGATATAAAGTATATCAAGGAATGGGATCTCTTGCGGCTATGAAGAGAGGTTCTGCAGATAGATACTTCCAAAGTAAAGCTACAAAAGCTAAAAAACTTGTACCAGAAGGAATTGAAGGAAGAGTTGCATATAAAGGGGAACTAAGCGATACAGTTTACCAACTATGCGGAGGAATCAAGTCAGGTATGGGATATTGTGGAGCTGAAAATATAGAAATGCTTCAAAAGAATAGTGAATTTATAAGAATTACTAATGCAGGTCTTCGTGAATCTCATCCTCATGATGTAGATATTACAGTTGAAGCACCTAATTATACAAAATAAAGGAGGATATTATGGATTACGATAAGATTATAGTATTAGATTTTGGAAGCCAATATAATCAACTTATTGCTCGTCGTATCCGTGAAATGGGCGTTTATAGTGCACTACTTCCAAATACAATTACTGCTAATGAAATTAAAGAAATGGGTAATGTAGTAGGAATAGTATTTAGTGGTGGACCTAAATCAGTTTATGAAGAAGACGCTTTTTCATGTGATAAAGAAATATATAAATTAGGATTACCTATATTTGGAATTTGTTATGGAATGCAATTATGTGCAAAGGATCATGGTGGAGAAATTAAACCAGGAGAAACTAAGGAATATGGTAGAGCACCTATTACTGTAGTTGATGATTGTATGTTATTTGACGGACTTCCAAAGGTTCAAGATGTATGGATGAGTCATGGTGACAAGGTTTCAATAATACCTGATGGATTTAAGGTTGCGGCAGTAACTGAAAACAAAATAAATGCCGCAATGTATAATAAAGAGAAGAATATTTATTGTGCACAATTCCATCCAGAAGTTAGAAATTCAGTATATGGAAATGACATTATAAGAAATTTTGTATTCAAGATTTGTAAAGCTAAAGCTAATTGGACTATGGCTTCATACCTTGAAGAAAAAGTAAAAGAAATAAGAGAAACAGTAAAGGATAAGAAAGTATTATGCGGACTTTCTGGTGGTGTTGATTCAGCAGTTGCGGCAGCTTTAATTCATAGAGCCATTGGAAATCAATTAACTTGTATGTTTATTGACCACGGACTTCTTCGTGCAAATGAATCAGAACAAGTTATGGAAACATTTACAGGACCAAATTCTAAATTTGGTATGAATATTATTCGTATTGACGCAAAAGACAGATTCTTATCTAAATTAAAAGGAGTATCAGAGCCTGAAAAGAAGAGAAAAATTATTGGTTCTGAATTCGTATATTGTTTCGATGAAGAATCAAAGAAATTAGGAGACTTCGATTTCTTAGCACAAGGAACATTATATACAGATGTTATTGAATCTGGAACTAAGACTGCACAAACTATTAAATCACACCACAATGTTGGTGGATTGCCTAAAGATATGAAGTTTAAACTTGTTGAGCCCCTAAACAAATTATTTAAGGATGAAGTAAGAGCACTTGGTGAAGAATTAGGAATTCCTTCAGACATCGTATGGCGTCAACCATTCCCAGGACCAGGGCTTGCGATCCGTATTATTGGTGATATTACAGAAGAAAGACTTGAAAAAGTTCGCCATAGCGATTTAATTTTACGTGAGGAAATTAAAAATGCTGGTCTTGAAAAAGATATTTGGCAATATTTTACGGTACTACCTGGAATTCAATCGGTAGGTGTAATGGGAGACTTTAGAACTTATTGCGATGCTATCGCAATTAGAGCTGTTACATCAATTGATGGAATGACTGCAGACTGGGCACGTATTCCTTATGATGTTCTTGCAAAAATATCATCAAGAATTGTAAATGAAGTTCCAGGAGTTAATAGAGTTGTCTATGATTGTACATCTAAACCACCTTCAACAATTGAATGGGAGTAGATATAAATGTCAGTTAATGATATAAAAGAAAATAAACATTATTTTATATTAATTATTATATATAGTGTTATATTAGGAATTATTTATTCTTTTTGGATGTATAAATCAGATATATCAATTTGGTTATCTCTTTTAGTATTAGCATTATTTATAGTTTGTGGAGTAGGATGTGCATTCTTATCCACACTATATGAGATGAAAAAGAAGAATAAACTAAAAGATAAAAGTGAATAGAATTTTTAATAAGCTGATGGTAAAACATCGGCTTTTCTATATTTTGTATCCTATCTTTATTAATTATAACAATTATGCTAAAATATTTTGAAAGCACCAATAAATCTAAGAGTTTGTTTGTTAAGAAGGTGAGAAGGGTATGGAGTTAGATGATATAGTTGAAGAATTTAGAGAATGTAACTATTCTCATTTCGACATATTTTACACCGAAACTAAAAAGACTGTATTCTTCGCACTAGCATCAATCGTAAAGAATAAAGATGCAATTGATGATTTAATGCAAGATACTTATGTTAAATTTCTAGAAAATATCTCAAAATATAAAAGTAAAACAAATGTACGCGCATACTTAACAACAATGGCACATAATATTGCGATTAATCATTACAATAAAGAAAAAAGATTAGTACATGATGATTTAATATTTGATTATATTAAAGATGATACAAAAGAAGAAATGAATGTGGACATCGAAGTATTAGATATGTTAAAGGATTTAGATCAATTATCTAAGGAAATTGTAATTCTTCATGTAATAAATGAACTTAAATTTAAAGAAATTGCGGATGTTGTAGATAAACCGCTTGGTACAGTGCTATGGATTTATAATAAAGCAATGAAACAATTAAGAAGAAAGGTAGGTGTTTCAAATGAAGAATAAAGATATAAAAAATAAATTAAGAGTTCTTGCGGATAAGCAAGAAGTAAAAGATTATAGTAAAGAAATACTATCTAAAGTAGATATATCAAATGTGTATTTCAATGAACCTGTAAAGAGTAGAAAAAGAATCTTTAAGTTTGCATTTAGTGGAACACTTGCGGTTGCATGTGCAGCATTGCTTGTAGCAGTTGGAATAAATGTTGGATTAAAAAATCAAGGTGGAAGTAGTAATTCTAATACTTCAACCGAAGATGATATCATCAATTATGTTAAGGATGAAGATGTTATAACTTATCTAGATGAAGTAAATTCAAAGGAATATTATAATATAGTTAATATTGCAAATAACTTAGGAAATTTTACAAAATTTGATAAACTAGAAAAATCATCATCAAAAGAATTAACTGCATCTGAAGAAGAAGCAATCGTCGCAAACATCAGTACATATATATATAATATGGAAGATATGTTTGGATTGCTTTCTAAAAAGACTAGTGCTTTTTATATAAAGAATGAAGATGCAAAATTTGATTACGAATATGATTTAGAAATAAATAGTCAATATTATACATATCATGTGTACTATGATGAAATTGTAATACAACAAAAAGAATTAGATGGACAAATAGTAAAATTAAATTCTAATACTCTAGGTGAAATTGTATTAGATGATTGTACTTATCAATTTACAGGTAATAAGATAATTAAAAATAATAAAGTTATGTTTACTACTAAAATAATTATAGATGAAGATAAATCATTAGAAATATCTGAGACTTTTGGTGAAAAAGAAAACGAATATATATATTCATTTGTAAAGAATTCATCAATAGTAAAGAAGATTGAAGTTGTAGAAAAGAAGGATGATACCTTAACTACAACTAAAATCAAAACAAATTATATTTGGATTAATGGTGAAGTAGATTCTAAAATCAATAATGAAAATGATGATTACAAATTAGAAATAGATTTTACAAAAGGAACTACATCTTATATTGATGGAAGTTTTAAGAGCAAGAATAAGAATCATGTATATATAAATAAAGAGGGAAATTCATTTAACTATACATTTAAAAATTCAAAAAATAAATATTAATTTTAAAAAAAACCAATAAAACGAGAAATTAGATTGTTAATAAGGTGTAAGTAATAAAAATTACTGCTTCTTAGAGTATTAATAATCAGTTACCTTTCTCTTTCGTTGGTTTTTATTTTAAATCAATCCTATACAAGGTTATTAATACCAATTGTAAAGGCTAAGTACCACTTAGCTTTTATTAAAAGAAGTTTTAGAAAACGTTTACAATATTGGAGGAAAAGAAAATGAAATTTAAAAATATAGGATTATCAATTGCGTTTTTAGGATCACTTGTAGGGCTTGCGTCATGTGGAACAAGTAATAACGTCAAACCAGATACTGATAATGGAGGAACACCTGATACATCAACAGGTGGAAACACTGACACATCAACAGGCGGAAATACTGATACATCAACAGGTGGAAACACTGACACATCAACAGGCGGAAATACTGATACATCAACAGGTGGAAACACTGACACATCAACAGGCGGAAATACTGATACATCAACAGGTGGAAATACTGATACATCAACAGGTGGAAATACTGATACATCAACAGGTGGAAACACTGATACATCAACAGGTGGAAACACAGATACATCAACAGGTGGAAACACTGATACATCAACAGGTGGAAACACAGATACATCAACAGGTGGAAACACTGATACATCAACAGGTGGAAACACAGATACATCAACAGGTGGAAACACAGATACATCAACAGGTGGAAACACTGACACATCAACAGGTGGAAACACTGACACATCGACAGGTGGAAATACTGACACATCAACAGGTGGAGATAAAATCACACCTACTACACCTTCAATTGATAAAGGTTCAAGTACTCTTGAATTTACTGAAGTAAAAGGACATTTAGAGTCATTGTATGCTAAATTTGGTTATGTAGATGGTGCTACAAGTTATAATGTGTATATAAAAGAAGATTCTGCTACAACATATACTAAAGTAGATAAAGAATTATTAAGAAAATATAGTAATTATTATAGAGTAGATATAGTAGGTCTTAAGAGTGGATATTATACACTTAAAGTATGTCCTATAGTTAATGGTGTTGAGCAAGAAGGAGCAGTAGCTAAAAATATTACTGTTCAAGCACACGAAAGATCAGGATTTGCATTTGTAAATGGAACAGGAAAACAAACTAAAGTAACAACTAATACATCATCAGGAGCTTATAACGATAATGGTGTATTAAAGAGTAATGCAGTAGTTGTATACGTATCTAATTCAAATAAGGATACTGTTAAGGCTGTTATTAACGGTGGAACATATACAGGATTACAAAATATTATTGCTGGTGCAAAAAAACAAACTGCAAATTCATTATGTATAAGATTAATGGGAAATATCACAGATCCAGCTGTAATGGAAAAAGGAGATATTTTAATTGATGCCATAACTTGTGGTTTAACAATTGAAGGTATTGGAGAAGATACAACATGTAATGGATTTGGAATTAGAGTTAAGAATTCATCTAATGTTGAAATAAGAAACTTAGGATTCATGAACTGTAATAGTAGCGAAGGTGATGATCTAGGATTACAACAAGGAAATGACCATGTATGGTGCCATAATAATGATTTCTTCTATGGAGATGCAGGAAGTGATGCTGACCAAGTAAAAGGAGATGGAGCACTAGATACTAAAACATCTTCATATATTACACATTCATATAACCATTTTTATGATACAGGAAAATCTAACCTTCAAGGAATGAAGGACGAAGAGACTACAAATTATATTACATATCATCACAACTGGTATGACCATTCAGATTCACGTCATCCACGTATTAGAACATGTACTGTTCATATTTATAACAATTACTTTGATGGAAATGCAAAATATGGTGTAGGTATGACAATGGGCGGTTCAGCATTCGTTGAAAACAACTACTTTAGATCAACTGCTACAATGAAACCTATGTTAATATCAGGTCAAGGAACTGATGCGGATGGAGATGGAACATTTAGTGGTGAAAATGGAGGTATTATTAAGGCTTATAATAATACTTTTGATGGACCTACTTCATTTAAGTCACAAAATGATTCTGCAACAAGCTTTGATGCATATGTTGTATCATCAAGAAATGAACAAGTTCCAAGCTCAGTAACAGCTCTAAAGGGTGGAACTACATATAATAACTTTGATACAAATTCATCACTTATGTATTCATATAATGTTGATAGCCCTGAAGAGGCTAAAACTAAAGTACAAACATATGCTGGACGTGTTGGTGGAGGAGACTTTAAATGGACATTCAATAATGAAGAGGATGACCCATCTTATGCAGTAAATGAAGCACTTAAAGCAGCTCTTGTTGCATATAAAGATGTAATAGTAGGAGTATATACTGATAATAATTCATCATCAGGATCTACAGATACAGGGAATACTGATACAACAGTTACAGCTAAGACTGCAGATGATGTTATAGTTTTAATTGAAGCTCTTCCTGAATCAACTGCTGTAACAGCTTCAAATAGAAGTGCTATTAAAGCCGCAAGAGCTGCATATGCAGAACTTACATCTGATGAACAATTAAAAGTTTCAAATATTTCAAAATTAATAGCTTGTGAAGAAGCTTTACAAGCTCTTCCTCAAACATCTGAAACATTAACATTCCCAACAGAGGCAGGAGATAATTCATATTTTACTGTAAGCGGAAGTTTAAAGAGTGGTATTGCGGCCAAGACATATGATGGCGTAACATATACAACTGCTTTAAAGATGGAATCAGCTACATCCATTAAATTTACTACAACACAAGCAACAACATTAACAATTATTTCTGATACAGCATCAAAGACAATAAAAGTTAATGGTACTAAATATACATCTGATAGCAACGGAGTATTTACAATTGAAATTTCAGCAGGTGAAATAACAATTATAAAAGGTGATGCAATTAATGTATATGCAATTATCGTAGGATAATAAAAAATATAACACTTCTAGAATAGATTAAAGTCTATTTTAGGAGTGTTTTTTATTTTGTTAGATGATATTAATTTAAGTTTCATTTAATAAAAGATTATATTATATGTTAGAATTTTGTAATAGTTTAATGTCTAGCAAAGTTATATAAATTGGTGTTAATTGTAATATAAATAAGGGTAAATAATAAATGAGGAATCTATTAAAAATTGTTTTATTAAAAGATTTTAAATGAAATATATAATAATATTTTAAGTTGTTTTATGTATTTTTGTTTAAAAAATCTTGAATAAAGAAAATAAAAAAGTGTGGTTATAAAATAAAAAATAATGGAAACATGTATTTTATTCGTGGATAGCCATAGATATGACGTTTTTTTAGCAAAAAAAGCGCTTTTAGAAGAATAAAACAAAACAAATGTTGCATTTTCTAAAAAACGTACTAAAATAGGTGGTGTAATTAAGTTAGCAATGAAGCGAAGATACTTCATTGCTTTTTATTTTAATATTGTTAATTATTAAGAATCAATGGCGCTTAAAAAAGCGCCTTTTGTTTTTTATACGGAAGGATTTGTTATTATGGAAGAAATAAAAGATTTAGTAGAAATCAAACTTGATCATGTTGGTATGACATATGAAGCACAAGATAAAACAGTTACAGCACTTACTGATGTCACACTAGATATTAAAAAAGGTGAATTCATATCACTTCTTGGTCCATCAGGATGTGGTAAATCAACATTGTTAAGAATCATCGCAAACTTAATAGAAAATACTCAAGGTGAAGTACTTATTGAAGGTATGACACCAAAAGAAGCAAGACTTAAAAGAAAATATGGAATGGTATTCCAAGCGCCAGTTCTATATGATTGGAGAACAGTAATAAAGAATGTTGAACTTCCGCTTGAGATAATGCATGTATCAAAAGAAGAGCGAAAGAAGGCAGCTCTTGAAATGCTAGATTTAGTAAACCTTCATGATTTCGCAAATCACTATCCAAATCAATTATCAGGTGGTATGCAACAACGTGTTGGTATTGCTAGAGCATTTGCATTAAAACCTGAAATATTACTTATGGATGAACCATTCTCAGCACTTGATGAATTTACTAAAGAAAAATTACATGAGGATTTACTTAGAATTTGGAGAAAGACAAACAAAACAATTATATTCGTAACTCACAATATTCAAGAAGCAGTATTCTTATCAGATAGAATTTGTATCTTATCTCCACATCCAGGAAGATTATCAGCAGTAGTTGATGTAAAACTACCTCGTCCTAGAACTCTTGACATGAAAGGAACAGCTGAGTTTACTGAATTAGTAACTAAGGTAAGAAATAGTTTTGAGGGGGTGTAGGATATGGAAGAGAAGGTAGTAAAAAAGAAAACCTTTAAAAAATTCATAAATAAAGTAACAAATTTTAAATACTTTAGTTTATGTTGTTGGATAATAGGAATAATTATCATTTGGGAAATTTTAGCATCAGTAATTGCATCAATGCCTATGTTCTCAAGACATCCTGAAAATTACCTACCTCATTTATATGAAATAATAAAATCAATATTTACTGTTAAATCAGGTGGTGAATTAGGATTTGTTCTAGTTCTAAAAGCTGCGGGTAATACATTATTAAATGCATTTATAGGATTCTTAATAGGTATTGTATTAGGATTTATCCTAGCCCTACTAATGAATCTATCAAGGGTAGTTGAAAAAATTGCATTCCCATATTTAATGATAATTCAAATGATTCCAATCCTTGGAATGGCACCAATCATTTTCCAAATGACAGGTGGTAGTGCTAACGCATCAAGAATTATCATAGCAGCAATTCTTACATTCTATCCTGTATCAACAAACTGCCTTGCAGGATACAAACAAGTAGAAAAAGAAAAACATGATCTTATGAGTCTTTGTGCAGCTAATACTTATCAAAAGTATAAGAAAACAATGATTCCAGCATGTATGCCTTATTTCTTTACAGGATTAAAGATTGCAGCACCACTTGCAATTACAGCAGCAATATTAGTTGATACAATTCAAACAGGAAATTCACTAGGATGTTTACTAATGACATCACAAAAAGGTGGACAACCTAGATGGATATTCTGGCAAATAGTATTGTTTAGTGCATTAATTGGTGTTGGTTCATCTGGTTTAATGACATTACTTGAAATTATAGTTTGTCCTTATAGATTTGGTAAAACATCATTAAAATTAAAATTTGAACAATTTATTGAAAAGAAAAAATCTAAGAAAAAAGAATTAAAAGAAGTTAAGGATGGTGATATTGATGAAAATTCTGAAGAAAAGATGGAATAATATTTCATCAGTATTATATCCATTACTACTTGGTATAGTGCTTATAGTTTTATGGCAAACAGGCGCAACTAATAAAATATTTAATATTAAGGAATTAGTACTTCCTAAATTATCTAGAATACTTGATATTCTAAGTAAGAATTTTGGAAACATGCAATCTGATATATCAACTACATTAGTAGTTATTATAGTGGGTCTATTAATAGGTTCAATTTTAGGATATGGACTTGCTGTACTTACAGCTCTTTTACCTAAAGTAGGAAAAGGTGGACTTGCACTAGTAGGTGTATTTAATGCGATACCTATTGTAGCCTTGGCACCAGTATTTATTAACCTTACTACAGTTTTTACAACAGATGTTCAACAAAAATCATTTATTGCAAAAGTAATTGTAGTAACATTAGTTACAATGTCTTCGATGTCAATAACATCATATAGAGGACTTACAGAATTAAGACCTTTTAGTAAAGATTTGTTGGAATCTTATGCTTGTGGAAAATTAAAAATACTTTGGAAATTAAGAATGCCAAATAGTATTCCATACGTATTTACAGCATTAAAGATTGGAATCCCAACAGCAGTTATCTCAACCCTTGTATGTGAATATTTCACAGAATCTACTAGTGGAGTTGGTTATAAAATCAATAGTTTGATTAACCTATCACAATTCGCAACAGCATGGGCGTATATCATTGTAGCATGTCTAATTGGAATAATTATGTACATGATACTAATGCTTATTGAAGGTATTACTTTAAGACATAGAAAGTCTTAAATAATATAAAAATTATAAAAAAGGAAGGAAGATATAATTATGAGTTTAAGTGTTAAAAGATTAATTGGAGGAGCTGCACTAGGAGCAGTAGCAGCATCAGTTCTTGTTTCATGCGGAAGTAAGGACAAAAGTTTAAAATGGGCAAAAGGTACTTCATCAGAAACTATCATCAAAGAGGCAGCAGCTGCAGGAAAGGTTGGTAACTGGGGTCTTGGAAATGAATATGAAGTATTAGCTTTATTAAAGAAATATGATCAAAAACAATCATATATTCAACAACCATTTACTATGGACTGCTTTGATACAGGTACAGTAGCATTAGCTTCAGCTATGACATATAACGAATTAGGTCTTGTTAAAAATGAATATTCAAATGGTAATGGATTTGGATATGGTGACAAGGTTGGAATCATCGATATGAACGATGAAGGTGTTGCGATGCTAGAAGATAGTATTTTCTGTACAAAGAAATTTGCACAAACAAATCCTAATACAGTTAAAGCTTTCGTATATGCATCACTTAGAGGATGGAAATATGCAGTAGAGAATACAAAAGAAGCTGCAGAAATTTGTTATGAATATGGACAATCTGTTGAACCAGAGCATCAAGCATATATGGCTTCAGAAGTTGCAAAACTTGTAACAACAGATACTAAGGGTCAAACAGTTACAAAATATGGAAATATTGATCAAGAAGCTATAACTAATACATTAACATTAGCTAAGCAATATATTGAACTTACAGATGCGACAGCCGCTGCAAAACTTAAAGGCATGACTACATCTGACTTCTCTACATCAGAATATCTAGTAGATAGTATTGAGGGATTAGGAGAAATTGAAAAGAAGAGTATTTCAATTCAATTAAAATGGTTACCTGATGCTCAATTCATGGGATACTATGTAGCTCTTAAAAAAGGATATTATACAGAAGCTGGATTTACAAATGTTAATATCGTTGAAGGTGGAGGATCAGTATCTGAAACAGTAAACGTAACATCAGGAACTTATGACTTCGGTACTACATGGGTATCTAACTTAATCGCAAGTAATGCTGCCGCAAGTGCATCAGACGAATTGCTTGAAGTAGCTCAAGTATTCCAAAGATCAGGACTTGTATTAGTATATAAATACGAATAAAAATTAAACAACTGGTACTCAATGAATGAGTACTAGTTGATTTTACAGGAGATGGAATTATGGATTTATTAATTAAAAACGGAACATTGATTAATTCAAAAGGAAAATATATGGCAGATGTTGCCATAGATGGTGGAAAAATTGTTGAAATATCAACAAATATTAAAGAAGACGGATTTACAAAAGTTGTAGATGCTAAAGGTAAATATGTATTACCAGGAGCTATAGATGCTCATACCCATCTTGCGATGCCATTTGGAGGTACTATATCATCAGATGACTATTTTGCAGGAACAAGAGCTGCAGTATGTGGTGGTACTACAATGGTATTTGACTTTGCATTACAAGATTTTAAAGAATCAATTCTTGATACAGTATTAAGAAGAGATAAAATCGCAGCTCCTCAAGCAGCTTGTGATTATGCATTCCATGTAGGTATTAAAGACATTTCAGGTGATTTAATGAAGACTATGGATGATGCAGTTAAATATGGAGTACCTTCATACAAGTGCTTCATGGTTTACAACTTCGGAGTAAATGATGGAGACTTATATAAATTACTAGAGTACTCAAAGAGTATTGGAGCTCAAATTTCAGTACATGCTGAAAATAGAGATGTAATTGATGTATTAACAAAGAAATTCTTAAGTGAAGGTAAAACTTCTGCATACTATCATTACTTATCAAGACCAGAATTTGTAGAAGAAGAAGCTGATAAGAGAGCAATCGCATTCGCTAAGTCTTTAGGTGCACCATTATACATTGTGCATGTAGGATCTAAAGGTGGAATTAATGCAATTGAACAAGCTAAAAAAGAAGGTGTTGAGGTTTATGCAGAAACTTGTCCTCAATATCTAGAATTCACATCTGATGTTTATAAGAGAGAAAGAGGTATTGATTTCATTTGTTCACCTCCAATGAAAGGTCAAGAATCTCTAGATGCGTTATGGGACGCAATCAATAGAGGAGTTGTAGATACAATTGCGACTGACCACTGCCCATTCCAATCATATGAAAAAGATTGGGGAAAAGATGATTTCACAAAAGTACCTAATGGTTGTGCTGGAGTTGAAAATATGTTCCCATACATGCTTTCAAAAGCAGGTGAAGGAAAAGTTTCTTATGAACGAGTAATTGAACTTTGTTGTGAAAACCCAGCTAAGATTTTCGGATGTATGAAGAAAGGATTCCTATTACCTGGATATGATGCAGACGTTGTAGTATATGATCCAACTGTTGATTTTACTATAACAAATTCAAAGATGCATTCTGATTGTGACCATACAATTTGGGAAGGTATTAAATTAAAAGGATATCCAGTAATGACATTCTCAAGAGGAAGACTAGTATATAAAGACGGTGAATTCTTAGGAGAAGCTGGTTGGGGTAAATTTGTAAAACGTGCCTCAAGATTCGAAAGATAGGAGACTATAAGTATGGCTTATGAAACGCAAATATTAACAAATATTTCATCATCATGTCTGCTTTGTGAAAATGCCAAGTGTAATAAAGCTTGTCCACATGCTTATAAGCCAGCAAATTTATTAAGATCTATAAGATTTGAAAATAAAGATATAGCAGGAAGATATGTTGATAAAGATGTATGTGCTAATTGCGAAGGTTTTTGTGAAAAGGCATGTATACATTATGATGAAAAAGTAAGAATTAAAAAAGCAATTGAATTAACACCAAAACTTGATACAAGTTTTGATGATGTATCACTTGAAATAGATTTTATGGGTGTCAAATGTGAGAATCCATTCTTCTTATCATCATCAGTTGTAGGTTCAAACTATGAAATGTGTGCAAAAGCTTTGGAAGCAGGATATGGAGGAGTGGTATATAAAACAATTGGTTTTTATCTACCAAACGAAGTATCACCTAGATTTAGCGCAACTAGAAAAGAAGGAACTCCATTTGTTGGATTCAAAAATATGGAGCAAATATCAGATCATCCACTAGAGGAGAATCTAAAAATTCTTAGTGATTTAAAAAAGAATTATCCAACAAAAATTATAGTAGCTTCTATAATGGGGCAAAATGAAGAAGAATGGACAAAACTTGCAAAAATGTGTGAAGATGCAGGTGTTGATATCATTGAATGTAACTTCAGTTGTCCACAAATGAGTGTAAAAGGAATGGGAAGTGATGTAGGAACTAATCTAGAATTAGTAGAGAAATATACAAAAGCTACAGTAGCAGGAACAAAGCTTCCAGTCCTTGCAAAAATGACACCAAATATAACAGATATGAGATTACCAGCACGAGTAGCTATAAAAGCTGGTGCTATGGGTATAGCAGCAATCAATACCATCAAATGTGTTACTAATGTAGAACTTGATACAATGATAGGTGATCCTAATATTGATGGAAAAACTTCAATATCTGGATATAGTGGAAAAGCTGTAAAGCCAATAGCTTTAAGATTTATTACAGATATGGCACAAGATAGTGAATTAAAAGAAGTTCCGTTATCTGGAATGGGTGGAATAGAAACAGCCCAAGATGCCTTAGAATTTATGGCGCTTGGATGTGGAAATATTCAAATTACAACTGCAATAATGCAATATGGATATAGAATAATTGATGATTTAATATCAGGAGCTAAGTATTTCTTAAAAAAGAATGGATATAAAAAATTAGATGAAATAGTAGGTAAGGGATTAGATAATATCGTACCTGCAGAAAATTTAAATCGAGATACTATAGTTTTTCCTATATTCAATAAAGATAAGTGCATAGGCTGCGAAAGGTGTTATGTATCATGTTTTGATGGAGGACATCAAGCAATTATTATGAAAGATGGATATCCAAAACTTAATGGAAGTAAATGTGTAGGGTGCCATCTATGTAGACTTGTTTGTCCAACAGAAGCGATTTCGGTTTCAAAAAGAATAATGAAACCTAAGAGGTAATTAAAGGAGATAATTAAAATGAACAGTGAAGAAATTAAAGAATTACAAAAGAAATATGTCTTACAATCATGGAGTAAACAAAAGAATTTAAATCCAATAGCTATTGCAAAAGCAGAAGGAATTTACATGTGGGATTATGATGGAAAGAGATATACAGATATGTCAGCCCAACTTGTAAACTTAAATGTTGGATTTGGAAATAAAGAAATTAAAGAAGCTATCATTAAGCAATTAGATCAATATGCTTATCTAGGACCATCATATGCAGTTGAATCACGTGCAACTCTTGCAAAGATGATTATCGATAGAATGCCTGATAACATGGGAAAAGTATTCTTTACAAATGGAGGTGCTGATGCGAACGAAAATGCAATAAAGATGGCACGTCTTTATACAGGAAGACCAAAAGTGTTCTCAAGATATCGTTCATATCATGGATCAACATTTGGTGCAGGATCAATTACTGGAGAACCAAGAAGACAATCAATTGAACCAGGTATTCCAGGATTTGTAAAATTCTTTGACCCATATGTATATCGTGAGCCAGTAATTAAGTTCCAATCAGAAGAAGAAGCAAGTGCTTACTATCTTGCAAAACTTCGTGAACAAATCATTTATGAAGGTGCAGATCAAGTAGCCTGTATAGTTCTTGAAACAATTACAGGATCAAATGGAGTTATTATTCCTCCTAAGGGATATCTTCCAGGAGTTCGTAAGATTTGTGATGAATTTGGAATTTTAATGATTTGCGATGAAGTAATGGCTGGTTGGGGAAGAACTGGTAAATTATTCGCATTCGAAAACTATGATGTAAAACCAGATATCGTATCATTTGCTAAAGGTGTAACTTGTGGTTATGTACAATTAGGTGGATGTGTAGTTTCTAAGAAGATTGCAGAATACTTTGATGATCACACATTACTATGCGGACTTACATATAGTGGACATCCACTTGCATGTGCAGCTGGTGTTGCGTGTGTTAAATATTATGATGATGCACATATTTTAGATAATGTTAATAGCGTTGGTGCAGTATTAAAAGAAGAATTATTAGCATTACAAAAGAAACATAAGTGTGTTGGTGAAGTAAGAGCAATCGGATTATTCTCATCAATTGAACTTGTAAAGAGCAAAGAAACTCGTGAAGCTTTAGTACCTTATGGAAAAGATCCTGAAGGAGTAATGCCTAAGATTATTGGAGCATTAAAAGCTAAAGGATTCTGTACATATTCTCATGAAAATATGATATTTGTTAACCCAGCATTAATTATAACTAAAGAACAATTAAAAGAAGAATTACAAAAATTAGACGAAGTTCTTACTGATGTAGATAACAGTCTTTAAAAAGGAGTATTATATGGAAAAACTAAATGTCCCAACTGAAGTGTTATGTGGGAGAAATGTAATTGTAGAAAATGCAAATAAATTAAAAGCAATTGGTTCTAAAGCATTTATTGTATCTGGTAAAACTTCTGTATTTAAAAATGGATCATTAGATGATGTATTAGAAGCTCTTAAGAGCACTAATATTGAATACACATTATTTAATGAAGTAATGGCAAATCCCACAATTCCTTTAGTTTATGATGGAAGCAAAAAATTAAAAGAAAATGGATGCGATTTTATAATCGCAATAGGTGGTGGATCACCTATGGATGCGGCAAAAGCTATAGCCATTCTTGCAAGACAAGATATTAAAGAAGAAGATTTATTTACAACAGCTATTTCTTCAGATGTTCTACCTATTGTTTGTGTTCCTACAACATCAGGGACAGGTAGTGAAGTTACACCATATTCAATAATCACTAACGATAGATTAGAAACTAAATCTACTATTAATTCTGTATATACTTACCCTCGATTAGCACTTTTAGATGGTAAGTATATGCAAACACTTGGAAAAAATACAACAATAAACACAGTGCTTGATGCCTTATGCCACGCGATAGAAGGATACCTATCTAAGAAGGCAACAGACTATTCAAAAGGTTTAAGCCTAAAGGCTATAAAACTAATTTCAACTCATTTTAAAGAATTAGAAAATAATACTTTATCCCTAGAAGATAGAGATGAATTATTATATGCTTCAACACTTGCAGGTGTAGTAATAGCTTCATGTGGTACTGTAGCAGTACATATCTTAGGATATTCCTTAACATATTATAAGGATATAGATCATGGTAGAGCTAATGGATTATTACTCGCAGAATTCTTAAGACTTGTAGAATTAAAAAAACCTGAACTTATAAAAGAACTTCTTGATGCATTAAATATGACATCTATATCAGAATTAGATAAAGAAATAAATATATTATTAGGTGAAAAAGAAATATTAACAGAAGAAGAGATAGATAAATATGCTTTAAAAGCATCTAAAGTTGAAAAGTTAAAGAATACAATAATAGATTTGAACTTAGATGATTTAAAAGATATATTAGAAAAATCACTAAAGGGGTGATTAGTTATGGAAAACAGAAATATTAAAGGGTCTGTAAACATCTTAGATTTAATATATTATAAAAGATTTAGAACTGTTGACTCTCCTGCTTGTGAAGGATGCGGAACTGAATATTTTGTAAACATTATATTAAAAGATGCTTTTAGAAAAAAATTAAAATTTAAGACACCATATCATGGAAACCTTTTTGCATATGCTAATCTTACACCAAGTATGCAAAAACTAATGGAAGAATATGAATTTGATCATAAAAAAGTAAGAGTTGATCTTGCGGACTGGGATGAAAGATTCTTATTATCTTTTGAACAAGATCATAGAGAAGCACAATTCTTCTGCAATAGTAAAGATGTTAAATTTATTTTAGAAAATTGTGTAAGAATTCCAGAAGAACGTAAAAAAAATGATATGAGATAAAAAGGAGATAAAAGATTATGTATAAATGTAGTTTAGAAAGAATGACAGATAAAATTAAAACATTTTCAAAATATGGAGATGCAGGACATGGAGGAATAACTCGTTATTCACTTTCGCCTGAAGCTATTATGGCTCGTAAAGAATTCGAAAAGAGAATGCGTGCTATAGGAGCAATTATTGAAGTTGATGATGTTGCGAATATGTACGCAACAATTCCAGGTACTGATCCTAATGCAAAAAGAATTGTTATGGGTTCTCACTGCGATTCAGTTAAGAATGGTGGAAACTATGATGGAATATTAGGAGTAATGTCAGCAATGGAAGTATTAGAAACTGTTGTTGAAAATAACATTCCTCATAAGCATCCATTAACAGCTATGATTTGGACAAATGAGGAAGGATCACTTTATCCACCTGCAATGATGTGTTCAGGTATTGTATGTTATGATTATTTACCTGAAGATATTCGTCAAAAGTTTAAATATGATGATATGATGAATTCTAAATCAATCCTAGATCCTACAAAGACTTTTGGTGAAGCACTAGAAAAGTCAGGATATAAGGGAGATAAGAAATATAGATTATCACCTGAAAAATATCTATATATGTTTGAAACACATATCGAGCAAGGACCAATCCTTGAAGATAATAATAAAGAAATTGGTGTTGTAGACTGTGTTCTTGGTATGTTTAATTATCGTATTAAATTCTACGGACAAACAACACATGCTGGAACATTCCCAATGCCTAAGAGAAAAGATGCATTCTATGCGGCATCAGAAGCACTAGTATACCTACATAATGAAATTGATAAATTAGGATATCCTGAATTAGTATATACAACAGGAGAGGTTGTATGTCATCCAGATGTACATACTTGTGTACCTGATTTCTTTGAATTCTCATTTGATTCACGTCATGAATTACCAGAAGTTCTAGATAAGGTATTAGCTATTGTTAAGAGCCTTGAGACTAAGACTTGGCATGGATGTACTTGCAAAGTTGAAAAAGCTTGGAATAGAGATACTGTTTATTGGGATAAGAAACTTGTTTCTTATGTCAAAGAAGCTGCTGAAGAAACAGGAGTATCACATCAATATATTCACTCAGGTGCAGGACATGATGCTCAATTCTGTGCATATGTAATTCCTACAACTATGATTTTCGTTCAATCAAAAGATGGATTAAGTCATTGTGAACCAGAATACAGTAAACCTGAACATTGTACTGATGGTGCAACTGTAATGCTTAATGCTGTATTAAAAGCTGATAAAGATTAATTTTTAAGAGTTGTAAATAAGTTTTGACTGAAAAAGTTGTGCTTATTTACAACTTTTTTAAATTTTTCCAATAAATTCAATAACACCATTGTTATAAAGGTGTATGGTGAAACAAAGGAGAGGTTTCACTAAAAAAATCAGCGCAAATGAAAGCGCTTAACTTGTTTGGAGGAAAAAAGAAATGAAGTTAAAGAAGATAGGGTTAACATTAGCTTTTACAGCAGCAGTCTTAGGACTTGCATCATGTGGAACAAAGAATAATTCTTCAAAATCGGATGATAATAAATCTGATACTGGAGATAACACAACAGGAGATAATACATCAGGAGGAAACACATCTGGAGGAGATACAACAGGTGGAAATACATCAGGAGGAAACACATCTGGAGGAGATACAACTGGAGGTAATACATCAGGAGGAAACACATCTGGAGGAGATACAACTGGAGGTAATACATCTGGAGGTAATACATCAGGAGGAAACACATCTGGAGGAGATTCAACAGGAGGTAATACATCAGGAGGAAACACATCCGGAGGAGATACAACAGGAGGTAATACATCTGGAAATGGATCATCAACAGGAGCACTTGATAGTGGAAATGGACATGTAAATACTGTAGGTTCAATTAATGTTACATCATGCAGCGGAGAAAAAGAGACTGCATATGTAGAATTTGAAAAATATAGCAATGCTGTATCTTATAATATATATGCAAAAAATAAAAATGATGTCACATATGAATTATTAGATAGTAAAGATGTTTATGTTCAACAACTCTCATCTGGTATAATGAGAGCAGATTTATTCGGACTTCCCGGGGGGGACTATAGCATAAAAGTATGCCCTGTTACTGAAACTGGAGAAATCAGTAACCCAACAGTTATAGATGTTAATGTTGTAGCATACGACAGATCAGGTTATGCACATTTTAATTATACAAATGGTATTGGTGCATATAATGATGATGGAACATTAAAAGAAAATGCAATGGTAATATATGTTACTGATGAAACTAAAAACACAGTAGAATTAACATATGGTGGTCTAACTGTTAAAGGTATAGGAAACATTTTAAATACTGTAGGACAAAAATGTGGAGAAGTAGGTCATGAAAATGAATGTAGAAAAGTTTCAGATGGTAAAACATATTATGCTAAAGGAAATGAAAACGGTGGAATTCTTAAGAAACTTGCGGACGCAAACATTCCGCTTGCAGTAAGAATGGTAGGATTAATTTCTGAATCAGGAAATTATGAGCAAAAGAAATATGATGCAGCAGATTCAGGATTAATTGATGGTCTTACAGAATATGATTCAAACGATTATGGTGGATCTGTAGGTGACAATGGTCACATGGCTCGTATGAAGAGCGCTAAAGATGTAACTATTGAAGGAGTAGGTACAAATGCAGGTCTTGATGGATGGGGACTTCACTTTATGTGTGAAAGTTCATATCCTGAACTTGGTAAGAGTTTTGAGACAAGAAATCTTGTATTTATGAACACACCAGAAGACGCAATTGGTATGGAAGGTGTTCAAGAGGGTGGTATAATTACAGCATCAGTTGAAAGAGTATGGGTACACCATAATACTTTCTTAGCTCCTGAAATTGGAAGCCCTGCTGAATCAGATAAGGCTGAAGGAGATGGATCTTGTGACTTTAAACGTGGACAATATTTCACAATGTCTTATAACTATTTTGAATATTGTCATAAGACAAATCTAATAGGATCTGCAGATAGTTCACTTCAATATAATTTATCATACCATCATAATTTATGGTATAACTGTGGTTCTCGTATCCCACTATTAAGACAATCAAATATTCATTTTTATAACAATTATGTTTATGGAGATTCAAATGATAAGTCAACTAGTTTATCATATGTAACATCACTTCGTGCTAATTGTTATATGTATGCTGAAAACAATTACTATGAAGGATGTAAGAATGTATTTACTGATGGTAAATCAGGAACAGGTGCTAAATTATATGGTAATATAATGGTTCAATGTTTTGGTGATCAAGTAGGTACAATTGTTGATGATAGAGAAACTTCAGTTTCATCATCTTGTGCATATAATGGAACTTCATATGCAAACTTTGATACAAATTCAGCTTTATTCTATTATAATTCTCAAACTAAACAATCAAATTGTTATCTTACAACTGCAGAAGTTGCAAGAGAAGAAGTTATTAAGTATGCAGGTAGTGCATATAGAACAACCCTAAATAAAACTACATTAAAGACTACTGATTATAATTTTAATGACAAGACTCCTACAACATCTGTTACTGTAGGTAGCATTACATTACCTACAGCTAAGGGAGAACAAACAGTTTCAAACATTGTATGGTCTGGAATTACAGGCGTATCAAGTGGAACAGTTAAAGGAAGAGGAAAGATTGCGACATTTAAAGTCGATAAATATTTAACTCTTAATATTAAGATGACTGGATCTTCTTCTGCAGCATTAAATGCTGGAGCTGTTGTAAATTCACAAGGTAAAGTTATGATTGCAGGAAGCGGAAGTGTAGTATTAGCTCCTGGAATTTACACTATTGTATCTTGCCAAAAAGATAAGGATACTACAATAGAAAGTATTTCATTTGAAACATATGATTCAGAAGCACTTAAACAAGAATTAATTAATGAATATAATGAAGCATACAACGCAATTCCTTCAACAATCACATTCACAAATGATTGTTATGAAGCAATTAAGAATGCAATTAATGCTTATAATGCATTAGGATCATATAAGAGTGAAGTAACAACTACTCCATATGATGCATTTAACCAATATATTGCATTAAATAAAGCATATGTTGAAAATTTAATTTCAGAAATTGGAACAGTTTCAAGCTCATCTTCACAAAAGATTGTTGCTGCAAGAGCTGCTTATAATCAATTAATTACAAAAGATAATACTGTAGTAGTATCAAATTATGATGTTTTAGTTCAAGCAGAAGCAGAATATGAAAACTTTGCAGTTGCAGGTGCAATTGATTTAATTAACGCAATTGGAACAGTTACACTTGATAGTAGTTCAGCTATTAATCTTGCAAGAACTGCATATGATTCATTAAATGATACTCAAAAAGCTCAAGTTACAAATTATAGCGTATTAACAGCTGCAGAAGCCACATATGAATCTCTTGTAAATGTAAAAGACGTTAATGATTTAATCGCAAATACTGCAACAACTGCATCACTTGGAGATTTAAAAGATGTAATAGATGCATATGATGCGTTAACAACTACAGAAAAATCACAAATTACAGATACAGCTAAATTATCTACAATTAAAGTAAATTATGTAATTGCATTAATTAATACTATTCCAGCTACTGTAACAACTAAAGATGGTGCAGTTATTAAGTCAGCTAATACAGCATATAACGCATTAACTGCAACTGAACAATCACAAGTTACAAATTATTCTGTATTACAAACTGCAACTGAGGCATATGAAGCAGCACTTGCAGCCGGTGTATCAAGCGTTAATACTTCAGACTTTAGCGATACTTCTTCATGGACAATCACAGGAGAAACTACTTCTACAACTAATGGATTAATCGGGAATATTTGGTCAGGAAATACTATTACTGCTACATCAAAATTCATTGTAAATGGTATTAGTACAATAAATATGAATGTTACTATTTCAGATAAGGGAACATCTGCAATAAATGTTTACACATCAACTGATGGTGAAACATGGACACTTGCTACTACATTTACAGTGAAATCAAATGGTACTTCTGATGTAAGCGGAACATTAGACCTTCAAGATTCTGTTTATGTAAAATTAGAAATTACATGTACGAAGTCAAGTGGTAAGGTTACTGGAATTAATACATTGAAAATTAATTAATAACTAAATACCAAAATAAAAAATGGAACACCCTAAAAAGTGTTCCTTTTTTGCTTGATATTATTGATTATTTTTAATGATATTTATGAAGTTTGTATATATATCATCAAGCACTTCATTTTTTCTTTTTATTATTGTTAACGCAGTATATAAAGAATCTTCTAAAATAGTAGAAGAATAAAGATTATTGCTAAAAGTTTTATACGCACCAAAAGGTACTATAGCATGCGCATTTATTGATTTAGCAAAAAGTATTGCAGTTTTTGCATCATCTACAAGAGCTATGATATTTAACTTTAAATTATTTTTCTTAAACAATTTAGTTAAAATATCATAAAATCTTCTATACACAACAACTTTTAATTTTGAGATGTTATATAAAGAAATGTATGCTGAAATATCACTATTTGAAGTTAAAACCATAGGTTCACTTTCAAGCTTTATTACATCGTATAAATCTGTATTGAAAGGCGTTCTTGTGATTGCTATATTTATTAATCTTTTATCTAGAAGATCAAGAAGTTTAAACGTGTTAGATTCAGTAATGTTGAATTTTGTATTAGGGAATTTATGTGAAAATTCTTTTAATACACCAGAATAAAGAAGAGATGTAGAAGATGTTACAATACCTATATTTATTGTTTGATTTTGCTTACTATTTAATTCTTTAATATCATTTTTAACACTACTTTCTAACTCTAACATTGTTAGGGCTTTATCGTATAAAAGTTTTCCACTTTCTGTAAGTTTAAGTTCTTTTCCACGTATGAAAAGAGTTGTATTAAGCTCACTTTCAAGTTTTTTCATCATTCTTGATAATGGTGGTTGTGCAATGTGGAGTTCTTTAGAAGCTTTGAGTATTGATTTTTCATCAACTACGGTTTTAAAATAAAATAATTCTTTTAGTTCCATATATACCTCCTAGGTATAGAAAAGATAATAATTTTATATATATAGTATATAAAAAATCATGATATAATACAACGTGGTGGTGTTTATTTATGTTAAAACTATACAAAAAATATTTAAAAAAATATAAATGGCATGTAATATTTGGACCTATGTTTAAACTAGTAGAAGCTATTTTTGAACTATTAGTTCCACTTGTTATTGCTGATATGATTAACAATGGAATTGATGGAGATTTTAGTACTAAAACTGAAATGAGAAATTATATTCTATCTAGAGGTGGATTATTACTGTTATTTGCCTGTATTGGGCTTTGTAGTACAATAGTTTGCCAATTTTTTGCGTCTCGTGCAAGCCAAGGATTTGGAACTGAAGTAAGAAACGATTTATTTAGACATATAAATACATTATCGTTTAAAGAAATAGATAAATTTCAAACATCTTCCCTTCTTACAAGACTTAATAGCGATGTAATGAATGTACAACAATCTGTTGCGATGCTAATACGTCTTGTAGTTCGTGCACCTTTCTTAATTATAGGCGCAACTATATTATCATTTAGGGTAAATCATACTGCAGGTCTTATATTCCTACTTACAGGTGTTTTATTATTTGCGGTAATATTTATAATAATGTTTGCACAAGTAAAGAAGAATAGAATTAGTCAAAAAAGACTTGATAGACTTACAACTACAACAAAAGAAAATATATCAGGTAATCGAGTTGTTAGAGCATTTAATAGACAAAAGTATGAATACAAGAGATTTGTTGATGAAGCAGTAAGCCTAAAAAATATTCAAATAAAAATTGGTAGATTAAATGCATTGTTAAACCCACTAGTATTTATTGTAACAAATATTGCAATAATGCTTGTTTTATATATAAGTGGAGATGCGTTTAAGAATTCTAATATTAAAAGAGGAGATATAACATCCCTATATAATTATTTAATTCAAATTCAAATAGCAGTAATGGTTGTCGCAAACCTTGTTGTAGTATTTACAAAAGCATCTGCTTCTAGTGAGCGTATTAATGAAGTATTTAATACTACATCATCGATAGTTGATGGAGCGTATGATACAAAAGGAAATAATGTTCCATTAGAGTTAAAAAATGTATCATTTAAATATAACGATGATGCATTGCCTGCTTTAAAAAATATTAATTTAACAATTAAAGAAGGAATGATTTTAGGAGTAATCGGTGGTACTGGTTCTGGTAAAACAACATTCTCAAATTTAATTAATAGATTTTATGATATAACAAGTGGAGAAATAATACTTTATGGTAGAAATATTAAAGATTACAAATTAGATTTTGTAAGAAGTGAAATATCTACAGTATTTCAAAAATCTGTTTTATTTACAGGAACTATTAGAAGTAATATGGAATTTGCAAAAAAAAGTATTACAGAAGATGAAATAAGTGAGGCTTTAAATGTTGCTCAAGCAAGTGAATTTGTATCTAAACTTGATAAAGGAATTGATACTGAAATATATCAAGGAGGTAAGAATTTATCAGGAGGTCAAAGACAACGTCTTGCGATTGCAAGAGCTATTTCAAAAAATAGTGATATTTTAATTCTTGATGATTCTAAATCAGCTCTTGATTTTAAAACATCAAAACTTTTAACTGATGAAATTAAAAAGATAAATAAAACAGTAATAGAAATAAGTCAACGTGCATCTGATATGATGCATTGTGATTTAGTTCTTGTTCTTGATAAAGGTGAAATGGTAGGACTTGGAAGCCATGATGAACTTATAAAAACATGTGATGTTTACAAAGAAATTTGTGAATCACAAGATGTAGAATAGGAGGGATAACTATGAAAGATAAAAGTTTACTTAAACGTTTAATGAAATATGTAAATAGCCATATGCCACTACTTGTTATATCCCTTCTATGCGCTATTTTGTATGTAGTCGCAACCTTATCTACACCTATAGTAGTTGGAAAGGCTATTAATATATTTAGCGATTCTAAATTTGATAAATCAGAATTGAATAAATATATATTAATTCTTGGAGGAATAGTCCTAGCTGGGTTAATATTTGGCTTTTTCATGAATTATTTATTAAACAAGATAACTTATTCTATAGTTTGTGATTTAAGAGATGATTGCTTTAAGAAGATATTAAATGTTCCAGTATCATATCTAGATAGCCATTTAGAAGGTGATGTATTACAAAGAGTAATAAATGATACAGATACAGTTGCGGATGGTTTACTACAAGGATTCACTCAAGCAATTACTGGTATTCTAACTATCATTGCGACAATAGTTTTAATGCTTGTAATGTCTTGGAAATTAGGACTTATAGTTATAGTACTTACACCAATATCACTTTTTGTGGCTAAATTTATAGCTACCCATTCTTATAAGAGTTTTAAAAAACAAGCAAAAATTAAAGGTGATATGACAGCATTCTCAAACGAGATGATTACTAATCAAAAAATAGTTTTAAGTTATCAAATGGAAAGTGTAAATATAGAAAAATATATTGAATTAGATAATGATTTATATAAAGCAGGCTGCGATGCACAATTTTATTCATCACTTACAAATCCATCTACAAGATTTGTAAATAATCTAGTATATGCAATAGTTGCGACTATCGGTTGCATACTTATTATTTACAATAATGATAAAATGTTAAATGTTGGTATACTTACAGCATTCCTTACATATGCAAATCAATATACAAAACCATTTAATGATATATCATCTGTTGCGACTGAATTATCAAATTCATTTTCATCATTAAAGAGAGTATATGAACTTATTGATGAAAAAGAAATTGAAGAAAATGATTCAAATATTGAAGTATTAAATGGAAAAATAGATATTGATGATATATCTTTTGGGTATGTTTCAAACAAACCACTAATAAAAAATATATCACTTAATATTGCTAAAGGAGATCATATTGCAATTGTAGGGCCAACAGGCTGCGGAAAAACAACATTAATTAATTTGATAATGCGTTTTTATGATGTTAATAGTGGGAAAATAATGATAGATGATAAAAACATTTATGATTATTCTAGAGCATCTTTAAGAAATAATATAGGAATGGTTTTACAAGATACATGGCTATTTAAAGGTAGTGTTTATGAAAATATTGCATATGCTAAGGAGGGTTCTACAAGAGATGAGGTAATTGAGGCTTGTAAGAGAGCATATGCGGATGATTTCATAAATCATTTGGACAAAGGATACGATACAATCATTGATGATGATGACTCAATATCAGGTGGAGAAAAACAATTGCTTTGTATAGCACGCCTAATGCTCAAAAATCCTAATATATTAATTTTAGATGAAGCTACATCAAATATTGATACACGTACAGAAATTATGGTCCAAAAAGCATTTAATAACCTTATGGAAGGTAAAACTTCATTCATTATTGCACATAGATTATCAACTATCAAAAATGCGTCACAAATATTAGTCATGAAAGATGGTAATATTGTTGAACATGGAACGCATGAACAATTACTTAAAAATAATGGCTTTTATGCAGAACTTTACAATTCACAATTTAACTAAATAGGTAAAAACATAAAAAGTTTCAAACTCAGTTCGAATAAAATAGAGAATGAAACTTTTTTATAATATAAGTATGTAAAACTTATTGAATAATTATTTAAATATGTGCATAATGCATAATTAATAATTTATTAATGATAGAAGTTTTAATTAATTAATTAATGTTATAATCATCTTAAAGGCCGGTGGTGATAAATATGAGTTTATATTTAAATGTTAGAAATGATTCATTTATTGATTTTTTGAATGCAGATATATTTATAGATAAATCAATGATAATAAAAGAATGTAATCATTACATAAGAAAACCTAATAAATTCATGTGCCTCACACGTCTACGCCGTTTTGGAAAAACTATGGCCTTATCTATGCTTAATGCATATTATTCAAAAGTTGTGATTCTAAAGAATTATTTGATAAATTAAATATATCAAATGATCCCTTATA
>CAVFNL010000004.1:0-4186 GCA_963623875.1 Parabacteroides distasonis | reverse complement strand
TAGATATGATCAAGAGGGAAATTTAAAATGGGGTTAAATAATTTAAAATTAAAGATAAAAAAAAATAAATTTCTTGATTCAACAAGCAGAATCATTTGTTATCCTATTTTAAAATCTGAATGGAATAGATCAAATAGAGAAATGAATAAGAGACACAAAGGTTATATAGATCAAAAATATTTGTGGATCAAGAATTTAAAAGAATCGCATAAAGGTGAAAGTTGTTTTATTGTCGCTACTGGTCCAAGTTTGACAATAGAGGATTTAAATTTATTACATGAAAAACATATATTCTGTTTTGGAATGAATTCTATTCTTAAATTATTTGATCAAACATCTTGGAGGCCAAACATTTATGGAATTCAAGATATATATGTTTATGATAAAATGAAAGCTGATATAAATAATTATGTTAATGGTAGTAATAATGACTGCTTAATGATTAAAGCTAATTATATAGAAAATGATAAATTAAAAAGTTTTTATTTAAATCTTCTTGACCATAAAATGTTTCATAAAAAGACATATGGTAAATTTCAATTTTCTGATGATTGTTATGCAGGCATTTACGATTCGTTTTCAATCACTTTTTCTCTTATGCAATTAGCTGTATATATGGGATTCACTAATATTTATTTACTAGGCTGTGATTGCAATTATAATCTTCCTAAAACACATATTGTTGATTATGGTCATAAAGACCCTAAGGCCCCGATTATGGGTGATAAAATGATTGAAGGTCACCAACATTTTAGTGATTGGATAAAAGATAAAAATGTTAATGTTTTTAATGCAACTCGTGGTGGAATGCTCGAAGTTTATCCTAGAGTTGATATAACTGAAATATTAAAATAAAGGAGATAATTTTAATGAAAGTTATTGCAGTAGTTCCTATGAAATTAAATAACAGGAGATTACCTCAAAAGAATACACGTTCTTTTACAAATGGTAAACCTTTATGTTATTACATCTTAAACACATTACTTAAATCTAAGAAGATTGATGAAGTATATGTATATTGTTCAAATGAAGATATAAAAGAATTTATTCCTGAAGGTGTACACTATTTAAAAAGAAGTACTTCTTTAGATCAAGATACAACAAAGATGAATGAAGTGTTGAAATGTTTTACGAGTGAAGTTCCTGCTGATGTTTATGTTATGACACATACGACTGCTCCATTCATAAAAATTGAAAGTATAGAGAATGGACTTGATAAAGTTCTTAGTGGCGAATATGATTCATCATTTGCTGCTAAAAAATTACAAGATTTTTTATGGAAGGATGGCAAGCCATTCAATTATGAATTAGATAACATTCCTCGAACACAAGACCTTGATCCATTATATGAAGAAACTAGTGGATTTTATATTTATAAGAGTGATGTAATTAAAAAACTTGGAAGAAGAATTGGTAATAATCCATATATAGTTGAAGTATCTGAAATTGAAGGTATAGATATAGACGAATTAGAAGATTTTCAAATTGCTGATTCTGTATATAATCATTTAATGAAAAAATAATTGAAATAAATAATATCAGTTTGTATTGTTGAAAGGAGATAGAAGATGGAACTAAATGAATTTAAAAGAAAACTAAATAATAAAGAATTCGTTTATGGCGTATTTATGAAAACATCTGATCCGATGTTTGTTGAAATTGATGCTTTGGCAGGTTTTGATTACGCTATTCTGGATACCGAGCATGGACCAACTGATATTGAACATCAGCAAAATAATATTAGAGCTTGTGAAGCAAAAGGGATTCTTCCAATTGTTAGAGTACCAGTTATAGATGAAAATGTAATTGGTAAAGCATTAGATATTGGTGCAAAAGGTATACAAGTATCTAATGTTAAAACAAAAGAAGATGTTGAAAGGATAATTAAATACGCTAAATTTTATCCATATGGTGAAAGAGGTGTATGCAGATTTGTTCGTGCTGCTGGATACTCAAGCGTTGATAGAAATGAATATTTTGAAGATTCTAAAGATAATTTAATAATTATACAGTTAGAAGGAACTGAAGCTATTAAGAATCTTAATTCTATTCTAGAAATAGATGGATATGACATTATATTTATTGGACCGTATGATTTATCGCAATCATTAGGAGTTCCTGGTCAAGTTAAAAATCCAATTGTATTGAAGGCAATGATGGAAATTGTTGAGGCTGCTAAAACTAAAGGTAAAACAATCGGAACATTTGTAGATGATTTTGAATTAGCGGAAAAATGGAAATCTCTTGGTGTTCAATATATAAGTTATTCTACAGATTCGGGCTTATATTTTGAAAAAGCAAGAGATACATATAACAAATTAAATCTTGCTGGAGTGAAAACTTCTAAAGCACAAGTATTAGATTGTACACTTCGTGATGGTGGATATGTAAATAATTGGAAATTCGGTCAAAAAAATATTAAAAATATAATTTCTAATTTATATGAAGCCAATATTGATTATATTGAATGTGGATTTGTTAATGAGAATGTAGAAACTACTACAGGTATTTCTAAATTTCATTCAATTGATGATGTAAATAAAATATTACCAAAAAAAATTAAGACTAATTATGCAATAATGATTAATTATGGCTCTGTAGATATAAATGATGTGCCTAATTATAATGGGAATGGAGTTAACTGTATAAGAGTAGCTTTCCATAAGAAAGATTTATCTTCTGCCTTAGATTATTGTAAAGTTATAAAAGAAAAAGGATACAAAGTATTCGTACAAGCGATGGTAAGTTTATCTTATACTGAATCAGAATTTTTATATTTGATTAATAAATGTAATGAATTTAAACCATATTCTATGTATATTGTTGATAGTTTTGGTTCGATGAATAAGAAAGAGGCATTATATTACTTTAAACTTGCTGAAAGAAATTTATCGAATGATATTTTGTTAGGATTTCATGCACATAACAATATGCAGTTAGCTTTTGCAAATGCTATGTCATTACTTGAAAATTCAAATAGAAAGTTCATTATAGATAGTTCTGTGCATGGTATGGGCAGAGGCGCTGGAAACCTTAATACAGAAATATTAATTAATTACCTAAATCAAGAATATCTTGGTAATTATAATATTACTCCTATTTTGGATATTAATGATTCTATTATCGAAAAGATTTATTCGTTGACTCCATGGGGATATTCATTACCTAATTACTTATCCGCTAAACACAATTGTCATCCTAATTATGCCAAACATTTAATGGAGAAAAATAATTTAACAGTTGATGATATTAATTCTATTTTTGATATGCTAGATGTAGATCAAAAAGTGGAATATGATCAAAAATATATTGAGGAATTATATTTGTCATATTTAGAATCAAAAGACTCAATTAACGATGATTTTGATAAAGCTAAGAATATTTTTTATAACAAGAAAATTGCAATGATATGTCCAGGAAAGTCTTCAATATTAAACTCTAGTCAAATTATAGAAGATAAAAAGAATGGATACTTGTTGGTTTCCATTAATCATAATTATTCTAAAACAGAGGTTGACTATATATTTGTAGGCAATAAAAAGAGAATGAAAGAACTTGAGTTAAGTTCTCAAAATAAAATTATTGCTACTTCGAATATTCCTTCCAATGAGTGTATGATAAAAATAAACTATTCATCTCTTCTAAATGAAAATCAGTTTGTTAGTGATAACTCTGGATTGATGTTTTTAAAATTGATGACTAAATGTAATCCGTTAGAAGTGAAAATATACGGGATGGATGGTTTTACATATAATGCATCTGAAAATTATTCAAGCGATGAAATGATTCTTGCTAATCAAAAAGAGACTGTAGATAATCTTAATTTTGGAATGAATGTAGAATTTAAAAAACTAAACGATAAATTAAATTTGATAAAAATTGATAAATAATCTATTTTGAATTTAAAAGATACATTTATCAATTGAGAAAAATATTCTAATAATTGGGCTTGCAGTAAAATTTACGAAAATAAAAATAAAGGAGACTAACATGAAGCAATATGAAGACACTAATATATTAAACTTTCAATTTTCTATCATTGGCAGAATAGATTCTATTTATAATAATATAGACAAATTGATAAGTCTGTTTCCAGATTTTAATAGAAGAAATATTCAATTTGATGTTAAGCCAAATTCTATTCCGACGAACTGTTATATTATGATGAATGAGAATTGTTCTATTT
>CAVFNL010000003.1:0-3190 GCA_963623875.1 Parabacteroides distasonis | reverse complement strand
AAAATAAATCATCTAAAAGTAGAAAAGATATGATTAATATTCTTGAAAATTACATTTATTAAATTAGTTTTAAAATTATTATATTTAAGTTAAATAAAAAACAAATAACTAAAGACATTTGTTATATAAGCAAGTGTCTTTTTAAAGTTTAGTGATATTTTTGCATAGTTTTTTCAAAGAAAACTTGACAAATGATACTTAATGGTGATATATTCTATCGTGGTAGTTATAGACTGAATCTAAATGAGAAAACTTAGGGATTAAAACACAATAAAGGGGTGAATACTTATATAGAGATTGAAACTATATGATAGAATTAAAACACTATTGAATTAACGTATAATGTAAGTTGGGATAGCGTTTATAAGTAAGGAGCTTTTTAATGGATAAGGGGTGTTATTAAAATATTAAAAAATGAAAGTAATGGTGCTGGTAACATCTATACTTTTTAAAGGTATGTTATAACATATTATCAATGCAAAATATGTAACATACCAAAAATTAATCGAAAGAAGGAACAAAAAGATGAAAAAAATAAGAAATGATGGTATGTTAATATGGGTAGACCAGGGAGATTAGGGATAAGAATTGGTACAAAAGGGGCTTTTGGTCAATTAGGAATAACAAATTTTAATGCTGGATTAATAGCTAAAGAATTAGCAAATATAATTAAAGCAGCATCAGCAGATTTAAGTTTAATGAATTTAAATGATGAGTTTTTAAAAAATGCCCAGTATAGAAAAGATAAAGATCCTGATGGATATTTTGATATAATTGCTCATGGATCACCTTATAAAATTAAATTTAATTATAAAGGAAAAGATTATTTATTAAAAGCTAAGCAACTTGCAAAGATGTTGCAACATATGAAAATCTATAATGGTCAACCAATTAGACTGTTATCTTGCAGTACTGGAATGGATCCGTTTGGATTTGCTCAAAATTTGGCTAATAAACTTGGAGTACCTGTAAAAGCTCCAAATAATATTTTATGGAATTATAGTGATAAAAGTGGTGTATTTGATATAGCACCTAGAAAAATAAATAATCCTAAATGTCCAGATTTGAGTAAACGAGGTGAATTTATAATTTTTTACCCAAAGAAAAGGAGAAAATAAATTATGAAAGATAAATTAGAATATTGTGATAAATGTGGAACTAAATTGATTTTTGCAATTGAAGGAAATTGCTGCGGTGCAAAATGTCCCAATTGTAATGTGTTTAAGACAGTATCGACATACAATGACCCTATAGAATTTGATACGAAAGATTATGAATTATACATAGAAAAAAATGATTATAGTGCTAAAAAGGCATATATCATCGCCAAGAGTTTAAATTGTGATATAACTAAAGCTACAAAGTACTTAAATGGTGTTAATGTGTTGATTTTTAAGGGCAAAGCTAAAGAATTGCTTGAAATTTTAAATACCTTTGAAGAAAATAATATCAATGTTTTTGCACCAAACTTTCCATATAAAAAAGCGTAGAAAACTGGTAATAATCTACGCTTATTTAATGGTATGTTATAACATATCATCAATGCATAAATATTCTATATTTAAAAAGAATAAATGTCAAGCAAGGGTGGTTTATGAAATATCTTGATTTATTAAAAAAATATAATTTATACTATACAAATTTAACAAACCAAACGTTAGTGGAAGGCAGGGAAGAATATCCTACTTTACCTTGTGAATTAGAAACATCACCAAATTATTTATGCTTATATGGAGAAGTAAAAGATTATTATAAAACAAATCTTACTTGTGTATGTTTTTATCAATATGATAATAAATTTGATGGTATTCATGGACTTTTTAACGCAATATATTATGATAACGAAAAACTGTTAAGATTTTATAAAGAAAGATTTAAAAATGTTAAAATGGTTATAGAACCAGATTATTCACAAGTTAGAGACATTGAGATAATTGAAAATAAATATAGACAATTTAAAGCTAGAATAGTAGGATTATGGTTTCTTCTAGAATTAAAAATTCCGGTTATTCCTAACATTAATTATGCAAATAAATATAGCTTTGAATATATGACTGATGGTATTCATCATGCTAAAATGCTTGCAATATCATTAAAAGGAATAATGGGGAAATCTGATGAAGAAAGGTTATTGGTAGAAGCAATTCGCAATGCTGTTGATAATACTGAAGTTAAAAAGTTTATCGTTTATACAACCGGAATTATTGACTCAAAGGTGGATGAATATTTTAAATATGCAAAAGAGAATAATATAGAATATGTAATTCCAAACAATTCAATGCGAATTAGAAACAGAATTCTTAATGATAGAAATTTGAAATGATTTTAAAAATAATATTAAATAAAAATAAACCTTTTATAGATATTAATAATGTTTTAAAAAGATGTTAGAATTAATATAGGAGAGAAGTAAAGGAAAGGTATATTATGTGTACAGCAACTTCAATTAAAACTAAAGATACATATTTTGGTCGTACTCTTGATTATGAGTCTAGTTATGGAGAAAAGGTGGTAATTACACCAAAGAATTATTCATTTAATTTTAGACATTTAGGTATTAATAATAATCACTATGCTATTATAGGTATAGCTCATGTCGCAAATGATTATCCTATGTATTATGATGCGATGAACGAATGTGGACTTGGTATGGCAGGTCTAAATTTTGTAGGTAATGCATCATATAATAAAGTAGAAGATAATAAGATTAATGTGGCTCAATTTGAACTGATATCTTATATACTATGTAATTGTAAAACTGTTAGTGAAGCAAGACAAACTATAAAAACTATTAATGTTGTAGATACTCCATATAATAATTTATATCCATGTGCAAGTCTTCATTATATTTTAAGAGATAGTAATGAATGTATTGTAGTTGAGTTTATGAAGGACTCTACTCATATTTATGATAATAAAGTAGGATGTATGACTAATAATCCACCATTTAATTATCAACTAGAAAGTTTAAAGAAATTTCAAGCATTATCAAATGAAGATTTGAGTAAAAGTTTCTCATTTGATGATACATTTTACTCAAGAGGCTTAGGGGCAATAGGCTTGCCTGGTGATTTAAGTAGTCAAAGTAGATTTATTCGTGTGGCGTTTGCTACAAAATTTTCAAACTCAAGTAGTGATGAGACATCAAGTGTTAATCAATTTTTCCATGTTCTTGAAACTGTATCACAAA
>CAVFNL010000002.1:0-2082 GCA_963623875.1 Parabacteroides distasonis | reverse complement strand
TCCCGAGTTTGCCAGTTAAATTTTAATAAAAACACAATTTTTTAAGTCCTTTATATATTTTATATATAAAAGGCTTTTTTTATTGCAAAATTTATCAACTTTTGGTATAATAATTATGTAGGTATATACTCGCATAATAATAGGGGTGAAATTTATGTATATCGAAAAATGTATAAATAATGGTACACCATATTTAAGACTTGTTGAATCTTATAGGTCTCCAAATTCTAAAGGTGTCAAAGTAGCAAAAAAGAAATTAATTTACAATATAGGTCCTTTATCAAGATATGATGATGGTAAACCCGACTACATCTCTAGATTAAAAGAATCATTTAAATCAGGCTCTCCAATAATCGAATCTTTAAAACCATATTGTATTAAAAGTCAACAATTAGAACATTATTCATTAGAATATACAGAGGGTGATCCTTATTTAATCGGTTCACCAAAACTTTATTCACATGTAATTATTGAACAAATAATGAAAGATTTAGGTTTAATTGATCTCTTTGCACATTATAAATCTATTTATAAAATTCAATACGATTTAACAGGCTTCATTAGACTTTTAGTATATGGTAGATTATTAAATCCTGCATCAAAAATAGCTACAATATCTCAAAACAATGATTACTATACTCCTATCATCGATAACCCTTATGAATTTAACGTATATGATTCTCTAGACTTCGTTTATAAATATCGTAAAACGATTTTTAATACATTAAATAAAACCATGGTAAATAAATTTAATCGCAAATCTACTCTAGTCTTTTATGATGTAACAAACTTCTATTTTGAAATAGAATCACCAGATAGTGATACTGATGATGAAAAAGGCATTAGAAAAAATGGAGTAAGTAAGGAGGAAAGAAAACTTCCGATTGTCCAAATGGGATTGTTTATGGATGAACAAGGATTTCCCATTTCTGTAGAAATGTTTTCGGGCAACACTCTAGATCATCAAACTGTTACTGAGGCCCTAAAGTCTTCTGTAGATGATATGAAGTTTGAAAGATTTATCTTTATTGGTGATAGAGGTATGACAAACTATCCAAATCTCTTACATATTACTTCTTTAGGTAATGGGTATATCGTAAGTAAAAGTACATTAAAAAGCACTAAAAAGGATAAACAATGGTTAACTGATGATAAAGATTACATCTATCAATCAACAGATTTCAAGTATAAATCAAGAATTATTCATAAAAAGGTAAAAGATGAATTTGGAAATGAAAAAGAAATTACTGAAAAAGAAGTTGTTTATTGGTCTAAAAAGTTTGAGGATAAACAAAAACATGAAAATAAATCGTTTCTTGAATTCATTGAAAGATTAAAGGCTTCTCCTGAGTCTTTTAGAGTTTCTAAATCACAAACAAAAGATTTGAAGAAATTTATGAAGAAAGATGTTGAAAATATAGATACTGGAGAAATCATTGATTCTACTAGATTAAAAGGATTATTAGATGAAGAAAAAATTAACGAATTCAATTCATTAATGGGCTATTATAAAATCGTTTCTTCAGAGCTTAATATGGATGATCTAGAGATAATCGATAAGTATCATGGTCTATCAAGAATTGAGGATCAATTTAGAATTATGAAAGGCGACTTAAATACAAGACCGATCTTTGTCAGAACAAAAGAACATATAAACGCACATTTAATTATTTGTTTTATATCACTTCTTATCCTTCGTATTATTCAATATAAAATCAAGGAATTACCTGAATTTGAAATAGACAAAGATAAATACTGGCAAGAAGGTATGCCAGCATACAAAATTATAAAAGCATTAAATAAGTGGACAGTAGATCAAATGAATGATGAATATTATAGATTCAATAATATACATGATGATGATCTATCAGTAATCCTTAGGGCTTTCAATATAATTATTCCTAATAAATTATATAAAAGAGCTGATTTAAAGCGTATAAAGGTTGGAATAAAAATTTGATTGTAGGTACCTATGTAGGTACATAAAATAACAAAGGTATTTTTTAGCAAAAACATCAAAAAAGCCAGTAGGTACGGGATTTTCTACTGGCTTTTGATTTTATAAGGTGGCAAACTCGGGTT
>CAVFNL010000001.1:0-6083 GCA_963623875.1 Parabacteroides distasonis | reverse complement strand
TCTATGGTTGCACATTTATTCCAAATATTTGGATAGGTTTATGTGCATATATTCTTTGCTTTTTAGCATTGACTTTTGCAATCTATAATAAGAAATTAATTCATATGATTTCGAAATCAGTTAAGAAAAGGTAATACCCGAAGATTTATTGAAAATGTCGCCAAAGCATTGTTCAAATGAGAGTATTTAATAATTATTTTCCACTACTAGTAAGATAGTGAAATTAATGCTATATTAGTAGTGGAACTAAAGAGGTCGACTTTAGTAAAATAGCTTGATAAACCTATTTAAATAGTAGTGTCTACCATTCCACTCAGTAGTGGAAACACGCTCTCCACTCCACTCTCCACGCTTTTGGAAAAAAATACCACAACCGCTTAATTCTTATAAGACCTGTAAAGTCTTGATTTGGAAGGTAAAATACCTTAGTTAAGGCAAAATCAAGGATTAGAGTCGGATCTATATAAGACATTGTGTATAGATGTGAAAAACTCAAAATCCTTTATCATTGAAATTTGTCCTTACTAGTCCCTAAAATCATCCATAGTCTCCTTAGAATCGAGTGTTTTTTGACTTTAAAAATAGAGCCACTACTCAAATAAAATAATATTAAAAACTCTCATTTAATATTTTATTGCTGAAATGCTTATGTATTTCTAAAAGAGTAGTTTCATCGTTGTTACATGTCTTGCAACGCAACGATTATCGTTGCAATCATTGCAGCGACGATGTACAAATAGAAGAAATTTGATTACAAGGAAAGCTAAGGACATCGAATATAAAAAAATGTCTCTAAAAGTTATTTAAAGACAGTTAGCGCATTTGCTAATTTTAATGATGGAACAATAATATTTAGAATAAGTAATGATGGGCGTGTTTTAGGAATAAAAAAAACAAATTGAAGAATGTTTGAATATTTAAAATCGTTCAAGTTATAGATAGTGTTGAACGCATGTCATTAGACTTTGGTAAGTACACAATAATATTTAGACTTATATTTGAATTTGATACATATAAATAACTTTAAAATTTGCGTATTATCTAGAAAACTATCAAAAATAGCTTGTTTTGTAAGATTATACGCAATTTTTTATTGCGTATTTTAAAATTTAATATTATAATGAATGTGTAATAAAGAGAAACGGAGATGTAATAATGAAAATTCAAAGAGTAAGGATAGATGGTTTTAAAAATCTTTCTGATGTTGATATTTCATTTGATAGATTAACTGCTATTGTGTCTGTAAATAATTTAGGTAAATCAAATTTTTTAAAAGGTATTAACTATGGCATATCTTTTATTAAAGCTAACAATAGTTCTAAAGCCTTGATGTTGTCATCAAAAAGTTCTATGCCTTTTAATAAATCAAATTTTGGAAAGAACTTTTGCTTTGAAATAGAAACTAAAACTAATATTGATAATCAAAAGTATCTGGTTTTATATTCTTATGAAACAAAATGGGCGTATAAGCAGGATGAAGAACCATTAATTGTAAAGGAAAGTTTGAAAATCAAGAGAGATGAAGCGCATCAAAAATACACTACAATAATTGATAGAAATACGAATGAATGTTTCTATAAAGCTTCACCTCAGTCTAGATGCACTACAAAGTTAAAAATAGATGGTATGGAATTAGCTATCAACAAATTGAAATCTTTCGATGATTTATTTTGTGTTGATATTATCAAAAAATTAAATAGTATCTCCTTATATATGGAAGATACATTGGACCCTAGATCGATGTATAATTCCGAGCCTGTATTAGTCAAAGATGTTGGTAATGTAATGTTCATGATAAGTAATCTTCCTAAGGTTTTATACAAACTCAAGGAAAACAATAAAGATAAGTATGATTTGATTGAATCTACATTTATATCATTATTTCCGAATATCGAAGAATTGAATGTGGCTGAAGTAAAAATAAATACAAGCAATGTAAAACTTCCTGATGAATCACAACTATCTATATCAGATAGCATTTATTTACTTTCTGTAAAAGATAAGAACTTAGTTGCATCATTGAGCTTTGAAGAAATGTCTGATGGAGCTAAAAAAATATTAGTATTATTGACAAGGATAATTCTTGCTGAAATGAGTAATGTATCTCTAATTGCAGTTGAAGAACCAGAAAATTCTATTCATCCAAGTTTACTTAATTCGTATATTCAAGTTATAGCTAGTCTTCTTGATGATTCAAAACTTATATTTACAAGCCATTCTCCATATATAATTAGTTATCTTTCAAATGAATCAATTTATGCAGGTTTATCTGATAATGAAGGTGGGGTTATATTCAAGCGCGTTAACATGAAACCATTAATAAGAGATGCTAAGGAAGTTGATATGCTAACAGGAGATTATTTGTTTTCTTTAATCGCTGATGAATCAGAACTAATTAATGATTATTTAGAGGATTAGTTATGAGTAAATATGTAGTCATATTTGTAGAAGGCGAAACTGAGGAAGAACTTTATAAAAATTATATTATTCCCTTGATTAGAAATGAATTGCCTAATAAGAGACTTGAATGTGAAGTAAGTGTTTTTAATGTCCGTGGTGTAGGTGGATTTAAAAAAGATTCTTTAATGAAATTTAAACGTATCATACAAATGAATCCTAAAAAAGAGTTTATAGTTGCACTTTGCTATGATACTGATATATTTGAATTTGCAAGCGTTCCTCCAATTGATTGGAATAGTGTTCAATCTAAAATGGAAAATGCTGGTGCCAACAAAGTGATTCAAGTGAAAGCACGTAAGAGTATTGAAGATTGGTTATTATATGATGTTGAAGGAATGTGTAACTGGTTGAGAATTAAAATACCAAATAAGTTAACTGGTAAAAACGGCTATGATAAAATACAAAATATATTTAAAAAAGGAAATAGAATATACATAAAGGGTAAGAAAGTATCTGGTTTACTTGAAAGATTAGATATTTCTAAAATATTAGATAAGGCTAATTCAGAACTAGAACCGTTAATATCCATTTTAAAATCAAAATAATAATATTTAGAATTTATGTAAAGATCCAAGAGTCAAATATATTAATTCCATAGCTATTAGTATTAAATAAGATGTATGTGCTTAAAAATTTTTTTTGATTCCTTGTAATATGATTGGAAAATATCGTTTTTTTGGATTTATTTCTCTTTTGGTAATTCTTTGATATGAGAGCAAATGCTCTTAAAATTATGCAAAATGCAACCTATGGTTGGCTGAATTTATATTTTGAAAAGTTTAAAATTATAAAGGCTTTTTAAGCAAGAAAAATAATGACGTGAGGTGAATATATGACACTTGGAGAAAGAATTAAAGAATTAAGAAATAAGAGTAATCTATCGCAGGAAAAACTTGCATTAGAACTTAATGTATCTAGACAAGCTGTTCAAAAATAAGAAACTGATGTCTGCCAACCAAGTCTTGATACGTTAAATGCTATTGCTAGATTGTTCAATGTGAATTTAGATTATTTAGTTAATGGCAAAGAGATAGAAAATAAAGAAGACATCACTGGGTCAAAAAATATACAAAAAACAGTGCTGGATAAAGTAGATATAATTTTACTTATTGTAATGCTTCTTTCAATTGGGCTTTTTATTGGTACATTTATTTATTCTATTTTAAATCCGATTCTGTATAACTCATCTTATTCTTTTGTATGGTGGTATGTGCGTATTTGGGTTTCAAGTGGAACATTCTTTCGCTTCCTTGTTCTTTTATCTATTGTAGGATTTGTTATCTCACTCGTTAAATTTTTACGAAGGAGAAAACACAACGAATAATGATAACAAAAACTTTATTGTTACTTTCTACTGTAACATTAGGGAGTACTGTCCAAACACTATGTATAAAAAATGAAGTTGATGATGTTTTAATTAAACATGTAGAAAACTTAAATGATGTGAATGATCTAGTAAATAATTTAAATAGTAAAGGTATTATCATCTATAAAGATGTTAATTCTAACAATGAAAATGAGGTTTCATCAGTCGCTTTAGACAATCAATTAGAAATTGATATTCGTGCTGAAATTTATGGAAAATATTTCTTTAAAATTGATGACTCAACCATTGGCGAAGGTTATTTGATAGGTACAAATTATACTACAGCTATAGATTTAGAAAAGATGATAGATAAAGTTAAAGATGAAATAAATACTGGTAAACTTTGTGAAGAATATATAAGCATTTGCTCTAACGATATTGTTAGTATGACTATTGGGGATTCATGGAAATCAGTTGTCTCTCAAAAATTAACATGGAGTCTAGATTATGATGGAGTCCACTATGGAGATTTCTTTGAATGGTATTCGTCTTTTAAAATAATTACAAGTAATTATAGGTATTATTTGATTGCTCATGAGACTTATGTGTCACCAAATAATGATAATACTGATGATTTCCGTACTAGTAAGATCATTTATAATTTTGATCCTCAAAGTGATCAAGTAGAGTTGCGTGATTATCAACCAAAAGCTAAAAATCCAGAAATGAATATTACTTATGGAAGTGATTTAAGTTCAGAAATATCTTCTGATTGTTCAGCTAAGGTTAGTGCAAGTGTATCCTCATCTTATTCAACAACATTACAATCACCTAAAATTTATGATAAAGGTAATATGGCAAAAGATGTAGTAAATATTGAATTTGATTATCTTGAGCCATGGTCTGAAAATGATCCTTGGTATTCATATAATATCAATCAATCTATGCAAACATCCGTCTATTTGATTCGAGAGAAAAAATCGAATACAAAAATAGTCAATATGCTTGATAAAAGAACGATTCAAATGGTTAGAGATGATTTTTGGCCTTGGAATGATAAAACTGTTAATTTTAATTACAATATAACATACAGCATTTAATGTTGAATAGCACTTTGTTAAAGATTTTAATAGTCAAATTAAATGAAGATATAATTTAAAAAAAGTAAAAGTTTAATCAGATTATTTAAGCCTTACATTTCAGCCTTTTCAATCGTATTAAGCATTATAATGAGAGTATTCAATAATTATTTTCCACTACTAGTAAGGTAGTGGAATTAATGCTATATTAGTAGTGGAACTAAAGAGGTCTCTTTACACAAAATGGCTTGATAAACCTCTATGAGTAGTGGAACAAATCTTCACTCGGTAGTGGAAAATGATTCTCCACTACACACTCCACCATTTTGGAAGAAATTACTACAACCGCTTAATCTTGTTTAGTCCTTGAAAGTCTTGATTTTAAAGGTGAAAATGCCTTAACTAAGGTAAAAATCAAGAATTTAAGTCTCATCTATATATGACATAGTGTATAGATGTGAAAAACTCAAAATACTTATTTGGGTATTGCAGTCCCTTCTAGTCTTCTAAAGTGTGCTTTTTTCCTTATGCGATAATGGATTTTTACGGCATAAAACCGCCTTCCACTCAGAAAAATACTCTCACTGACCATGCAAAATCGGGGATAGCGATGCCATTAGCCTATGAAGGTAAAGTATATGAAATCATTTTCTTTTTAGGCTTCGTGTTTGAATGGAAAATTAAATCAAATCATTCTCAGCATACCGCTAAAAGAAAGCACAATGCCTGCGATGAAGAACGATTCATATAAAGAAATAGAACATTTCGAATCGACAATTGAAGATAAGAAAAGCAAACCGCTTAATCCACATCATATGATGGGGAGAGCGGCTTTTTTATTCTTGATGAAATAGTTAAGCGTCTTCTATGGTTTATCGATATCTATAAGAGAAAAATAAGCGATTACGTGATATAATTAAACTAATAAAGAAATTGATTGGCGGTGGTTATATATGTCTTTTAAATTAGATGATCTTGAAAAGTTTAAAAAACATCGAATTGAGATTTCGGAATCCTTGTCTACCAAATTTATTGGAAGGGAAAAAGAAATAGATGATGTCTGCAATTTGCTAAGTAAAAAAGATTTTGTTGCCATAACCGGACCTGCCGGAATTGGTAAAAGCAGGTTAGCAGTGGCGACTATAGAAAAGTATTCTTTGGAAAATAAAAAAATCAGTGTTTTATGCGTCAAAAGTTTTGGTGACTACATATCTGCCATTGAGGAATCTATAGAAGAC